>NZ_SMJZ01000040.1 GCF_004348345.1 Nonomuraea longispora
GTCCCCCTACCTGCCTCCCGCCACCCAGCCGGTGCGCGGCGTGGTGTGGGGCATCCACCTCGTCCTGCCGCTGCTCGGCCTCTGGCTGCTGCTGAGCCAGCCGCACATCAACATCTCCTGGCAGCACAACGCCAGCCACTTCTGGATGATCGTCCTGGTGGCCGGGGTCAACGTCGTGCTCGGCGTCATGATCAGCGAGGCGTCACGGCGCCGCGACGACGCCCGCCTTTTCCTCGTCTCCATGGTGTTCCTGAGCAGCGCGGGTTTCTTCTTCCTGCACGGCCTGGCCACCCCCAAGATCATCCTGCCGACCGGCTCGCTCGGCTTCGACCTGGGCCAGCAGCTGGGGTTGTCGATCGCGGCGGTGTTCGCGCTCGGCTCGGCGCTGCCGATGGGCGAGGCTGCGGCCAAGTCCGTGCTCGGCGCCCAGCACTTCATCCGCGGCGCGCTCGCCGGCGTCATGGTGTTGTGGGGTGTCACGTCGCTCGTTCCCGGCCTGACACCGCTCAGCGAGCCGCCGGTGGTCACGCCGATCGGCTGGCTGGTGTGGGCGTCCATTCCCGGTCTGCTGCTCTACGGCGCGGCCAGCGTGCTGATGTTCCGGCTGCACCGCCGCCGCCCGTCGGCCATGCTGATCAGCCTCATCACGGCGTACGCGCTGCTGGCCGAGAGCATGGTCGCCGGGATGTCGCAGCTCAACTGGCACCTGTCCTGGTGGGAGTGGCACCTGCTGCTCACGTTCGCCTTCGTGTTCGTGGCCTACAGCGCCTACCTGCAGTTCAGGCGTGAGGGGGCGAGCGGCGGGCTGTTCGACTCGGTGGCGCTGGCCGCGACCGTCCGCCGCATCCAGCAGGACTACGACAAGGCGCTCGAAGAGCTGGTCGAGCACGTACGCCGCGGCGAACCGCTGGCCGCTGCCCGGCTGGCGGGCAAGTTCCGGCTCAACGAGGGCCAGGCTGCGGTGCTCGACCGGGCCGGCGAGGCGCTGGTCAACGAGCGTGAGCTGTCGGAGCGGCTGGCCGCCCTGGTCTCGGTGAGCGCCCAGACCCGGGTCGGCCTGCCCGAACAGGAGCTGCTGGCCTCGTCACTGGAGCGGGTGCGGCAGGCGTACGGCGACGTCAAGATCGGGCTGGTCGCCGACGGGAGCACGCAGATCGGCTCGCGCGACTACCGCTTCGACGGTGACGCCCCGATCCGGCGCGACCACCTGCTCGCCTTCCCCCTGACCGTCAAGGGCAGGCTCGCCGGTGTGCTGGAGGTGCCGATCGGCCGCACCAGCCAGGACGAGGCGCTGGCCGCCACGCTGGCGGGGCAGCTGTCCATCTCCCTGGAGAACGCCCGCCTCTACCAGGAGCTGCACACCCTGTTCCACCAGTACATGTCGCCCGACGTGGCGCACGCGCTGCTCGCCGACCCGGGTCAGGCCGCGCTCGGCGGTGAGGTGAAGGAGCTGAGCGCGCTCTTCGCCGACCTCAAGGGCTTCACGACGTTCTCCGAGAAGGTGGCGCCCGGCGAGATCGTCGAGATGCTCAACCGCTACCACACGGCGGCCGTGCCCTGCATCCTGAACAACGGCGGCACGATCGTGCAGTTCGTCGGAGACGCGCTGCTCGCCCTGTTCAACGCGCCCGCCCTGCAGGCCGATCACGCCAGGGCCGCCTGCCGGGCCGCGCTCGACATGCAGCGCGCCGCGGCCGAGGTGGCCGAGGAGATGGCGTGGAAGCGGGTCGACGACGTCGAGTGGCCGACGTTCCGGGTGGGCGTCAACACCGGCCCCGCCCTGGTCGGCAACATCGGCAGCCCCGAGCTGCGCGGCTTCAACGCGATGGGCGACTGCGTCAACGTGGCCGCCAGGCTCCAGGGCGTCGCCGAGCCCGGCACGGTCGTCATCGGCGAGACGACGTACAGGCAACTGGGCCGTGACGCGACGGTGCGGTCCCTGGGGCGGCTCAACCTCAAGGGCAAGGAGGAGCTCGTCGCGGCGTACGTTCTCACCGATCTGCCGTAGAAGGTCGTCCTCTATACCGACATAATCGGGCCATGAACGCAGAGCCCGGCGAGTTCCTGTCCCTGCTCACCGACGAGGAGGTGGCGGCGCTGCGCGCGGCGGGACGGCGGCGCCGCTGGGACCGCGGCACGACCGTCATCACCGAGGGCGACACGTACGAGTGGGTGCTCGTGCTGCTGGAAGGCCGGGTGAAGGTCTCCTCGCACACGAGCAGCGGCAACGAGGTGGTGCTCGCCGTACGCGGCCCCGGCGGGCTGATCGGCGAGCAGTCGGCCATCGACGGCTCACCGCGCTCGGCCACGGTCACCACGCTGGAGCCCGTCACCGGCCTCGTCGTGCGCGACTTCGTCTCCTTCCTGGAGGCGCACGGGCGCGTCGCGGTGCTGCTCATGAAGCTCGTCAGCGAGCGGCTGCGCGACTCCGACAGAAAGCGCATCGAGTACGGCGCGTTCGACACCACGGGCAGGGTGGCGACGCGCCTGCTCGAACTGGCCGACCGGTACGGCGAGCAGACCACCAGCGGCCTACGCGTCGCGCTCCCGCTGTCGCAGGACGAGCTGGCCGGCTGGACAGGCTCGTCCCGCGAGGCCGTCAGCAAGGCGCTGCGCACGCTGCGTGACCGCGGCCTGATCGAGACCGGGCGGCGGCGCGTGACCATTCACGACGTCGAAGGGCTGCGCGCACGTGCCCGCTAACCTCGGCGCGCGCTGAACACCACCTCCTCGGTGAAGCGCTCGGGCCCCAGGTAGAAGGAGGTCGACAGGGTCCGCTCGGCGGTGTCGAAGAAGGTGCTCCAGAGCGTGGGGTACGGCGTGGGTTCGGAGGGCCGCACCGCTTCCAGGCTCTCCCGCAGGTCGCGGCCCGACAGCGTGACGCCCTTGCTGCGCTCGTACAGGGTGCGCAGCCGCCCGTACGTGCCGAACGTGGTCTCGGTGTCGGCGGGCAGCGCCATCGGGTCCGAGTGGCGGCGCAGCGAGTGGTTCGTGACGCAGAGCGGCGCGTCGCCGAACTCCACGATGTGCTCGGCGCCGTCCCGGCCGCGCTCCCACACGAACGCCTCACCGTGCGCGTCGGCCACCAGGTAGTGCAACGGCGCCCCGTGGTCGTACTGCTTGGCGCCGAGCAGCGCCTGCTTGGCCTGTTCCACGTTCTCGCAGGTCTCCACCAGGAACCGGGGCAGTTGCACGCTGCTCAGCCCGACCTGCGGGGAGACGTCCTCCGGCGGGGACCCCTGGTCGAGGTCGGCGTTGAGCAGCGTCACCGCCAGCCCGGCCTCATTCATCCCGTCCATGCAGCCGTCCAGGTCGGACATGGTGATCACTGTGGAGGCGAGGCCCTCGTCCGGAATCGTGGTGATCACGTACGGGCGCGACGCCATCGGCAACTCGCCCGGCACCGGCTCGGTCGCCATGACCTCGCTGGTGGTCATCGTGAAGAAGTCGTAGTTGCGCCCGATCCGGCCGTGCCCGTCCGCCGACGCGGACGGCGGGACCCACAGGGCCGAGCAGCCGAATCCCGCCGGGATGTACCACAGCCCGTCGAGGGCGAGCTCGTCCTGGCCCGGGTCCAGGCCGAGCGCCTCGGCCGCGCCGTCCATCCGGGCGTGATGCTGCGGCCAGTGCCGCTCGAACCAGGCCCGCCTGGCCCGGTTCACGGTGGGGTCCGACGGCTGCGGCCGCCAGCCGAGCCGCAGCGCCTCCTCGGTGAGCCGCCGGCCGATCTCGGCCTGGCCGCCCTCCAGGGTCATGTGACGGACGAGCTGGAAGTCGTCCCTGCTTCCCGCGATCTGGGTGATATCCATGCCGGCGAGACTGCCGCCCCCCGCTGACCGGGCTCCTACCGGCCGCTGACCGACCGCTGGTGGCGCTCTGGCGCATGTCTCATCCGAGGGCGGGGGCGAGCAGGCGTTCGACGTCGCGGTAGCGGGAGACGGGGATGAGGTGCACGCCGTCGAAGGCGCCGGAGTCGCGCAGGGCGAGCACCTGCTCGCAGGCCGCCTCCACACCCGCCTGGCGGTCGCCGGTCACCTGCTCCACCAGAGCGTCGGGCAGCGCGATGTCGGGAATCGTCGTGGCCAGGCTGCGGGCGTGGCCGGCGCTGGCCAGCACCATGACGCCCGCGTAGACCGGCGCGTCCACCGGGTGCGCCTCGCGCCAGCGCAACTGGGCCTCCACCGAGAAGGAGACCTGGAGGAAGAGGAAGTCGGCCGCGCGTTTCCAGGCCGGCAGCGGACGCAACCCCGCCGCCGCTCCCAGGCGGGAGCCGGGTGAGAACTCCCTGGCCTCCTCGATCATCGATCGCACCGTGAGATCGCTCGTACGGTTGCCGCTCGCCGGCTTGTCGCCGTAGACGAACAGGAACTGGTCGACGCCGTACGCGGCCGCCGTCAGCAGGTCGCGGCGGAAGCCGAGCAGGTTGCGGTCGCGCGAGTTGAGGCAGGCGATGCCTCGCCCGCCCATCGCCTCGACCTCGTGCGCCACCGCGACGCTCGACACGGTGGCGCGGCCGATGTGGTTGTCGGGGATGAGGAAGGTGTGGGCGACCTTGCTCATGGTGCCGATCTGGTGCCTGACGTGCTTCATGTCGGGCTTGGTCGGCGGTTCGATCTCGCAGATCAACTCAAAGGCCATGAACCACGACCCTAACGCCGGGCCGCCAGTGCTTCTATGCCGCTGAGCACCAGGTCGACGCCGAACGTGTCGTACAGGTGCGGGTCTTTCCGCTCGACCAGCGGGCCGGCCATCTCCACCAGGTGCGGGTAGCTGTCGGCGGGCAGTGACTGCAGGCCGAGCCGCTTGCGCCTGACCCGCTGCGCATCGTCCTCGCCGGACGGGGACGCCTGCTGGATGACCGGGGCGTCGGCGATGGCGATGGCGCTGTGCAGCAGGTACTGCGTGATCAGGCAGCTCTCCTCCACGCTGAACCCCGCCGCGCGGGTCAGCCTGAGCGCCTGGTCCCAGACGGCCAGGAAGTTCGGCACCGCGACGGCGTCGATCTGCTCGATCACGTCCTTGGCACAAGGGTGAGCGCGCAGGGTCCTGATCAGGCTCTCGACCAGGTCGCGCAGTTGCTCCTGCCATGGGCGCTCGTCGGCAGGCTTGGGCGCGAAGCCGCGGATCAGGTGGTCGGCCATGCCGATGATCAGCTGTTCCTTGTTCTTGTAGTGCCAGTACAGAGCCATCGGGGTGACGCCCAGGTCGGAGGCCAGCCGCCGGATCGTGACGGCGTCGAGTCCTTCGGCGTCGCCGATCTCCAGGGCCCGATCCGCGATCGCCCCCGCGGTCGGCGTTCGTGCTGGTGGAGTCCCGGGCCGCGGAGCCGATGGCGGCGATGGTGTTGTTCCGCTCGCGGGTGTTCAGCGGCGGGCTGCTCACCAGCGGGATCTGGTCGTTCGGTGTGTTCGGCATCTACTTCTTCAGCGCGCTGTGGCTGCAGAACGTGCTGGGCTTCTCCCCCACCGAGGCCGGCGCCGCGTTCGTGCCGATGGCGCTCGTCATGGCCGTGGTCGCGATGTCATCGCAGCGCATCACCTCCTGGCTCGGCATCGGACGCACGGTGGCGCTAGGGATGGCGCTCATGGGCGTCGCGATCTACCTGATCTCCCGCGTCGGCGCCGACGGCGGCTACACGGACGTCCTGCCCTGGTTCCTGCTGTACGGCCTGGGCGGCGGCATGCTGGTGCCCCTGACGGCCGCGGTGCTCAACGGCATGCCCAAGGACAGGGCGGGCGTGGCCTCGGGCATGTTCAACGTGTCACGTGAGGTGTTCGGGCTGCTCGGCGTCACAGTGCTGGGCGCGGTCCTGAGCGTCAGGCAGGCGGCCGGAGACCGGGCGCCGCTGCTCGCCTTCCTCGACGGCTACCGGTTCGCCCTGGTCGTCGCGGCGGTCGTGATGCTCGTGGGCATCCCGGTCGCGCTCCACTCGCTGCGCAAGCCGGCCCCATGCGACGAAGCCGCCGAGCCCGCCGAGCCTCAGGCCACCGCCTCGGCCACCGCCGGCTCGGCGAACTGAGTGCGGTACAGCTCCTCGTACCGGCCCCCGGCTTCGAGCAGCTCGGTGTGCGTGCCGCGCTCGACCACCCGCCCGTCCTCGATCACCAGGATGACGTCGGCGGCGCGGATCGTGGAGAGCCGGTGAGCGATCACCACCGCCGTACGCCCTTCCAGCGCCTCGCCGAGCGCCGCCTGCACCGCCGCCTCCGAGGTGGAGTCGAGCGCCGCCGTGGCCTCGTCCAGGATCACCACCCTGGGCCTGGCCAGGAGCAGCCGGGCGATCGTCAGGCGCTGGCGTTCGCCGCCCGACAGCCGGTAGCCGCGCTCGCCCACCACCGTGTCGAGCCCGTCGGGCAACGACTCGATCAGCGTGGCCAGGCGGGCCCTGGTGAGCGCGTCCCACAGGTCGTCCTCTTCCGCCTCCGGCCTGGCCAGGAGCAGGTTGGCCCTGATCGTGTCGTGGAACAGGTGCCCGTCCTGCGTGACCATGCCGAGCGTGTCGCGGATCGAGTCGGCGGTCAGGTCGCGTACGTCCACCCCGCCGAGCCGTACGGAGCCCGCGTCGACGTCGTACAACCTGGGCAGGAGCTGCGCGATCGTGGACTTGCCCGCGCCGGACGAGCCGACCAGCGCCACCATCTGTCCGGGCTCGGCCCGGAACGAGACGCCGTGCAGCACCTCGACGCCGCCGCGCGTGTCCAGCGTGGCGACCTCTTCCAGCGAGGCGAGCGAGACCTTGTCCGCCGACGGATAGCCGAAGCGCACGTCGTCGAACTCGACCGACACGGGGCCCTCGGGCACCTCGCGGGCGTCGGGCTTCTCCTGGATGAGCGGCTTGAGGTCGAGCACCTCGAAGACGCGCTCGAAGCTGACGACCGCGCTCATGACGTCCACGCGGGCGCTGGCCAGCGCGGTCAGCGGGGCGTACAGGCGGGTGAGCAGCATGGCCATCGACACCACCGCGCCGGGGGCGAGCTCGGCGCGCAGCGCGTAGAAGCCGCCGAGCCCGTACACGAGGGCCAGCGCGAGCGCCGACACCAGGGTCAGCGCGGTCACGAAGATCGTCTGCGTCATGGCGGTGCGTACGCCGATGTCGCGCACCCGGCGGGCCCGGGAGGCGAACGCGGCCGACTCGTGCGCGGGGCGGCCGAACAGCTTGACCAGGGTCGCGCCCGGCGCCGAGAACCGCTCGGTCATCTGGTTGCCCATGGCGGCGTTGTGGTCGGCCGCCTCGCGCCGCAATTTCGCGATCCGCGTGCCCATGCGCCGTGCGGGCACGATGAACACGGGCAGGAGCACCAGCGCGAGCAGCGTGATCTGCCAGGAGATGGCGACCATGGCGACGAGCGTCAGAGCGAGCGTCACGACGTTGCCCGCCACGCTGGACAGGGTGTCGGTGAACGCCCGCTGCGCGCCGATCACGTCGTTGTTGAGCCGGCTGACCAGCGCGCCCGTGCGGGTTCTGGTGAAGAACGCGATCGGCATCCGCTGCACGTGGTCGAAGACGGCCGTACGCAGGTCGAGGATCAGGCTCTCCCCCAGCCCCGCGGACAACCAGCGGTTCAGCAGCCCGATCCCCGCCTCCGCGACCGCGAGACCCGCGATCATCAGCGCCACCACGACCACCACGCTGAGCGGCTCGGCGTTGAAGATCGCGTCGACCACCCGCCCCGCCAGCAGCGGCGACCCCACCGCCAGACCCGCCATAACCACGCTGAGCAGCAGGAACACCGTCAGCCTGCGGCGGTGCGGGCGGGCGAACGCGGCGATGCGCCGGAGCGTCGCCCTGGAGACGGAGCGACGCTCCTGCCGGTTGTTCATCGAATACAGCTGGTGCCACGCGGTCATTTCCATGCTCATGGCGTGGAGACTAGATCCTCAACTTAACTTGAGGTCAAGAGCCGATCTTGAGGCCCTTCTTGTGCCAGACCACGGCCACCGACGGGCGCGGCTGGTCGCCGTCGGGCCAGCGGCTTCCCGGGTTGTCCGGGCTCGCGCCGTCGACCTCGCCCGGGTGCTGCACCGCCACGAACACGCTGCGCTGGTCCTTCGTGACCATCGGGCCGCAGGTCTCCGCACCGAGCGGGACCGTGAGGAACTGGCGCAGATGGCCGCGTTCCCTGCCGCGTACCGGCATCACGAACAGGCCGTCGTTCGTGCCGAGCGCGTTGCCGTCCGTCGAGATCCACAGGTTGCCGTCGCGGTCGAACGTCACGTTGTCCGGGCAGGAGATCGGCGAGACCTTCTTCTTGTCGTAGCCCGCGAAATAGGTGTTCGCGTCGTCGGGGTCACCGCAGACCAGCGGCACCGACCAGGAGAACCTCCTCGCCCCGGCGTCGTCGCGCCGCTCGACGATCTCCAGGACGTGGCCGTGTTTGTTCGAGGCGCGCGGGTTGGCCTCGTCCGCCTGGGCCGGGGTGCGGTCGGAGTTGTTGGTCAGCGCGACGTACACGCCGCCCGTGACCGGGTTGCGCTCCATGTCCTCCGGGCGGTCCATCTTGGTCGCGCCCACCTTGTCGGCCGCCACCCGCGTGTAGACGAGCACCTCCTCCGCGGTCATGCCCTTCACGTACGACCTGTCGCCCGAGACCAGCGGGATCCACTCGCCCGAGCCGTCGAACTCGCCGTCCTTCGGCAGCTTGCCCGACCCGTCGATCTCCTTCTCCGGGCTGTCGCCGGTGAACTTGGCGACGTACAGGGTGCCCTCGTCGAGCAGGTCGCGGTTGTGCCGGTCGGCCCCCTGCCGGTAGCGCTCCTTCGAGACGAACTTGTAGATGTACTCGAAGCGCGAGTCGTCACCCATGTAGACGACCAGGCGGCCGTCACGGGCCAGCGTCGTGGTGGCCGCCTCGTGCTTGAACCGGCCGAGCGCCGTACGTTTGACCGGCGTCGAGTCGGGGTCGAACGGGTCGATCTCCACGATCCATCCGAACCGGTTGCACTCGTTCGGGTGCTTGGCCAGGTCGAAGCGCTCATCCACCCGGTCGAACCTGCGGCTGATCTCCGGAGTGCCCTCCGCGATCGTGTAACGCTTGACGTACGACTGCTGCTTCGCCGGCACCTTGTCGCCGTTGACGAAGTACTGGTCGAAGTTCTCCTCGGCGGTCAGCACCGTGCCCCACGGGGTCGTGCCGCCCGCGCAGTTGTTCAGCATGCCGACGGGCTTGCGGCCCTTGGGGTCGGCATCCGTCCTGAGCAGGGCGCTGCCCGCCGCCGGTCCGGAGAACATCATCGGCGTCTCGGCCGTGATGCGCCGGTTGTAGCGGCGACGCCCCTTGGTGACCAGTTTCCACTCGCCGGCGCGGCCCTCCCGCTCGATCTCCACGACCGAGCCGCCGTGACCCGCCAGGCCGATCCTGATCTGCTCCTCGGTGGCCTCAGCGCCGCCGGGGTAGTCGCGGAACATCAGGTTCTCGTCGGTGTACTCGTGGTTCACCCAGAGCAGCGCCCGGTCGCGGCCCATCGGGAACATCGTCACGTAGTCGCAGTTGTACCCGAACTGCTTGCTCTGCGCCTCGGCGCTCTGGTTGTCGAAGTCGAACTCCGGCGCGTCCGGCAGCACCGGGTCTCCCCAGCGCACGACCACCGAGGAACGGTAGTTCTCCGGAATGGTCAGCTTGTCGTCCTTGTTCGGCCGCACCGGCGTGAAGCGCAGGTCGCCGCCCCGTCCGCCGTGCCGCTCGGCGGGCGCCGGCCTGGACGCCTCGGCAAGCGCCGGCGCCGCCCCCGCCGCGCCCACTCCCGCCACGAGAGCGCCCAGCGCCCCGGCGCGCAGCACGCCGCGCCGCGACAGCGCCTCCTTCACCACGTCGCCGAAGTAGGCATTGCCAGTGGTGTTGGCCACGTCATGCGCGCACGCGTTGCCGCAGCGGAACTGACAGGTCAGCGCGGATCGGCCACCACTGTGGGGGGTGGAGATCAGCGGAAGCAGCCGACCTCCCGTTTCGGGGTTCGACACAGGTCCTCCATCGGAGTGCGATCGTACGGCGGGGACGCTACGGCCACCGGCGAAACCTCAGGTGAACGAAGACCTCCGCCTTGATGAACGCTTCCCGGGAGACAATGGTCGCGTGTCACCACGCAAGCTCGACCAGGAAAAGCTCAGATCGGCGCTCGACGGCCAGCTCGTCGCCCTCGACGAACCTCCCTACGACGGGCCCCCTTCCGCCCTGCCCGACGCGCTCGTGTCCGCCGTTCTGGCCGCCTACGACCGCGGGCTCAAGCCCGAACGCGACGCGGCCAGGCAGGCGGTGCGCCACCTGCTCGACCGGCTGACGAGCGCCGCGCCAGGCAGGACCGTCGAGGTGCGCGTGCCCCCATACGCGGCCGTGCAGGCCATCGACGGGCCCCGCCACACGCGCGGCACCCCGCCCAATGTGGTCGAGATGGACGGCCGCACATGGATCGAGCTCGCGCTCGGCCGCCTCACCTGGGACGAAGCCCTGGCCAGCGGCGCCGTACACGCCAGCGGGGCACGCGCGGACCTGTCAGCACACCTGCCGCTCTAGGCGCCGCCGCCCATCCAAGGAAAGCGGCTCTCGAAACAACGGTCGGCGAGCTGGGGCGGCAGGCCGGCGCACTCCTGCGCCACGTTCCACAGCCAGAAGGCCACGACCGCGAACAGGACCAGCGACAGGACGCTCAGCACGATGCCGGCGATGGCGCGGCCCTTGCCGGCACGTTTGGCGAGGGCCACGCAGCCGAAGACTATCGACAGAATGGCCGTGATCACACCCGTAAAACACACGAACACCAGGAACGGGCTCGCCACGCCCAGCACCAGCGAGGCGGTGGCCAGGCCGCTGCCCGGCCTGGCCTGCTGGTAGCCCGGCATGCCGTACGGCGATCCGGCGCCTGGACCGTAGCCGGGCGGGCCGCCGTACGGGCTGGAGGGGACCGTACCGGGTACGGTCGGCTCGTCGTCACGCGGCCCCCCACCCGGGTACGCGCCTTCCTGGCCCTGCCGCTCCTCGCCCTGCCGCTCCTCGCCCGGCCGCTCCTCGCCCGGCCGCCCCTGCCGGCTCTGCCACCCTTCGTGGTAGCTCTGACCGAGGCCACCCTGACCGGAGCCGCCCTGCTCTTCCTGACCGCCTTGGCCCTCCTGACCGCCTTGGCCCTCCCGGGGGTTCTGGCCTACCGGGTCCCGGGGGGCCTCATGAGCCGGGGTGCCGCCCCCGAGTGCCGGGGACGCTCCGGGCGTGCCGCCTCCCGGCGGTTCGAAGCTCGGCTGGTCGCCCTGCTCGTAGCGTGACGGCGCGGGTCTGCCCGGCCGCTCCCCCTCCGACGGGGTCGACGTCCAGCCCGGGTACGGCGGAGTGCTCCCGGGGACCGGGAACACCCGGGTCTGCTCGGCGTCGCTCCCCGTCGGCTGCGGCACCTCCGGTGAGGTGGGCAGGTCGGGATGACGAGGTTCGCCGGCCGGCTCGTGCGGGGGCGGCACGTCCGGGCGCGGCACAATGGGCGGCGCGGGAGCGATCGGCTCCTCACCCTCCCCACCAGCACCCTTCCCCGGCTCTGCGTGAAGGTCCGGGGCCGCGGGGTCCGGGGCCGCGCCACCCGTGGGGCCGGCGCCGGGCAGGCCGCCGGCGGACCACTCCTCCGGTGGCTGGTCGCCGCCCGTCGGCCCCGGCTCGTACGGCCGGAGCACGGGTCCCTGTTCCTCTTCGTCCAGCGCGCCCTCGCGCCACCACTCGGGCTCGTGGTGCGGCGGAGCTTGGCGGGGCGCGTCCTCTTCCGGACGGCCTTCGCGCGGATCCTGCCCGCGGCGGGTTTCGTCCGGGTCCCCAGGTGTGGTCACGTCTGCGTCTCCCGACGGGTCTACATGCCGGATACTTCACCCTTTCGCGCAGGGCGACGCCTAAACCGCGCGACACGGTAAGAGGCCGCTCATCCTTGGGTCACCGTGCGCCAAAAATCCTGGCCGCGGGCAAGATGGGAGGATGCTGGACGAGACCCTGTCGTATGCGCTGATCAAGGTCGTCAAGACGCAACGCAACCGGATGGCCGCCGCGCTGGCCCCACTCGGCCTGCATGTCGGGCAGGAGATGTTCCTCAACCAGTTGTGGAAGGAGGACGGCCTGACCCAGGGCGAACTGATCGCCCGGCTCGGCGTCGAGCCTCCGACCGTCACCAAGACACTCCAGCGCCTGGAGCGTACGGGCTTCGTCCACCGGGTCCCGGACCCCGACCGGCCGCGGGTGAGCCGGGTTCATCTGACCGACGCGGGCAAGGCGCTGCGCGAGCCCGTGGAGGAGATCTGGACGACGATGGACGAGGACCTCCTGCGCGGGTTCGATCCCGGCGAGCGCGGCCTGCTCGCGCAGCTGATCCGCCGCGCCATGCCCTGACGCTTTCACTACCGGCGAAACCGCCTTGCGACCGGACGCCCTCCCTAGTTAGCTGGCTAATTAGTCGGCTAATCAAGGGAAGGGCTCTCATGCACGCACTGGTCACCGGCGGCTCGTCCGGCATCGGCGCAGCCACCGCACTCGCCTACGCCCGTGCCGGCGCGCGGGTCACGATCACGTACAACACGGGGACCGACCGCGCCGCCGAGGTGGTCGCGCGGATTGAGGAGGAGGGCGGCGAGGCGGCGGCCGTACACCTGGACCTGGAGGACCACGCGACCGTCGCGCCGGCCGTCGCCGCGGCCGGGCCGGTGGACGCGCTCGTGGCGAACGCCGTCCGCTGGGGCACCGTCATGCCCGGCAGCGTGGCGTTCGAGGACGTGCCTGCCGCGGAGTGGTCCGCCGCGCTGCACGCCAACGTGGTCGGCAACGCCCTGCTGATCCAGGCGGTGCTGCCCGAGATGCGGCGCAGGAGGTTCGGCAGGATCGTCCTGGTCTCGTCGGGGGCGGCCGAGGAGGGGCAGCCGGGCCCCGGCCCGTACGGCACCGCGAAGATGGCCCTGCACGGCCTGGCCCGCGCCCTGGCGTGGGAGGCGGGCGGTGACGGCATCCTGGTCAACGTGGCCGTGGCCGGGCTCACCGTCACCGGCGGCCGGCACCCGATCCCGCAGCACGTGTTCGACGAGGTGGCGTCCAGGACCCCCACCCGCAGGCTGAGCACGGCGGACGACCTGGCGGCGCTCATCGTCTTCCTCGGTTCCGCGGACAACCGCAACCTCACCGGAGAGATCATCCGCGACGGCTCTAATGCGGGCAGGTCAGTCCACATAGGCTGACCTCCCACCCGGGTGTGCGAGCACGGAAGCCGCCGACCTAGACTGAGGCATGTGCTGAAGGGCGACGGCCGGCTCGGCCATGACCTGGACCCCCAAGACCAAGCTCCCAAAGACGCCTGTGGCGTCTTCGGCGTCTGGGCGCCAGGCGAGGAAGTTTCCAAACTCACCTACTACGGGCTGTACGCGTTGCAACACCGCGGCCAGGAGTCCGCAGGCATCGCGGTCAGCGAGGGCAGCCGCATCCTCGTGTACAAAGACATGGGCCTGGTCGCCCAGGTCTTCGACGAGTCGGTGCTGGGCACCTTGCGCGGCCACCTGGCCATCGGCCACTGCCGCTACTCCACCACCGGCTCCAGCGTGTGGGAGAACGCGCAGCCCACGCTGAGCTCCACCGAGGTCGGCGGCCTCGCGCTCGCCCACAACGGCAACCTGATCAACACGCCGGAGCTGGCGCAGCGCCTTGTCCCCGGCTCCACCAGGGCGACCACCGACACGGAGGTCCTGACCTCGCTGCTCGCCCAGGACCGCACGCGCACCGTCGAGGAAGCCGCCGCCGAGCTGCTCCCGCAGGTCAAGGGCGCCTACTCACTGGTCTTCATGGACGAGACGACGCTCTACGCCGCCCGTGACCCGCAGGGGGTGCGCCCGATGGTCCTGGGCCGCCTGGAGCGGGGCTGGGTGGTGGCCTCCGAGACGGCGGCGCTCGACATCGTGGGCGCCACGTTCGTCCGCGAGATCGAGCCGGGCGAGCTGCTCACCATCGACGAGCGCGGCGTGCGCTCGCGCAGGTTCGCCCTGGCCGAGCCGAAGGGCTGCCTGTTCGAGTACGTCTACCTCGCCCGTCCCGACACCAGCATCGCCGGTCGCGGCGTCCAGGTCACCAGGGTCGAGGTGGGCCGCGTGCTGGCCCGCGAGCACCCGGTCGAGGCCGACCTGGTCATCCCCACGCCCGAGTCGGGCACGCCGGCGGCCGTCGGCTACGCGCAGGAGAGCGGCATCCCCTACGGCCAGGGCCTGGTGAAGAATTCCTACGTCGGCCGCACGTTCATCGAGCCCTCGCAGACCATCCGCCAGCTCGGCATCCGGCTCAAGCTCAACCCGCTGCGCGAGGTCGTGGAGGGCAGGCGCCTGGTCGTCGTGGACGACTCGATCGTGCGCGGCAACACCCAGCGCGCCATCGTCAGGATGTTGCGCGAGGCCGGCGCGAAGGAGGTGCACGTCCGCATCTCCTCGCCGCCCGTGGCCTGGCCGTGCTTCTACGGCATCGACTTCGCCACCAGGGCCGAGCTGATCGCGGGCTCGCTGACGGTCGAGGAGATCCGCGCCTCGCTGGGGGCCGACTCGCTCGGCTACATCTCGCTGGAGGGCCTGACCAGGGCCACCACCATTCCCGCCGACCGCCTCTGCATGGCGTGCTTCACCGGCTCCTACCCGATTCCCATCGACGAGGACAACGTGGGCAAGTTCGTCCTGGAGAGCAAGGCATGAGCACCTACGAGGCCGCCGGGGTCGACATCGAGGCCGGTGACCTGGCCGTCGCGCTGATGAAGGACAAGGTGGCGCGGGCCCGCCGGCCGGAGGTGGTCGACGACGCCAGCGGCTTCGCGGGCCTTTTCGACGCCTCGGCCCTGCTGCGCTACCGGAGGCCGCTGCTGGCCTCCTCCACCGACGGCGTCGGCACCAAGGTCATGATCGCGCAGCGCTACGGCAGGCACGACACGATCGGCATCGACCTGGTCGGCATGGTCCTCGACGACCTCGTGGTCTGCGGGGCCGAGCCGCTGTTCATGACCGACTACATCGCCTGCGGCAAGGTGGTGCCCGAGCGCGTCGCCGAGATCGTCGGCGGAGTGGCCGAGGGCTGCCGGCTGGCCGGGGCCGCGCTGGTGGGCGGCGAGACCGCCGAGCACCCGGGCGCGATGGGGCCGGACGAATACGACCTCGCGGGCGCCGGCACCGGCGTCGTCGAGGCGGCCGGCCTGCTCGGCCCCTCGCGGGTGCGCGCGGGTGACGTGGTGCTCGGGCTGGCTTCCTCGGGCGTGCACTCCAACGGCTACTCACTGGTGCGCCACGTGCTGCGCGAGGCCTCGCTCTCCCTCGACACCGAGCTGCCCGAGCTGGGGCGGCCGCTGGGCGAGGAGCTGCTGGAGCCCACCCGGATCTACTCCCTCGACTGCCTGGAGCTTGCGCGCTCGACCGAGGTGCACGCCTACGCCCACATCACGGGCGGCGGCATCGAGAGCAACCTGTCCAGGTCGCTGCCCGGTCACCTCGACGCGCTGCTCGACCGTTCGTCGTGGACGCCGCCGGCGGTGTTCGGGGTGCTCGCGGGCCTCGGCTCGATCGCGCAGCACGACATGGACCGTACGTTCAACCTCGGCGTCGGCATGGCCGCCGTGGTCGCCGCCGGCTCGGCCGACGAGGCCGTCAGGATGCTGGCGGCCCGTGGCCTCGACGCCTGGGTGCTGGGCGAGGTCGTGCCGGGCGAGGGCCGGGCGCGCTACCGCTGAGCGGTCACTTGTGCCGCTGGTAATAGCGGGCCACGCGGACGCGGTTACCGCACAGGTCGGGCGAGCACCAGCGCCGCCGAGGATGGGCCGGGAGGAAGAGCAGACGGCATCCCGGCCCTTCGCAGCCGCGCACCTTGCCCACGTCGGGGTCGGTGAGCAGGGCCACGGCGGCCTCGGCCAGTTCGGCCAGCAGACGGTCGAGCGGTGTGCCGTCGCGCGCCGTGCCGCGCCGCAACACCGCGCCCCGCACTTCCAGGCGGGGATAGGCGGGGACGGCGCGAAGCGCCTGGTTGAGCGCGGCGATCGCCTCGGGCGGCGGAGGTGTGGCCTGGCGCACCGCCTCCAGGGCTCGCTCCACGTGGCCGCGCAGGTCACGGACGGCGGCCAGGTCGGCGGGGCCGAGTGAGATCTCGGGCGGGGTCAGCTGGCCGGCCTGCTTCGCGAGCCAGGCACGAAGGCCCTCCGCGGTGGCCAGGGCGTCGTGATCGACGCTCGACGGGGTGTGGAAGCGCGTGTTGACCAGGTCGAGTGCGAGGGGCTCGCCCGTCAGCAGATCCATACGCTAATGGTATGGCCTGGCCGTTGACGCATTAGCCGCTTCGTGTCCCCGGACCCCCGGCGCTGATCGTGCGGTACGCCGGCGACCCGGCGCCCTCAACGAGCGGGCCGTGCACAAGCGGCCCACGTGACGAAAGCCCCACGGTTGCCCGTGGGGCCCGACGAGTGCGGGCGAGGATCCGGCGCGTACGCCGGGCCCTCCACCCCGTCACCCAGGAGAACGGCTATCGGCGGCCGGCACGGCCGTCGTCGTCTTCTCCTGCGCCATAGTCATCGGCGTAATCGGCATAGCGATCCGCCAGCTCATCGTTGAGGTCGTCGGCGTCGTCGTTGCGGCTGGAGTCTCCGACCCCGAGTTCGTCGCGAAGACGGTCAAGATCCGTGCCACCGCTGTTGTACTTCAGCTGGCGAGCAACCTTGACCTGCTTGGCCTTTGCTCGGCCGCGCCCCATTGGCTCGACCCCCTCGTGTGGGGTCGTCCCCGACCCCTCGTCGCTAACGCACCACACACTGACGCCGCCTGACTCCGGGCGCCAGCCTATCGTTCGCCTATTACCGTACCTGTTTTGTGCCCAGCTCGGTACGTCGTATGGGCGCGGGGCGTCACTGGCCCAGCCAAATGGCCCTTATCCGCCCGACTTCCGACATTCTGCGCTCCGCCAGCCTATCTGCTGCAACAGCAGGAGGAACGCCCTCGTCGGCCGCTATCGCGAAAATTTTCAGCGTTGTGTCATAGATCTGAGTCGCCTTGGACCGTGCCCGTTCCATGTCGAAGCCCTCGATCTCGTCGGCGACCTGGATCACGCCGCCGGAGTTCACGACGTAGTCGGGCGCGTAGAGGATCTCACGTTCGGCGAGTTGTTTCTCCACGCCGGAATGCGCGAGCTGGTTGTTGGCCGCTCCGCAGACGATCTTCGCGCGAAGCTCCGTGACCATGTCGTCGTCGAGCACCCCGCCCAGCGCGCAGGGCGCGAAGACGTCGATGTCGCAGCGGGCCAGGGCCCGCGCGTCGGCCACCACGTCGACCTCGGGGCGGCGCACGCGCACGCGCTCGACCGCCTTGGGGTCGACGTCGCAGATCACGACCTCGGCGCCGTCCTCGCGCAGGAGCTCGACCAGGCGGTGACCCACCTTGCCGACCCCTTCGACGCCGACCCTCCTGCCGTGGAGCGACGGCGTGCCGTAGACGCGCTCGGCCGAGGCACGCATGCCCCGGAACACGCCGAAGGCCGTCAGGATGGACGAGTCGCCGGCCCCGCCGTGGGCCTGCGTGCGGCCCGTCACATGGCGCGACTCACGGGCGATGACGTCCATGTCCTCGCTGTAGGTGCCCACGTCGCAGGCGGTGATGTAGCGTCCGCCGAGCGACTCGACGAACCTGCCGTAGGCGCGCAGCAGCGCCTCGCTCTTGTCGCGCGCCGGGTCGCCGATGATGACGGCCTTGCCGCCTCCGAGGTCGAGGCCGGCCAGCGCGTTCTTGTAGGACATGCCCTTGGCGAGGTTGAGCACGTCGGCCAGCGCCGCCTGCTCGTTCTCGTACGGATAGAAGCGGGTGCCTCCCAGCGCCGGGCCCAGCGCCGTGTTGTGGATGGCGATGATGGCACGCAGGCCGCTCTGCTCGTCGGCGCAGAAGACGACCTGCTCGTGCACGTCCTTGTGGGACGCTCCAAAGACGTCGGTCACGGTAGTGACTCCCTGTCCGGTCCACCGCACCTTCGCGGCGGAGATCGCCTAACAGCCTAGTCTCGACAGTGCGCGCGGGTTCGCTTCGTGACACGATGCCTCCGTGCTGCCCTATGCCGCCTACCTCCGCGTCTATGAGCCACTGACCGCGTTCGCCGAGCCCGAGCGCAAGGCATGGGCCGACTACGCCGACTCACGTGACCGCCCGCGGCGCGCGACCGCACTCAATGCGGAGCACGGCGAGTCGGTTCTCCGTCTGCTCGGCATGCCTCCCCAGCCCGTGCCCGCCCAGGAGAGCCCCAACGCCTATCTGCGGCGCGTTGAGGACCGCCTCTACGTTTGCCCATGGCAGACCCGTCTGCGTTCGTGGCTGGCCTTCTCAAGGCTGCGCGGCACCACACCGGCGAAGCTGATGGACCGTCTCGTGCCCAAGGCGATCGCCGAGCAGACTGCCGACGACTTCGATCGCTACAAGCGCAAGGCGGGGTCGTCCGCGCTGCGCACGCACATCCGCACGACGACGTGGCACGTGCCGCCGGCGTGGTTCGTGCCGTTCGACGGCAACGAGCGCTGGCTGGTGCTCGGAGCCGCCGCCCCTGGGCAGGACGTGACGACGACTACGGGGCGTAACCTCATCTACGTCACCTCCATGGCACAGGCCAGGCGGCGGGCGGCGCGGGCGCTCAACGTGCTGCGCCGGCACCTCGGCGACGTCGCCTCCAACTTCGACGTCGAGGACATCGCCAGGTGGCTGGAGGAGTTCCATCCCCACTCGCTGGTGGAGCTCGACTACGGCGGCCTCGTGCGCCTCATGGACGACGACGCGCTGCAGGCGGACCAGTCGGTCGCGGAGCTGTCCGCGGCCCTCACCGGCCTGGACACGGGTCAAGAAGAACTTGCCTACGCCATGTATCAGAGGGTCATCCTGCGGTGGAAGTCAATGCAACAACTGGAATCTGCCAACTGAACCCCAATACGGCCGTCTGACCTGCATAAGTAGGTCACGTCTCGCGGCTGCTCTCTTCTGCGAACTGAGTAGTTTGCCGTTTTCACTGCGATACCACGAACCGTGTCGCTAGAATCACCGAGCGTGACATGGCCACGGGGGCGGGCAGTTGGGTCAAAGAAGGGCTCGCCAATCGCTCTGCGTGGCGGTATGGTCACATCGGGTGATGCCGCATATGGCTCAGAAAAGCCGCACGCTCTGCGCCATAGGGGGACATCCGTGACACGCGCAAAGGCAGTCACAGGATCGCTAAGCCGGTCCACACGGAGGAGAGGCCGCACAAATGTCAGCTCGTACACCCGAGGCCGAGCCGCTGCTCACGCCCGCTGAGGTCGCGACCATGTTCAGGGTCGACCCCAAGACCGTTACGCGGTGGGCCAAGGCGGGCAAGTTGACGTCGATTCGTACCCTCGGCGGTCATCGGCGTTACCGGGAGACCGAGGTCCGCGCACTGCTCGCGGGGATCCCGCAGCAGCGCTCGGAGTAGCCGAGAGGGTCGTCACGGACCTCAGGGGGGTTGAGGGTGGACCAGGCGCGCAACGGAGCCCGGTCCACCGTGTGACGACGTGACGTCGCATGGGAAGTTGGCGCCGCCCGCCCGGCGCCACTCTTCCCCGTTCTCGTCCCCTGACCTTTACGCCAGCCGCTCCAGCAGCCTGGCGACGTCGCCGTCATATGTCGCGGCGACACCGAGCAGCGCGACCATGTGATCGACCAGCATCTTCTCGAGCGTCGGTCGCTCCACGTCGCGATGCTCGAGCCAGTCGAGACCGGCCGTCTCCACGGAGGCGATCCACGACCTCAGGGTCGTGCGCAGCACCGGGCTGGGCTCCTCGACGTGCATCTGCTTCTGGATGAGGCGGAAAAGGCGCCGGCGCACACCGTCGACGATCTCTCCCACCTCGCCCGCCCTGTTGGCGGGACCGCCGCGCAGGAGCGCGGCGAATCCGGCCGCGTGCTCCTCGACGAAGTCGAAATACCGTTTGAGCCCGGAGGCCAGCTCGTCGAGCGGACTGCCGCCATCATGCGGCCGCAGCCGGGACTCCAACTGCTCCGCCGCGCTCCTCAGCGCGGCCACGTAGAGCTCCTGCTTGCCGCCGAAATAGTGGTAGACCAGGGCCCGCGAAGCCCCCGCGGCCGCCGCCACGTCGTCGATCGAGACGTCTTCCGCGTCGCGCGTGCTGAACAGTTCCAGAGCCGCCGCCATGAGCTCCTCGCGCCGCCGGTCGACGCTGAGCCTGCGCCGAGCCGGACGCGCCTTCTCGGCCGACCTGCCTGGTGTCACACCTGCACAGTATCCGACCTGTGCTCCCGCCGATGGCGGCGGTTATTCGGCCAATATCGGGCTCTCTGTAACGGAGGCCGTACCCTGCGGCTAACTCGATCGTTTGGTCAGACAGGTGCCCATATCCGCATCGCGGGGGAGACACATGTCAGGACCGCCCGTCAACACGTCATCCATCGCCGAGCTCAGAGAGGTAGATACCCTGCCTCGGCCCAGACCCACCATCCGCAACGTCGCCGAACGAGCCGGCGTCTCGAAATCGCTGGTCTCACTCGTGCTGCGCGGATCCCCGCACGTGAGCGAGCACCGGCGCCAGGCCGTGCTGCAGGCCGCACGTGAACTCGGCTACCGGCCCAACGCGGTCGCGCGAAGCCTGGTCGAAGGGCGTACCCACCTGGTGGGGGCGCTCGTCGCCAACCTGCACAACCCTTTTTACGCCGAGTTCCTCGACGGACTGCAGGAAAGCCTGCACGGCGACGGTCTGCGCATGCTGATCGGGAACAGCCAGTGGGATCCGGCGTTCGAGGACGAGGCCGTGGAGGCCTTCCTTGAGCTCAGAGTCGACGGGCTGGTCCTGCTGGGCATCGCGCCGACCAGCGAGACGCTGATCGAGGCGACCTCCTACACGCCCACGGTCGTCGTCGGGGAACGTGACATCGAGCTCGACGGCGTCGACATCGTGGTCGACGACGACCAACTGGGCGCCCGCCTGGCCATCGACCACCTGGTCGATCTCGGCCACAAGCGGATCGCGCACATCGAGGGCCCCCGCTCGTCGCGCTGCGAGGGTTACCTCGTCGCGATGCGCAGGCACTCGCTGGCACCGTACATCATGGTCGAGGCCGCGGACGCGACCGAGGACAGCGGCAGGGAGGCGGCGCTCGCCCTGCTGACCCGCGACCCCAGGCCCACGGCGATCTTCGCGGCCAGCGACGCGGTCGCGCTCGGTGTGCTGTCGGCCGCCGGAGACCTGGGCCTGCGCGTGCCCGAGGACCTGTCGGTGGTCGGCTACGACAACACGCACCTCGCGGCCTCCCGCCACATCTCGCTGACCTCGGTCGACCAGCCCCGCCGTGCCATGGGCAGGTCGGCGGCCGCGCTGCTCAGCGACCGCATCGGAGACCCCGCCAAGAGCTCCCGGCTGCGGGAGGTGCGCTCGGAGCTGATCGTGCGACGGAGCACGGCCCCCGCCTGAGGCGAACGGGTGACCTGCCGCGGCGCCCCGGAGCCGCAGCAGGTCTCCTGTTGCCCAAACCTGGGTCAAGCCGCGTGGCGGCGCGCTGACGCGCCGGTTTACTCGTCAGCGTCATGCTAAGAGTGGCCGGTTCGATCCGGTCACTGTCTGATCCGGGGGAACAGTCATGCGTGATCCGGAACTGGTGTCCTGCGCCCAGCGCGCCGCGGCGGAGCTCGAACGCGCGTGGGGCCACTGGCGAACGGGCCGTGGGCGGGGCGGCGACGCCACCGCCGAGTCGGTCGCCAGCTACGTCGCCCACTCGCTCGACCACCCGTGGGGCCGTCCCCGCGTCGTGCTCGGCCTAGACGCCGAGGACGCGCGGGAGCTCGCCGCCCTGCTCGAACGGCAGGAGGTCGGCGAGCGCGTCTGGTGAGAGCGCGCCCGGCGAGGACGCGGCACGCAGGCGCCACACTCGGCATATCGGCCGTCCCGGGCGCGGGGCTCGCGTAAGTTGGACGGCATGCGTGCTCTTCCCGTCACGATCCTCGCCGTCTGCGGCCTGATCGCCTCCGCGTGTGGCGGCACCGGCACCGGTGACGCCGCCACAGGTCAGGCCGCCACCACGAGCACGGAGGAGGAGGCTTCCTCCACGGCCCCCGCCAAGACGCTCGATCCCGCCGAGACCACGGGGCCAGCCGGAACCGCGGGAAGCGCCGAGCGGGCGCGGGAGGCACGGCCGCTCGATGGGAAGGTCGTCGTCATCGACCCGGGACACAACGGCGGCAACTACCGCGCCCCCAAGCAGATCAACCGCCAGGTCGACGTGCTGACCAAGAAGAAGGCCTGCGACACCACCGGCACCGCCACCGACAGCGGCTACAGCGAGGCCGCGTTCACCTGGGACGTGTCCACCCGGATGGTCAGAATCCTCGAGAGGCGCGGCGCCACGGTCAAGCTGACCAGGTCGGGCAACGACGGAGTCGGCCCCTGCATCACCCGTCGCGCCGCCATCGGCAACAAGGCGAAGGCGGACGCCGCGATCTCCGTGCACGCCGACGGGTCCGCGCCCGGCAACCACGGCTTCCACGTCATCATGCCCAAGAAGATCAACGGACCGGTCGACAAGGTGGTCGGCCGTTCGAGCAGGCTCGGCGTCGCCGTACGCGACGCCTTCGCCAAGGGCACGGGCCTGCCCTACTCCACCTACATCGGCAAGAAGGCGCTCGACTACCGCAGCGACCTCGGCGGGCTCAACCTGTCGACGGTGCCGAAGATCTTCGTCGAGTGCGGCAACATGCGCAACGCCGCCGAGGCGGCCAAGTTCAGGCGCCCGAAGTTCCGGCAGAAGATCGCGCTGGCTTTGGCCAACGGTTTGCAGCACTATCTCAAAGCATGATTCCTCACCCTGCGCTGCACAGTGATCTCTCTGTTTCCTGCGATCTGGCCACGGGCGCCACGGTGTCCGGTGACCTGGCCGACGCCGTACGCCTCGCCCTTCCCATGCTCGACCTGCGGCCGGGTGACTCGGGTGAGATCGACGTCCGGCAGGACGCCGCGCTCGGCGAGGAGGCCTACCGGCTGACGACGGGCTCCAGGGGTGTCGAGATCGTGGCCGGCGGGCGCGCGGGCGCGTTCTACGCCGCGCAGTCGTTGCACCAGTTGCTGCCCGACGCCTCCTACCGGTTCTCCGAGCAGGCGTCGTGGCCCGTCCCGGGGGTGCGCATCGAGGACGCACCGCGGTTCCCCTGGCGCGGGCTGCACCTCGACGTGGCCCGGCATTTCTTCCCCAAGCGGGAGTTGCTCCGCCTGATCGACCTCATGGCGGTGCACAAGCTCAACCGGCTGCACCTGCACCTGGTCGACGACCAGGGGTGGCGGGTGGAGAGCCGGGCCTACCCGCCGCTGCACGAGGTCTCCTCGCACCGGCCGCGCACGGCGGTCCACGCCCACGACGAACCGGCGGAGTACGACGACGTCCCGCACGGCGGCTACTACACGCTCGACGACCTGGCGGAGATCGGCGCCTACGCCCGCGCCAGGTGCGTCACGGTCGTGCCCGAGATCGACGTGCCCGGTCACGCCTCGGCGATCCTGGCCGCCTACCCGTCGCTGGGGGCCACCGGCGAGCGTTACGACGTGCTCGACCGGTGGGGCATCTCCCCCGCGATCCTGTCGCCGCTGCCGCCGACCGTCGAGTTCCTCACCACGATCTTCGACGAGCTGATCGGGGCGCTGGGCGAGACCCCCTACGTGCACATCGGCGGCGATGAGGTGGTGCTCGACCACTGGGGCGCCTCCGCGGAGATCACCGCCTACCGTGGCTCCCTCGGCCTGTCCACGTCGGTCGAGCTGCAGGCGTGGTTCCTGCGGCGGCTGGCCGACGCGCTGGCCGAGCGGGGCGCGCGGGCCGTGGTGTGGGACGAGGCGTTCGTCGGTGGCGGTCTGCGCCAGGACACGATCGTCATGCCGTGGCGCGGCATGGGCGTGGGCCGCCGGGCCGCCGCCGCGGGGCACGACGTGGTCGCAACCCCCGTGTTCCCGTTGTACTTCGACTACGCCGAGTCGGGCTCCCCCGACGAGCCGAGGGCCATCGGCGACACCATCACCGTCGAGGACGTCGCCGCCTTCCGCCCGGCGCCCGGCGACTGGACGGACGACGAGCGGGCCCGGGTCGTGGGCGCGCAGGCGCAACTCTGGAGCGAGCGGGTGCCCGACGCCCGTACGGTCGACTACAAGCTGTGGCCGCGGGCCTGCGCCCTGGCCGAGGTGGCCTGGTCGGGCGGGACGGCCGACGGCTTCACGGGCCGCCTGGAGCGGCACCTGGGCCGGCTGGACGCCATCGGGGTGGAATACCGGCCGCTCGCGGGGCCGCACCCGTGGCAGCGGCGGCACCCGCACCGGCCGAGTCGGATACCGATGTCCGAGCGGATGGCCCACATCGAGGCCATGACGCACGACCCGGAGTCGACCCGGCCCAGCCTGTGAGCGTCGTCGGGTCGTCAGCTCATCGGGGCGCCGGTCGGAGGACCGGCGTTTCCGGCTCCGGTCTCAGAAGGCCGGGCGGTCGTTGAGTACGCGCTGGAAGAGCCTGTGGTCCTGCCAGCGCCCGTCGATCTCCAGGTAGCGCGGCGCGGTGCCGACAAGTTCGAAACCGGCCTTGCGGAGCACGGCCTGCGAGGCCGCGTTGCCGACCAGGGTGCCCGCCGCGACCCTGTGCAGGCCGAGATCCTGGTCGGCCATCCGGCACACCTCCACGACGGCGCGGGTGGTCAGGCCGCGACCCGCGTAGTCGGCGTCGATCCAGTAACCGAGGTCGCCGTTGAGCCACGGGCCGCGGACGATGTTGTTGAGCGTCATGCGGCCCACGACCCGCTCGCCGTCGGTGAGCAACCACGGCATCGCCCGGCCCTCGCCCTGCTGGGCCAGCAGGTCCTTCAGCCGGTGGAGCTGGCCGGGGAGGGTGAAGAACTCCGCCGGCCTGCGCGGCTCCCATGGCCGCAGGTATTCGCGGTTGCGGACGTAGGCGCGCAGCAGCGGCTCGGCGTCACGGTCGGTGGCCGGGCGCAGGACCACGCCGCCTGGGAGGGGTACCTCTTGGATCACCGTCCCACCTTAGGAGATCCCGCTCACACAGCGGTGTTCTTACGGCGTCAGGAGCGCGTGCAGGCGGTACGGCCGACGGCCTCGGCGATCGAGCTCATGCCGTGGCGGCGCACCCGGCGGGAGAGCTGCCGGTGGATGCGCGAGGCCCACAGCGGGCCGCCGTAGATCCAGCCGGTGTAGCCCTGCACCAGCGTCGCCCCGGCCAGGATGCGCTCCCAGACGTCGTCGGCGTCCTCGACGCCGCCCGCCGACACCAGCGTGAGGCGGTCGCCGGCCTTCCCCCGCAGCCGCCGCAGCACCTCCAGCGAGCGGGCCTTGAGCGGGCGGCCCGACAACCCGCCGGTCTCGCCGCCGTGCCTGATCGTGGTGTTGGTCGCGATGATCCCGTCGAGGCCGAGCTCCACCGCAAGGTCGGCGACCGCGTCGACGTCCTCGTCGGCGAGGTCGGGCGCGATCTTGACCAGCAGCGGGGTGCGGCGCGGCGTGCCGTCGGCGACCTCCTTGACCGCGGTCAGCAGCGGCCGCAGCAGCTCGACCGCCTGCAGATTGCGCAGTCCGGGGGTGTTGGGCGAGCTGACGTTGACCACCAGGTAGTCGGCCATGGGGGCGAGCTGCCTGGCAGCGGCGACGTAGTCGGCCACCGCCTCGGACTCGGGCACCACCTTGGTCTTGCCGATGTTCACCCCGATGACGACCGGGACGCCGCGCGTGCGGCTCAACCGGCGGGCCGCGGCCGCGGCTCCGGCGTTGTTGAAGCCCATCCGGTTGATCACTGCCCGCTCGCGCACCAGCCTGAACAGGCGCGGGCGCGGGTTGCCCGGCTGGCCGTGCGCGGTGATGGTGCCGACCTCGACGTGCCCGAAGCCGAGCGCGGCGACGCCCTCGGCGCACGCGGCGTCCTTGTCGAACCCGGCGGCCAGCCCCAGCGGGCCGGGGAAGTGCACCCCGAACGCCGTCATCCGCAGGGCCGGGTCGTGCGGTGCGAACGCCCGGTGCAGCAGCCGCTTGAGCAGCGGCAGCCGCGCGAGGAGCGCGAGGGCGCTCACGGTGAGGTGGTGCACGGCCTCGGCGTCGAAACGTCGCAAGACCTGCGTGAACACGAGGCGATACATCACGGGTCAGGCTACCAACCCGGCCTCGTAGGCGATGATCGCGGCCTGCACCCGGTTGCGGACGTCGAGCCGGTTGAGGATGGCGCTCACGTACGCCTTCACCGTGCCCTCCACGATGTGCAGCCTGCGGGCGATCTCGGCGTTGGACAGACCGGCTGCGAGCAGGGCGAGCACCTCCCGCTCCCGGTCGGTGAGGCTCTCGACGCGCTCACGCGCCTCGGCGCCTTTCGCCATCCGGCCGCCCGACAGCTGGGTGATCACCCGCTGGGCGACCTTGGGCGACAGGTACGCCGCCCCCTCGGCCACCGCGTGGATCCCGGCGATCAGCTCGCGCGGGTCTCCCGACTTGAGCAGGAACCCGGCGGCTCCCACGTCGAGCGCCTTGGCGATGTAGTCGTCCTCGCCGAACGTGGTCAGCATCACCACGGCCGCGCCTGGCGCCACGTTGCGCAGCTCGGCCGCGGCGGCAAGCCCGTCGAGCCTGGGCATCCGGATGTCGAGCAGCACCACGTCGGGCCGGTGGCCGATGGCCAGGTCTACGGCCTGTCTGCCGTCGGCGGCCTCGGCCACCACCTCGAGCGACGGGTCGGAGGCGAGGATCGCCCGGACACCAGCCCTGATCATGGCCTCGTCGTCGGCGAGGAGTATGCGGATCACACCTTCTATATTGGCCCCCATGGCACAGGTGAAGGTGTACGGGCGCAGGGACGTGTGGGCGGGCCGGCAGTCTGAGGTGTCGGACCTGATCCAGTCGTGTCTGGTGAGCGCCTGGGGGCTGCCCGAGGACAAGAGGTTCCACCGGTTCCTGCTGCTGGACGCCGACGACTTCCTCTGCCCGCAGCGCGGTGAGGGCTATCTCATCATCGAGGTGGTCTGCTTCACCGGCCGCAGCGACGACGCCAAGCGGGCGCTGATCCGGGAGATCTACGCGAGATCCGGCTATGATCCGGAAAACGTCGAGATCACCATCATCGAGATGCCCAAGGTCAACTGGGGCATCCGGGGAGTTCCCGCCGATGAGCTCGCCCTGCCGTACAACGTGGAGGTCTGACGTGTGGGGTGACGGCGGCCGGACGGTATCGTCCGACTCATGAGCACTCACTATGACGTCGTCGTTCTCGGCGCGGGTCCAGGAGGATATACGGCCGCCGTCCGCGCCGCCCAGCTCGGACTGCGGACCGCGGTCGTCGAGGAGAAATACTGGGGTGGCGTCTGCCTGAACGTGGGCTGCATCCCCTCCAAGGCGCTGCTGCGCAACGCGGAGCTCGCCCACATCTTCAACCACGAGGCCAAGACCTTCGGCATCAGCGGCGAGGTCAGCTTCGACTACGGCGCGGCCTTCCAGCGCAGCCGCAAGGTGGCGGACGGGCGGGTCAAGGGCGTCCACTACCTGATGAAGAAGAACGCCATCACCGAATATGACGGTCGCGGCACGTTCCTGGACGCCAACACCCTCCAGGTGAACGGCGAGACCATCACGTTCTCCCACTGCATCATCGCGGCCGGGGCCACCACCAGGCTCATCCCGGGCACGCAGCTGTCGGAGCGCGTGGTGACGTACGAGGAGCAGATCCAGACCGAGAAGCTGCCGAGCAGCATCATCATCGCGGGCGCCGGCGCGATCGGGGTGGAGTTCGCGTACGTGCTGCACAACTACGGCGTCAAGGTGACGATCGTCGAGTTCCTCGACCGGGTCGTGCCGTTGGAGGACGAAGAGGTGTCGGCCGAGTTGGCCAAGCGGTACAAGCGGCTCGGCATCGAGGTGATGACCTCCACCCGCGTCGACGGCATCGACGACTCCGGCTCCTCGGTCAAGGTCACCGTCACCAAGGGCGGCCAGACGCAGGTGCTGGAGGCCGACAAGGTGATGCAGGCCATCGGCTTCCAGCCCCGCGTCGACGGCTACGGGTTGGAGAAGACGGGCGTGGCGCTGACCGACCGGGGAGCGATCGCCGTCGACGGGCGCTGCCGGACGAACGTGCCGCACATCTTCGCCATCGGCGATGTCACCGCCAAGCTCATGCTGGCGCACGCCGCGGAGTCCATGGGCGTCATCGCGGCCGAGACGATCGGCGACGCGGAGACCATGGAGCTCGACTACGTGATGATCCCGCGGGCGACCTACTGCCAGCCGCAGGTGGCGAGCTTCGGCTACACCGAGGCGCAGGCACGCGAGCTGGGTTACGACGTGAAGGTGTCGAAATTCCCGTTCACGGCGAACGGCAAGGCCCACGGACTGGGCGACAGTGCCGGCTTCGTCAAGATCATCAGCGACAACACGCACGGCGAGCTGGTCGGCGCCCACCTGATCGGGCCCGACGTGACCGAGTTGCTGCCCGAGCTCACCCTGGCGCAGCAGTGGGACCTGACGGTGCACGAGGTCGCGCGCAACGTGCACGCGCACCCGACGCTCGGCGAGGCGGTCAAGGAGGCCGTGCACGGCCTCGCCGGACACATGATCAACATGTAGGTCCACGGGGATCGGTACGGCGGGCGCCGTACCGATCGGCCCGGCCCGGCGGTCTTTTCTCACCAGATCTTCAGAAACCATCCATTTTTCTCCCAGGATGCCTGGAGAGTTTGAAGTCGACCGAAGACCCCCTTCGCATCGGACGGTGTCCCGTATGACCTCCACCCCCGCCGAAGACACCACTGTGCAGGCGGCCCACCGCCGGCGTGCCCCCGCCGGACCCTCGATGCTCAGGCTCGGCCTGCTCGCCCTGGTCGCGATCGGCATCGCGGGCGCGGCGGCCGAGCTCGCCTTCGAACGTCACTGGGGCACCCCGACGCAGCTGATCCCGTGGGTGACGCTGGCGCTGCTGACGGTCGCGCTGCTGCTGGTCGCGCTCGGCGACTCCGCCGGCACGCTGACCGTGGTCCGTGTGCTCGCGCTGGTGGTGCTGCTCGCGGCGGCGTACGGCGTGTTCACCCACGTGTCCGTCAACCACGGCATGGGCGCGATGGACCCCGCGTGGGACTCCATGTCGGCGCCGGCCCAGTGGTGGTCGGCCCTGACGAAGTCGGTCGGGAACGCGCCCCCGCTCGCGCCCGGCATGCTCGCCCAGAGCGCGCTGCTGCTCCTGCTGGCCTCGACGGTCCGGCGGCCGGCGAAGTGAGCCGCCGCTAGGCGAACGGCGCGATGATCTCGCGCACGGCCTCGGCGCACTCGGCGGCGTAGTCGTCGTGCGCGATGCTGCTCAGCAGCTCCCGCAGGTGGAACAGGGGCAGGCGGTCGCGCCAGCCCGCCTCGAGACCCGCCGCGTCCGCGTACACCTCGAAGAACCGGTCCGAGGCGGGTGGGCGCGGCGAGCACCACAACATGCTGAGGTCGGCCTCAGCCCAGCTGTAGGAGACGGCGGGGTCGATCAGCGCGGCGCCGCCGGCCCGGCCGGACAGGACGTTCTCGCGCCACAGGTCGCCGTGCGTCAGCACCGGCGGCCGGGGCGGCAGCAGGTCGGGCAGCGCGGCGCAGAGGCGTTCGAGCGCGCGTCGTTCGGCGGCGTCGAAGGCGGCTTCCACCAGTGGTTCGGGGAGCCAGCGCAGGATGCGGCGCTGCGCGAGGAAGGCGTGACCGTCGGAGTGCCACGTGTTGTCCTGCCGCAGGCGCCCGAGCCAGCCGTCCCGGTGCCAGCCGAACCGGTCGCCGCGCGTGGTCGTGTGCAGGCGGGCGACGTCGCGGGCCAGCTCTTCCCAGAACCGCTCGTCGTCGTCGCGGCGCGGCGGTAACGGCTCCAGCACGAGCAGCCGCGGCGTCACCGCCAGCACCTCGGGCGTGGTGACGCCGGCGACGCGCAGCGCGCGCAGCCCCTCCGCCTCGACCTCGAACAGGTCATCGGCTCCGGCGCGCAACGTCTTGGCGAACACGCGGGAGCCGTCGCGCAGGGTTGCCAGCCCGGCCAGCGCCACCACCCCGCCGTGCGCGGCCTGCGCCGTGACCGCGTCGAACCCGGCCGCGCGCAGCCGGTCGAGAAGGAGGTCCATGAGCGCCCATCCAACCACCCCGGCCGGGTCAGGGTTTGCGGTAGGCGAGCAGGTATCTCCAGAACAGCAGCCGCCGCAGGCGGAAGCCGGGCAGCAGCACGTCCGCCTCCTGGCGGATCTCGGTCAGCGTCATCCGGGACTGCGCGACGGGCGCGGGCGACGGCTCGCCCCTGCCGGTCATGGCGAGCCTGGCCACCGCGTTCACGGGGATGGCGGCCAGGCTCCAGGCCAGGTCGGCGGGCGTCGACTCGCGGTAGCAGCCCAGGATGGCGAGCATGCCGCCGGGAGCGAGCGCGTCGCGCAGCGTGGCGACCGTGCCGAACGGCACGTGGTGGATGCTCGCCAGGCACGAGATGTAGTCGTAGTGGTCCTTGGGCAGCTCGGTCTCCGTGATGTCGGCACAGCGGAAACGCGGCCCCCCGCGACCCGGCGACGCCGCGACGGCGGACTCGATCACCCGCGCCGACAGGTCGACGGCGTCGACCTCCATGCCGAGCTGCGCGAGCCGCAGCGCGAAGCGTCCTGTGCCGCATCCGACGTCGAGCGCGGTGCGGCTCTCACGGGGCACCAGGCGGAGGAGCATCCCGTGATAGTGATCATTGTGATCGAAGGCCATGAATGAACTCTGCCAGATTCTCTGGAACGTGAGGAACAGGTTCGCCACGAGACGCGATGCACATGCGGTCAGCATTTTTCCGCGCTTTCCCCGCGAGCGAAAGAAGGAGTCGGGAAAGACCATTCGAAATCACCGCAATGGCGATGAACTATCAGAGGGTGGCGTCGCGGAGCAGCAAGGCGGCCTGGACCCGGTTGGCGCAGCCGAGCTTGGTCAGGATGCGGCTGACGTAGGTCTTGACCGTCGCCTCGCTCATGTGGACGCGCCTGCCGACCTCTGCGTTGGACAACCCTTCCGCCACCTGCCGGAGCACGTCCAGCTCACGCGGGGTGAGCGCGGCCAGCCGCCGCCCGGCGTCGCGTCCGCGTTGGCCCGCGTCGAAGTCGAAGGAGACCATGCCGAGCACGTGCCGGGTGACCTCGGGGGACAGGTACGCCTGCCCCGCGTGCGCGGCCCGGACGGCCCTGATTAATTCCGCAGGCTCACAATTTTTGAGGATAAATCCGGAAACATTTCGCTGGAGTGCCCGTCGTACGTTCTCCTCGTCCCCGAACGCGGTCAGCATCACCACCCGCGTCTCCCCCATTTCCGCCGCCGCGGCCAGCCCGTCGAGCACCGGCATCGTGATGTCGAGCAGCGCCACGTCCACGTGCCGGCGGCGGGCGGCGGACACGGCCGCGCGCCCGTCGCCCACACACTCCACCACCTCGATGTCGCCCGCCGACTCCAGGACGGCGCGGATGCCGGCCGTGATGAGCGGCTCGTCGTCGGCGACCAGCACTCTGATCACGCCGACGCCTCCACCGCGTCCCGTGCCAGCGGCAACATCGCGACCAGCCGGAACTCGTACGGCTCCGCGTGCACGCGCAGCAGCCCGCCCGCCGCGCGCACCCGCTCGGCCAGCCCGGCCAGCCCGGTGCCGCCGGGCCGGCCGGGCGCCGCCGGCGGGGCGGGGTCGGCGTCCGGGTTGTCGGCCCGGTTGTCGGCCCGGTTGTCGGCCCGGTTGTCGGCCCGGTTGTCGGCCCGGTTGTCGGCCGGGTTGGCCACGCCGACCAGGAGGGCGTCCGGCTGCCAGTCGAGCGACACGCGGATGGGTGCGCCGGGCGCGTGTTTGGCGGCGTTCGTCAGGCCTTCCTGGACGACCTGGTGGGCGGCGTGCCCGGCGTCCGGCTCCGCGAACGGCGCGGCCGGGCCCGTACGTTCGACCGTCACCGTGAGCCCCGCCGCGCTGGCCCTGGCCACGAGCTCGTCGATGCCCGCCACGCCCGGCCGGTCCGCGTGGCGCAGCGCGCCGACCACCTCGTGCAGCTCCGCCATCGCCGTACGGGCCGTGCCCGCCAGGCCGCGTACGGCGCCGCGCTGCTCGGCGGGCAGGTCGGCGACCTCCAGCGCGGCCGCCTGCACCGAGACCAGGCCGAGCAGGTGGCCGAGCGAGTCGTGCATGTCGCGGGCGATGCGCAGCCGTTCGCGCAGCCGCTCGCGCTCGGCGGTGAGCTCCCGTTCCCTGCGCTGGTGTTCGCGCTGCTGGGCGAGGTAGCGGCCGGCCAGCACGGGCAGCGCGGTCAGGACCACGACGCGGGCCAGCACCACGAACGGCTCGGCCGCGAGCGAGGCGCGCTGCGCGACCGTCAGGAGCACTCCGAGGTAGGCGACGGTCGCGAGGGACGCCAGGATCAGGCCCCGCCGATCGGAGATGCGATGACCGGCCTGGTAGCCGGTGCAGACGAGCAGCGCGTACGAGCCGCCGGTCTGCAGGGCCAGGGTCAGGGCGACCAGGAAGGCGGCGAGCGGCCTGCGCGGGGAGGCCGCCATGGCGAGGGCCGTCACCACGGCGTACACGGCCAGCGCCCAGTCGTGCGCCCTGTCCAGCCACAACAGCGCCGTATCGGCGGCCACGACCGCTACAAACCAGGCCATGAACCTCACCCTACTCACGCCCTCGGGTCAACTTTGGAGAACAACCTCCGGCGACTTCCGGCGGCAGACGGGCGGGCCGGCCGCTCCGTAGCGTGTCGGCGTGATCCGTACATTTCTGGCACTCACCGTGCTCACCACACCCGCCCCGGCCGCGCAGGACCTCACGTGGGCGGCCTGCCCCGGGGACACCGCCTCCGAGCTGCGATGCGCGGACCTGCCCGTCGCGCTCGCCCCCGGCAGCGACAGGAAGCTCACGCTCAAGGTGGCCCGGCTGCCCGCGACCGGCGAGAAGAAGGGCACCGTGATGATCAACTTCGGCGGTCCGCAGGGCGACCAGATCGCCATAATGCGGTCCGTGGCGAAGATCTTCACCAGGATCCGGCAGTCCATGGACGTCGTGACGTGGGACCCGCGCGGCTACCCCGGGCTCAGCACGCCGGTGCTCCAGTGCGACTGGAGCCTGCTGCGCACCCCCGCCTTCCCCCGTGACCAGGCCGGGCTCGACCGGCTCGCCGCCGCGAACAAGGTCAGAGGTGACCGGTGCCGCGACACGGACCCCGTGCTCTTCGACCACATGGACTCCGCGAGCGACGCCCGCGACGCCGAGGCCATCCGGCGGGCACTCGGCGAGGAGCGGATGAACTTCATCGGCACCTCGTACGGCGGCATCATCGCCCAAGCCTACGCCCGGCAGTTCCCCGCGCGGGTGCGCACGATGTACGTCGACGGCACCGGCAACCACGGCGCCGCGAACTGGGATCGTGAGCTCACCGCCATGGCCCGCGACCGCGAACACCAGATGGACCGCTTCTTCGCCTGGGCGCCCAAGGGCGTGGAGCGGCGCTGGCGCAGGCTGGTCGCCAAGGCCGACAAGGAGCCGATTCCCGCCCCGGAGGTGGACGCCCGCTACGACGGCACGCAGTTGCGCGCTCTCGGCAGCCAGAAGGCCGGACGCGGCCCCGCCGGGTGGGACGCCCTGCTCGCGGCGATCAAGGTGGCGGAGGGCGGCGACGCCTCCGGGTTCGCGCCCGGCGGGCGGAACCCGTACCCCGGTCTCATGGGCGGCGGCGTGAAGGAGTGTCTCGACTTCCCCCGGACCGAGAGCCAGCGGGACCTGGCGCGCACGGTCAGGCGGCTGCGCCAGGTCGCTCCCAACACGGGGGCGGCGTTCCCGATGGCCTGGCACGCCCCGCTCACCTGCGCGGGCTGGCCCGCGCCGGTCGCCAACCCGCCGTCGCCACTGCCCGGGAAGGTGCCGCCGATGCTGGGCGCGGGCACGTGGCTGGACTATGCTCCGACGTCGCGGGTCGTCGAGCAGGTCAGGGGCAGCCGGATGATCAGGTTCGACGGTCCTGGGCACAACCTGTTCGCCGCGATGGCCAACGCCTGCGTCATCGGCCACGTCAGCGCGTACGTCACCACGGGCAAGCTCCCGCCCCGCGGCACCGAGTGTTCCTGACCGGTTGTCGTTTTCACGACATGTCGTTGTTTGCTCACCCGGACCAGCCCTTATGAGCAGGCGCGATGCTCCATTCTCTTGAACGAGTGAAGCCTGGGCCACCCCCACAGACAGATCGGTTCGTTCATGCGATGGATCACCCGCCTGGCCGCCATCGGCGCGGGCCTGGCGATGATTGCCGTACCGGTGCCCGCGCACGCCGTGGCGCCGGAGCCGGCAGCAGGTTCTGACCCGCGCCGGGTGACACTGATCACCGGTGACGTGGTGACGGTCCAGGAGTTCGCGGGCGGCAAGCGCGCGGCGACCGTACAACCAGGCAAGGGCCGCGAGGACGTCAGGTTCTTCACCAAGGAGGAGAACGGCGACCTGGTGGTCACCCCCGCCGACATGGTCCCCTACCTCTCGCGGGGGCTCATGGACGAGCGGCTGTTCTCGGTCAGCGACCTGATCGAGCAGGGGTACGACGACGAGAGCAGCGACGTCCTGCCGCTGATCCTGGCGTACAAGGAGAACCGGCAGGCCGTCACGCTGAAGAGCGTCAACGCGCGGGCCCTGCGGGCGGACAAGGACGCGCTGCCCGTGCTCTGGGGAGCCGAGCGCTCCGGTGACGAGCCGCGGCTGCGCGACGGGCTGGCCAAGATCTGGCTCGACGGGAAGGTCACCGCGTCGCTGGAGCACAGCGTCCCGCAGGTGGGGGCGCCGCAGGCCTGGCAGGACGGGTACGACGGCAAGGGCGTGAAGGTCGCCGTCCTCGACACCGGGATCGACGAGTCGCACCCCGACGTCGCGTCCAAGGTCACGGGGACCCGCAACTTCACCGACGACCCCTCGGCCAAGGACGAGCACGGCCACGGCACCCACGTCGCCGCCACGGTAGCGGGCACCGGCGAGGCGTCCGGCGGGCTGCGCAAGGGCGTCGCGCCCGGCGCGGAGCTGGTCATCGGCAAGGTGCTGGACGCCAACGGCAACGGCTCGGAGTCGCAGGTGCTCGAAGGCATGGAGTGGGCCGCTCGGGAAAGCGGTGCCGACATCGTCAACATGAGCCTCGGCGGCGGCCCCACCGACGGGACCGACCCGCTCAGCAGGGCGGTGGACGTGCTGACGGAGGAGACCGGCAGCCTGTTCGTCATCGCGGCGGGCAACGAGGGCGACGACTACACGGTGGGCTCGCCGGGAGCCGCCACCTCCGCGCTGACCGTCGGCGCGGTGGACGCGAACGACGCGCTGGCGCCGTTCTCCAGCCGCGGCCCGCGCCTGGACGAGGCGCTCAAGCCCGACATCACCGCCCCGGGCGTGGACATCGTCGCCGCGCGGGCGGCGGGCACCGAGCTGGGCACGCCCGTCGACGACGGGTACACCAAGCTGTCGGGCACGTCGATGGCCACCCCGCACGTGGCGGGCGCGGCGGCCGTGCTGGCGCAGCGCCATCCCGAGTGGAAGCCCGGGCAGCTCAAGGACGCGCTGGTGTCGACGGCGAAGACCGTCGAAGGGCAGACGCCGTACGAGCAGGGCGGGGGCCGTCTCGACGTGGCCCGCGCCGTACGGCAGGCGGTCACGGCCACGGCGTCGCTCAGCATGGGCGTGTTCGAGGACGACGGGACCGACACCCCCGGCGGCACCATCACCTACACCAACACCGGCGAGGAGCCCGTCTCGCTGACCGTCGCCGCGATCCTGGGCAACCTGGACGGCGACGCCCCCGGAGAGGGCGCCGTGAACCTGTCGGCGACGACCCTCACCGTGGACGCCGGGGCGAGCGCCACCGTCGAGACCACCGTGGACCTGACCAAGCTCGTGCACGGCAGGCACGTCGGCCACGTCACCGCCACCGCGGCCGACGGCTCGGTGGCCGCGCACACCACGCTCGCGCTGACCCGGCGCGGCAAGATGCACAAGGTGCACTTCACCGGCATCGAACGGGACGGCAGTCCCGCCCGCGTGCCGCTGATCGCCATGTACGGAGCCGCCGCCAGGGACGACGCCTACGGTTACATCCTGCGCGAGCACGAGGGCTGGACGGTGGAGGTGCCGGAGGGCACCTACCACATGCAGGCGATCATGGGCGAGACGCACGACGAGTTGCCCGTCGACTCCCTCGTCGTCAACCCCGAACTGCCGGTCACCTCGGACATGGAGGTCGTGCTCGACGCCAGGACCGCCGTACCGATCGAGATCAAAACCTCCCAGGAGGTGATACAGGAGGGCATCTCCACCTACTTCACCCACCGCACGTACGGCTCCCGCAAGATCACGTCCAGCGCGATGAACTTCCCCTCGGTCGACGGGCTCGCGGTCACCCCCACCGCGCCGGTGCGCAACGGCACCTTCGAGTTCTCCTCGCGCTGGCAGCTCGCGGCGCCCCGGGTGAGCGCCCGGCTGGGCCGCGACCCGCTGGTGGTGCGCCCCACGATCCGCTCGCCGGAGATCGACGGCAGGAAGCGCTGGAAGCTGGTCGACGGCGGCACGGGCGACGTGGGCGGGATCGACGTCAAGGGCAAGGCGGTCGTCATCACCAGCGCGACGTTCGGCGACTGGACAAGCAAGCTGAAGGACATCGCCGCGGCCGGCGCGGCGGCGGTGGTCGTGGTCGGGCCCGACGGCAGGGCCATGTGGCAGCCGTGGACGCCCGTGGGCGACCGCGACCCGCTGCCCACGCTGATGATCACGCACGACCGCGGCCAGGTGCTGCTGGACAAGGCCCGCGCCGGCCGTGCCACGCTCGACGTGACCGGCCAGTTCGCGACCCCCTACCTGTACGAGGTCATGCAGGTCTCCTCGGGCCGGGTGCCCGACCGGATCGTGCACGAGGTCAGCTGGCGTAACACCGCCAGGGTCGACACGAGCTACCAGGAGTCCGGCGGCGGCTCGTACGGCAAGGACCAGCGGTTCGGGTGGCGGCCGTGGCAGACCTACGACCTGGGCCGGCAGATGGAGACCCAGCGCGTGGTGCGCACGCCGCTGCGCAGGGCCGAGTACGTCAGCTCGGGCGACACCCAGTGGCAGCACGTGGTCCAGCACACGCTCACGTGGGAGTCGTCGAGCCGGCTGCGCGGGGGCCTGACCGACCGGCCCAGGACGTACCGGGCGGGCGAGATCGCCAGGGAACGGTGGTTCGCCCCCGTCGTACGCCCGGCCGTCACGGAGGCCACGCGCACGGGCGACGTCCTGTCAGTGCGGGTGCCGGAGTTCGTGGACGCCGACGGCCACTACGGCTACGCGGGCGACAGCAACGACAAGGACACCACCGCGGCCAGGGGCTACCGCGACGGCGAACTCGTCGAGGAACGCAAGAACCTGCGGGGCGACATCGCCGCCGTCCAGGGCGACGCCGAGTACCGCCTGGAGCTGTCCACGACGCGCACCTCGGAGGAGTGGCGCTACGCGACGGCCACCGAGAGCGCGTGGACGTTCAGGTCCGCCCGGCCGGAGGGCACGCAGCGGCTGCCGCTGCTCGGCGTGGACTACGACGTGCCCGCCGACCTTGAGGGCAAGGTGCACCGTACGCTGCCGGTCGCGCTGGGCTTCACCGCTCGCGAGGCGAGGAAGCTCACCGCGGAGCTGTCGTACGACGACGGCAGGACCTGGCGCAGGCTGGCGCTGCTCCCCCTGGGGCACGGCCAGTACAAGGCACTGGTCTCCCACCGCAAGACCGGCACAGGAGTGTCGCTGCGGGTCACCGCGACCGGCGCCTCGGGCGACCGGTTCGAGCAGACCGTCACCCGGGCGTACGGGGTGAAGTAGCTACAACCAGCGCTCGCGGGCCGCATGCCAGGCAAGTTGCATCCTGGTCTGCGCGCCCGCGAGCCGCATCAGGTGGTAGACGCGGCGCTGCACCGTACGCAGGCTGAGCCCGAGCTGGCTGGCGATCGACTTCTCCGGCACCCCGGCTACCAGCAGCGAGAGCAGGTAGAGCTCGTCGGCGTCCAGCGGGCAGCCGGGCGCGGTGTCGGTGACCTGGCCGTCATCGAGGAACCTGATCGGCGTGGCCCGCTCCCACTGGGCCTCGAACAACGCGATGAGCGCCTCCAGCAGGCTGCTCCCCCGTATGAGCGCGGCGGTCGGCTCGGTCGTGCGGCCGGCGTACTGCACGAGGGGCAGCAGGGCGGTGGAGCGGTCGGCGATCATCATCCTCACGGGCAGGAAACGCACGGCCCGCGCCTGCTCGCCCAGTTTGATGCCGAAGGCCACGTTGGCCACCATCCCGGGCTCCTCCAGCAGGGCCCGCTCGTAGATGACCCGGTAGGCCACGCCGCGCCCGAGCGCCTCGAGTTCCTCGGTGTTGTCCGTCGAGGGCATCACGACGTGCCCAGCGCGGCAGAAGTACATGACCTCCTCGCGGGCGCTGTCCTGGAGGTGGCGTACCTGCTCGCGCAGCGCGGCCCGGCTGGGCAGCACCTCGATGAGCCGGTCGGCGTCCCTGCGGCGCAGGCTGGCGCGGTATTCCTCGGCGAGTTGGTCGACCGCCTGCCGGGCCCAGTCGATGGTCTCCTGCCGGCGCACCAGCCGCGGGCCGAGCGCGACCTCCGGCGCCACCGGCGCGAACCTGCGTCCCGTGCTGCCCTCGATCTCGCGGACGAGCCCCATGCCCGCCATCGCCTCCAGCGCGGCGGTCGCGGCCTCCCGCGTGAGGTCCAGTTCCTCGGCCAGGCCGGCCAGGTCCGCCTCACCGGCCCGTACGAGTAACCGGTACGCCCGTTCCTCCACCTCACCCAGCCCGGCAACCTCCAGCATGCCCCCATGATGACATGCATACCAATGGGCATATATGCCCACATATGCCGCAGCGGCCCGAACGTGCTGCCGTCCGTCCGCAAACTCAACGGAGCGGCCCGCACGCCCGGGCGCCGGTGATCGTCCGGGTCAGCCGTCAGCCCGGCGCCCTGCGCGGATCCGGGATTACGCTCGATCCACAGAGGCACCCGCGTCACGCTGCTCTTCTCGACCCCGTTGTACGCGTCCACCCCCCAGAGGCGTACCGGACCGCCATCAGCGGCACCGGCTCCTCGGACGTGCGCTCCGACCGGAACGTCCGCACCGACTCCACGCCGGTGGACTGCGCCGAGTGCTCGACCTGCCTGCGCATGGACGCGGTCAGCGCGTACTCGCCCGCCCCGGCGGGAACCTCGGCGCTCAGCCGGCACGCCTCCTGCTGCTGTGCACCGCAGGAGGTCAGATCGGCCTTCGCCACCTCGCGCCCGTCCTTGGTCAGGGTCGCGGTGCCGGTGGCGGCCGTGTCGGAGACCTGCCCTCGCCGCCGCCCGCGAGCAACCGCGCCCCGGAGAAGGCCAGCCGATCTCCGGTACGGCTCCCGCCCGGGAACACGTACGACGGCCCGGTGACCGCGGCGTTCCCCACCTCGCTCGTCCCACCGCGCTCGGCGAGCCGGCCACCGCCGACCATCGTGGCGGTGCCGACGTCGAGCCCGTCGATGGCGAGCGTGACCTCCGTCCTGCCCTTGGCAGCCCTTGGACCAGCGCCGGCCGTCGCCCGACACCCGGCACGAGCCATCGAAGCCCATGGATTCCTTGTCGATGATGGCGTGGAACTTCACACGCCCCGGCTGAGCCGTGAACCCACCGTGCCCGAGGAGATGCCGAGTGCCCGGGCCACCTAGTCGTAGCTGAGCTGGCCCAGCCCCACGAGCAGCAGGACCTCACGCTCGCCCTTAGACAGGCTGGCCGGCGCCTGCGCCGGGCGGGGCTGCATGCGCTGCGCGGACACCGAGGTGACCACGCTGTTCTCGTGACCCTCCGCCGCCGGCTCCTGCGCCGATCGGGAAAGCGGCCTGTAGTGGCGTGCCTCCTTGCGCCGATGCCCGGCGACCAGGTTGGTGGCGATACCGAACGACCAGGGCCGCACGGCGTCGGCCACGTGCTCGCCCACGTCGGCGGTCATCGCGTCTCTAGGCGGTTTCGGCCCGGAAGGTCCGCCCACAGCCGTTGACCTGCATGTTCAGGCCACAGTCCCCTCTAGAAGCTCCGAATTACGTCGAACCCGGGGCGGGGTGTGGATCCGCCGCCGTCGCGGATGGGTGTGTATCGGGCGCTGGTGCGTCATGGCCTGATCGAGCCGGGCGCGGGGCGGCGTAAGCGGGTCTCGGCCGGCAGCCGACGGCCTTGGGGCTACTCCTTGGGTTCGCGAAGCGAAGGGTGCATCGACGGTTCAGCGGACTCAGTAGGAGTAGTCCATCATCCAATCACCGGGCAGCTCGATGCGGATCTGGGCGAGTGCTTCAGCGGTTCGGGCCCGGACCCAGATCCAGGTGCGCTGGTCGTCGCGGATGATGAGGTCCGGATCGGCGAACCAGCGGACGGCTGGAACCGCGGTCTGAGACGTCGGGTAATCGGGCAGCGGCAGCCGCGTGAAGCGCTGTTCCAGCGCGCTGCCTTCGCCCTCAGCGAGTTCTCGGTTGTCCCCGAGGTCTTCGGAGGAAAAGAGCGACTCCGACAACACGAGCTCCACACAGGCGTGCGAGAAACGGTCCAGCCAGCTATCCCAGCTCTCGGCGCCCTTGTCAGCCAGGTCCATCCGGAAGATCACGGGAGGGTCGGGCTGCTCCAGCCAGCAATCGGTATGCCCCAGAAGACAGCGGCCTGGTTTTCAACGCGGAATACCAGCGCTTGATCTGTGACTTTGAGATCCGCCGGGCTGAGCAGCACATCTTGGAGGCTGGTCAGGTCCGTGCGGCGTCCGAAGAGCTGGTAGGCCTCCCGCAGCGCTGCGGGAAGGCGCAGGCCGAGTCGCGCCTCGGCGGCATCCAAGTCCGCTTCGGACCAGCCGTCGCCGTCGGCCAGCGGAGACCTCCATGTCGCCGCAAACCCACGGATGAAGTTCCATGCTCCAGCCCGGTCAGCCATTGCCGCCGGGAACTCCTGAATCACCTCGAAGGTCGTCATGGTCGGGAGGTTATCGCTGCCTGAAAGTCCGAAGGTCACTCTGGGCCGACCTCACACCCCCCACACCTCTGGTTGCACACAGCCCGCGCTAGTCTCATCCGCAAGTGGAGTTGACCCAAGGCCAGGTAGTGGAGTTGACCCGGTTTGGTGGACACCTGATCTCTGGGGAACCCTGGTGACTGGAATCCACGGACTCCGTCCTCACCCGCGCATCTATGACGTTGCTGTCACTGTTGCTGTCAGCCGAGATCAAAAAGCCCCGAACGGCAATCCGTTCGGGGCATCTTGGCTGTTCAAAGATGGTGGTCAGGGGCAGGGTCGAACTGCCGACCTTCCGCTTTTCAGGTGTGGCGATCAGGCTGATGGGCCGCCTCGACCAGGTGCCGACGGGTGGCCAAGAGTGCCCTAGGTGTGGTCTTGGTGGCCGACGTTGCCGTCGTCGCTCAGCGAGGAACCACCTGTGCGCGGACGCCTGGAAGATCATCGAAGGCGGCCGAGGCGTCCATTGTGATCACTGTTCTCGCAGTGGCCGCGGCCGTCGCTGCGATCAGCAGATCGTACGCTCCCCGAGATTTACCTTCTCGTCGGACATGCGCCATGAGACGAGCATGGACTCTGGCGACGTCCGTTGTGTACTCCTCGACGGGAATCAACGCCAGGACTTCGTCCACGAAGGCCTGCCGATTCGGTCGTCGGGCCGCATCGGCCATCTCCACACCGACGAGCAGTTCGGCCACAGTGATCGCCGCAATGGCCACGTCATCGGCGTCCTCGATCACGACGTCCACGGATGCCTTGCCTCGCTCGGCGGCGATGAGCACGCCCGTGTCCAGGATCAGGCGTCGGGCCACGTGCCCCTCATCTCGTCGTCGACCGCCTCACGGGCCGCCGCGACATCAGCCTCGAAGTCGGCGTCCAGCCTCCCCGAGCTTCTGGCCAGAAACGCCTTGACCATACGCCCCGGCGCGGTGGGCGCGGGGCCGATCACGGCGATTTGCTTCCCGCCACGGGTCACCACGATCGTCTCCCCGCGCTCGGCCTCGTCGAGGACGGTCGCGAAGCTGCGAGACGCCTCAGTGGCAGTCATCACCTTCATAAAATCAGATTATCTGATCCACTCTTATCTGGATGACCGTCCGCCGCGTTTGTTGCCGTCAGCGGACACAAAAACGCCCCGGAGCGATCTTCGCTACGGGGCATCTTGGCTGTTCAAGGCTGGTGGTCAGGGGCAGGGTCGAACTGCCGACCTTCCGCTTTTCAGGCGGACGCTCGTACCAACTGAGCTACCTGACCCAGAGCGGTCCTGACGGGACTTGAACCCGCGACCTCCACCTTGACAGGGTGGCGAGCACTCCAAACTGCTCTACAGGACCTTGTGTTTCTTGCTGTTTGCGCTCGCTTAGCTTACCAGCTTTCCGGTGATCCTCGACCAGCCGTTTTCCGGTTTTGCCAGGCGCTCGCTGTGCCCCCAACGGGATTCGAACCCGTGCCGCCGCCTTGAAAGGGCGGTGTCCTAGGCCGCTAGACGATGGGGGCTCAGGATTCCCTGTCGCCTTCCGTCGGAGACCTCTGAAGCATAGGGGACGATTGCCTCTGATGCCAAAGCGGCGAACCGGCGGTCGGCGTCTGTGTGCCAGTGACGGATCCCGTTGGCGACGGGGCGTTCGCTGGCTCTGGAGAAATCATACGGTCTGGGTCGGCCTCCACGTGACGTTGGATGTAAACCGACTGCTCCCCCAGCCCGCCGAGGGTGATGTCGTCCCAGGCCTGCAGGCGTTTCGTCTCCTTGTCGAAGTACAGGACCGAAGCCTGGACGGGGGTCGGCTCGGCGTGTTCCAGCGCGCGCAGTCCGGCGCCTCCCGTGGAGCCCTGGACGAGCATGCGGGTGCCGGAGCGGAACATCGTGGTCCTGCGGTCGTGGGTGTGACCGGCGAGGATCATGGGGGCGGCTCCGGAGAAGCCCTTGGCCACGTCGGGGTCGTGGACGGCGATCAGGTCCGGCTCGTCGACGTTGGGCAGGTGGGAGCGGGCGTACTCGTCGAGGGTGCCTGGCTCGGCGGAGACGGGTACGGATTTGTCCGGGGTGAAGCGGGGATCGCCCAGGCCGTAGATGTTCAGCCCTTCGACGGTTCTGGTCTTGTCGTCCAGGACGATGGCGTTCTTCTGTTTGGCGACCGCCTTCTGGGTGGTCATCGAGTCGTGATTGCCGCGGACGAAGACGTAGGGGAGCCCGAGCCGGCCGATCTCGTTGACGAATTTGTTCTCGGCCTTGGTGCCGTGGTCCGAGATGTCGCCCGTATCGATGATCATGTCCACGGCGAACTGGTCTTTGAGTGACCGGATGACGTTCCAGGCGATGGGGTTGATATGGATGTCCGAAACGTGGAGTACTCGAATGGTTTTAGGGTCGGCCTCGTACAACGGCAGCGTCGAGACGGTGTCGTAGAGCTTGGAGACGTTCGTCACCAGTTTGGTGAGCTGCGACCGGTACGACTCGAAACGCGTCACGATCGACTCGGCACTGCCCACCAGGGACGGCGCCGCGGCGACCAGGCCCGAGTAGCGCGGCTCGACGAGCGAGTTGGGGCGGAAGGTGAGCGCGGCGAGCGCTCCCGTGCAGGCGAGCGCCACGGAGGCGGCCAGCAGCCCCACCAGCGCCACGCGCGGCCTCCTGAACACCATCAGGACCGCCACCAGCGCCCCCGCGCCCGCGCACAGCAGGGAGCGGATGACCAGCGCGCGCACGCCGTCCAGCAGGTCGGTCTCGATCAACGCCGGCAGGCGGTCGGCCAGCCGGGGGTCCTCGAGGAGGGCTCGGGCGCGGTCCTGGTCGATGTTCTCGAGGGTGATGCGCAGCCTGAGCGGCGCCGCGTGCGTGCGGAACGTGAGCGTGCCGAGCGGGCTGGCGTCCACGACGGTCTCGCCGCTCCACGCCGGCCGCAGCGACATGCCCGTCTCCACGGGACCGATCTCGGCGCGTACGGTGCCGCTGAAGAAGATGCCCAGCCAGGCGCCCACAGCGGCGACGAAGAGCACCGCGACGGCTTTCGAGGCCCTCGACCGGATGGCTGCCTTTGACCAGTGGACGAACTTCATACCGTTTCTTGCATACCTGAGAGGCGGGGCACAATGGCAAGTGTGATCGAGGTAACCCGGGAGAAGTTCGAGGAACTCGTGGCCGAGGCATTGGACACGATCCCCTCAGACCTCACAGGCACCATGAGCAACATCGTCGTCACCGTCGTCGACGATCCACCAGAGCCCGACCTGCTCGGCCTGTACACCGGCATCCCCCTGACGGAACGTGGCGACTGGTACTCGGCAGTTCTTCCCGACCGCATCGAGATCTACCGCAATGCGATATGCCAGATCTGCGATACGGAGGAGGACGTGATCGAGGAGGTCCGCATCACCGTCGTCCACGAGATCGGCCACCACTTCGGCATCGACGACGCCAGGCTGCACGAACTCGGCTGGTAACCCTTTGCTTCCGGTTGACTTCTTTGGGTTGCGGCTTGCCATTCTGTTCGGCAACCTTAGGTGACATACCGAACACAGTGAGTCAGGCACCGCGGAGTCCAATGGGGGCCATGCGAGCGCGACGGCTGCCAGGACGGCATCGGCGTGCCGAAGGACAACAAGCCACATATCGAGAAGTCATCGCGATCAAGGAGTTCCGGGCACTCTGGTACGGCCAGGGCCTCTCCCTCCTCGGGGACCAACTCGCCCAGGTGGCGCTCGCGGTGCTCGTCTACGACCGCACCGGCTCGGCCCTGGCCACGGCCGCGGTCTACGCGCTGACCTACCTGCCCTCGATCGTGGGCGGGCCGCTGCTGGCGGGCCTGGCCGACCGGTTCGCGCGCAGGGGCGTCATGCTGACCTGCGACCTCCTCAGGGCCGCGCTCGTGGCCGTGATGGCCGTGCCCGGCATGCCGTTCTGGGCGTTGTGCGCGCTGGTGTTCCTCGTGGTGCTGCTTAGTGCGCCCTTCTCGGCCGCGCGGGCGGCGCTGCTGCCCGAGGTGCTCGAAGGCGACATGTACGTCATCGGCTCAGCCCTGCAGAACATGACGAACCAGGCCGTGCAGATGCTCGGGTTCGCGGCCGGCGGGGCGGTGATCGCCACCATGGGTCCCTATCGCGCGCTCGCCCTCGACGCCGCGACGTTCCTCGGCTCCGCGTTGATCCTGGTCACCGGCGTACACCGCCGCCCCGCCGCCCACAACGACGGCGCCAAACCGTCCATGTGGACCATGACGAGAGCCGGGGCCCGGCTCGTGTTCGGGTCGAAGAAACTGCGGACGATTGTCCTGTTCGCCTGGTTGTGCGGCTTCTACATCCTGCCGGAGGGCCTCGCCGTCCCGTACGCGGCCACCCTCCACACCGGCGCCCTGCCGGTCCCGGTGATCACCGGGCTGCTCATGGCCGCCATGCCGACCGGGACGGTAGTGGGGGCGTTCCTGTTCAGCAGGTTCGTGTCGCCGCCGCATCGGCTGCGGCTCATGGGGTGGATGGCCATGCTCAGTTGCGCGCCCCTGATCGTGACCGCGCTGCGGCCACCGCTCGCCGTGGTGCTCGCGGCGTGGGTGTTGTCGGGTGTCGGTGGGGCGTACCAACTCGCGGCCAATGCCGCTTTCGTGCAGAATGTGCCGGCCGAACGGCGTGGCCAGGCGTTCGGCCTCGTCCAGTCGGGGCTGATGGCCGTACAGGGGGTCGGGATCCTCGTCGGAGGGTTCGCGGCGGAGAGACTCGGTCCTGAGCCGGTGGTCGCGCTGGCGGGAGTTGCCGGGCTGATCAGCGCCGCCGTGCTCGCCGTGGTCTGGACCGAGTCTCCTGGTGAGGCCCGCGTGCCCTCATGATCACGGCTGGGGCTTGTGGTCGCCGCTGTTCCAGTCGGTGTGCGTACTCGTGCTGCGGTTCTGCTGCTTGTTGACCAGGTCCTGGACGATCGAGGTCTCGGCCTGCTCGTCGGGGATGAGGAGCCAGCCGATCACGTACACGCCGACGCCCAGCCCGCCGAACAGCGTCGCGATCGCCAGCGCGATCCGTACCATGTTAGCGTCGATCCCCACATACTCGCCGACGCCGGCGCACACGCCCGCGACGATCCGGCCTTTGTGAGTCCTGCGCAGCTTCTTGACGTTGCCGTAATCGTTCATGCCTCAAGACTGCCCTGCAGGCCGGTGTTAGCACATCCGGATTGTCCCTGGTAGAACCCTGGTAGTCCCTTACGCGACGAGAGGACCCCTGCGATGGACGACCTGCTGCGCCTGGACGACCGGCTCACCGCAGATCAGCGGCTCATCCGCGACACGGTCAAGTCCTTCGTGTCCGACCGCGTCCTCCCGCACGTGGGCGACTGGTTCGAGGACGCCACATTCCCCGCGCGCGAGCTCGCGCCCGCCCTCGGGTCGCTGGGCGTGCTCGGCATGCACCTGGAAGGCTACGGCTGCGCCGGCACGGACGCCGTGTCGTACGGGGTGGCCTGCCGCGAACTGGAGGCCGGCGACTCCGGGCTCAGGTCGTTCGTGTCCGTCCAGGGTTCGCTGGCGATGTTCCCGATCTGGCGGTACGGCTCGGACGAGCAGAAAGAAGAGTGGCTGCCCCGGATGGCCGCCGGAGAGGCGATCGGCTGCTTCGGCCTCACCGAACCGGACCACGGCTCCGACCCCGCCAACATGCGCACGTACGCCAAGAAAGACGGATCCGACTGGATCCTGAACGGCGCCAAGATGTGGATCACCAACGGCTCCATCGCCGACGTCGCCGTCGTCTGGGCCCAGACCGACGAAGGCATCCGCGGCTTCGTCGTCCCCACCTCCGCCCCCGGCTTCTCCGCCCCGGAGATCCACAAGAAACTCTCCCTGAGAGCCTCCGTCACCTCCTCCCTCTACTTCGACGACCTCCGCCTGCCCACCTCCGCCGTCCTTCCCGGAGTCAGCGGCCTCAAGGGCCCGCTGTCGTGCCTGTCGGAAGCCCGCTACGGCATCGTCTGGGGCGTCGTCGGCGCCGCCCGCGCCTGCCTCGAAGCGGCCGTCGACTACGCCAAGACCCGCGTCCAGTTCGACAAACCCATCGGCGCTTTCCAGCTGACGCAGGAAAAACTCGCGTGGATGTACGTGGGCACCGCCCAGGCCCAGCTCACCGCACTGCACCTGGGCGAACTGAAGGACGCGGGCCGCCTCGAACCCCGGCAGATCAGCTTCGGCAAGCTCGCCAACGTACGCGCCGCCCTCGACATCGCCCGCCAGGCCCGCTCCATCCTGGGCGGGAACGGGATCACCCTGGAGTACCCTGTGATCAGGCACATGAACAACCTGGAAAGTGTGCTGACGTACGAGGGAACACAGGAGATCCACACGCTGGTGCTGGGGGAAGCGCTGACCGGGCTCGCCGCCTACCGGTGATGCAGGCGTCGCGGACAGGCCGGTAATCTCTGTACCCTTGCTGTTGCTAGGGGGCGTTAGCTCAATTGGCAGAGCTGCGGACTTTTAATCCGTAGGTTCCGGGTTCGAGCCCCGGGCGCCCTACCACTCTGTACCCCGCCTGACCTGCACTTTCTCGATTCTCGGCCGCCTTCTGTGAGGCGAAGATGGCTGAGTTCATGCTCGTCACATGCTCTTCGGCACGCGTTCGGCACATCGGCGGACCGAAAGCGAGGGCGAATTGTAGCGGTTCGCTCTCGGGCGTCGGCCGCCACAGACCGAATCGTAACGCCAGACCCGAACGACGCCCAAGAGAAGGGCTGAACGGAAGCGTTGTCGGGCGAGACACGCCGAACTTGATCGCAGACCCGTCCAAGTAGTGGTCAAGCCGCCTTCGGCCGAGTACACGCCCGGTCGATGCGGCGGCCGTCCATCTTGCAGAGATGGAATAACCGATCCAGGATCCATGCGCCGACCTGAATCGCCCCAGTTTCGGTGGAGACTTATGATGTGCCCCGAGTTCGGTGGAGCTTCACCGAAGCCGGGGCGATTCACATGGCTCACCCTCTCCTGCCAACTCACAGGCTAAGGCACCCAGGAGGCTGATGCGGGCGCAACTCGAGGCACGGATCGCTGAGGGGCGTTCCCCCCGGAGTATGGACACGGGGTTCATGCTGCTTTGAGCAGACTATCGGGTTGCTGCTCGTAGTCGATCGGGCTCAGGTGACGGTGGCGGGCTGGGCGGACAGCAGGCTCTGGGACCACCCGCTGGTGTCAACGGTGCCTTGGCCGGTCAGGTCGCCGCCCTGACCGTCGTAGGGGTCGCTGTCGAAGTAGCGATGCAGGGAGTTCTCACGGTGATGGCCGTAGTAGACGCCCCCGCCGGGCGACAGCAGATGATCGAAGTTCTGCCAGGTGGTGTCGCGCAGTTGATACCGCTTCCAACTGCCCGCACCGCTGATCCGGTAGGAGAGGAGCTGCCCGCCGGTGGTGGTGCCCAGGATCCAGTCCGGTCCCGTGGCCGTGAGGGTCTTGAGCGTGAACCCGGTCCCGATGGTGGTGCCACCGGTGATATTGCTCAGCTTGGGCTTGGCCACCGTGATGGTGTAACGCAGCAGAGTGCCGTTGGCGATGCCGAACAGATGACTCTTGCCGTCATAGGCCAGCAACTCATGCGTGTAGCCCTTGCCCAAATAGACAGGAGGCTCAAAAATCAAACTCTCATTGTTGGTACGGACGTCGACGCGATAGAGCATGCCACCGGAATCGGCCTTGGTCACCAGAATCGTGTTGAAATTCAGCGTGGCCATCGCCTTAGGCGTGAACCCAAGAGTCGCCGTGGAGACCACCGCACCATGCGTACGCTTACCGCTCGCCGCGTCGATCGCGGTATAGGTCAACCGCCCGTCCGGCAACACCCCGTAAACCGAGGCGACCCCTTTCGGGCCGCTGACATAGGGCCAGATGGTGTTGACGATGATCTGTGCGTCGCCGGCCTGGACCTGGTACCGGTCCGGATAGGCCGACACCTGCACGGCCTGGCACACCTCACCGATCGGCGCGGACTTCCAGCTGTTGTTCGGGTAGACCCGCAGCATTTTGTCGAGGAAGGCATTGGTGGCCCAGGTGGGGTTGAGACGCTGCGACCTGCTTCCCCAGGAGGCGCGCTGCTGGAACAGCCCCAGACTGTCGTGGTCGACTTCCTCACTGATGTTCTGGACGCTGGTCTCCACGATGATCGTGGCCACCGCGATCACGGCTGCCCGCCGGTCCAGTCCGCGGTCGTACACAGCCTTGATCACCTTGCGGGCACAGGACACGCGGTAGGCGGACATGTAGCCGCGCATCTTGTCGTCGAGAGTGCTGTTGAGCTTGGTGGCCAGGGACGAGTCGGTCGAGGTGGGACCGTCGGGGTCGCACGCGGCCAGCTGGTAGGCGGCGGTGATGTCCGACGTGGCGGGCGGCTCCAGTCGCAACTCCTCCTGCTGCGGTGGCTCGGCGACCGCGGGGAAGGCGATGGCCGATAAGCCGATCACGGTGACGACCGCCGTGACCAGAATGCCGGCACGCGAGAGAAGAGAGCTGAGCATGCGGGCCCCTTTCACGAGGTCACGGTGGCGGGCTGGGCGGACAGCAGGCTCTGGGACCACCCGCTGGTGTCAACGGTGCCTTGGCCGGTCAGGTCGCCGCCCTGACCGTCGTAGGGGTCGCTGTCGAAGTAGCGATGCAGGGAGTTCTCACGGTGATGGCCGTAGTAGACGCCCCCGCCGGGCGACAGCAGATGATCGAAGTTCTGCCAGGTGGTGTCGCGCAGTTGATACCGCTTCCAACTGCCCGCACCGCTGATCCGGTAGGAGAGGAGCTGCCCGCCGGTGGTGGTGCCCAGGATCCAGTCCGGTCCCGTGGCCGTGAGGGTCTTGAGCGTGAACCCGGTCCCGATGGTGGTGCCACCGGTGATATTGCTCAGCTTGGGCTTGGCCACCGTGATGGTGTAACGCAGCAGAGTGCCGTTGGCGATGCCGAACAGATGACTCTTGCCGTCATAGGCCAGCAACTCATGCGTGTAGCCCTTGCCCAAATAGACAGGAGGCTCAAAAATCAAACTCTCATTGTTGGTACGGACGTCGACGCGATAGAGCATGCCACCGGAATCGGCCTTGGTCACCAGAATCGTGTTGAAATTCAGCGTGGCCATCGCCTTAGGCGTGAACCCAAGAGTCGCCGTGGAGACCACCGCACCATGCGTACGCTTACCGCTCGCCGCGTCGATCGCGGTATAGGTCAACCGCCCGTCCGGCAACACCCCGTAAACCGAGGCG
>NZ_SMJZ01000410.1 GCF_004348345.1 Nonomuraea longispora
CGCTGGAGGGGTTTCCCGGCGTGGGGCGTGCGGTGGCGGTCGCGGTGGGGGATCGGAGACAGCGCCGGTTGGCCGCGTTCGTCACCCCGGGTGGGGTCGACCAGGGCGAGCTGCGTTCGTTCCTGGCTGACCGGCTGCCGGCGTACGCCATCCCGCCGTCGATCACCGCGCTGGACGAGTTACCTCTGACCGCCAACGGCAAGATCGACCGATCCGCGCTCACCGCCCTCGTCGCCGACATCCAGGAGAGCACGGCGTACGAGCCGCCCGTCGGACCCGCCGAGACCGTGCTCGCCGCCATCTGGGCCGACCTGCTCGAACGCCCCGGCGTGCGGCGCAGCGACAACTTCTTCACCCTCGGCGGCGACTCGCTGCTCGCCACCCGCATGATCGCCCGGCTGCGCGCAGAAGGCGTCACCGACGCCCGGCTCAGCCTGCTGTTCCAGACGCCGGTGCTGGCGGACTTCGCGGCCACCCTCACCCTCGGGGAGGCGGCCCCGCAGGCTCCGGCGCTCGCCCCGGACCTCGCGCACCGGCACGACCCCTTCCCGCCCACCGAGGTGCAGCGGGCCTACTGGCTCGGCCGGGCCGAGCACTTCACGCTCGGCGGCGTCGGCTGCCACTTCTACACCGAGTTCGACGGCGACATCGACCTCGACCGGCTGGAAACCGCGTGGAACCTGCTCATCGAGCGGCACGAGATGTTGCGCGCCGTATTCGACGAGGACGGGTCCCAGCGCATCCTGCCCGAGGTGCCCCGCTTCACCATCGCCGCGGCCGGCAGCGTCGAGGCCATGCGGGAGCAGATGTCGCACCAGGTGCTCGATGTGTCGGCCTGGCCGCTGTTCGACGCGCGGGCCGTACGCCACGAAGGCGGGGTGCGGCTCGGCGTCAGCTTCGACAACATCATCGTCGACGCGCTGAGCATGATGGTCTTCTTCGCCGAGCTCGACCGGCTCTACCACGACCTTGACACGGTCCTGCCGCCGATCGGGGCGTCGTTCCGCGACTACCTGCTCGCGCAGACCCCCGACCCCGCTGTTTTCGAGACGGCCAAGGAATACTGGGCGGCCAAACTGCCCGAACTCCCGCCCGCCCCCCAGTTGCCGCTCCGCGTGGACCCCGCGCTGATCGAGCGGCCCCGGTTCGTACGGCGGGAGCTGCGGCTGCCCGCCGCCCGGTGGCGGGCGATCAACGATCTGGCCCGGAGGCACGAGCTCACCCCCGCCACCGTGCTGGCGGCGGCGTTCGGCGAGGTGCTGGGCACGTGGAGCGCCCAGAAGGAGCTGACGCTCAACCTCACGCTGTTCGACCGGCGCGAGGTCCACCCCGACATCCACCGCGTGCTCGGCGACTTCACCTCGCTCCTGCTCGTCGGCTACCGGCAGGGCGCCGGCTGGCTGGACGGAGCCCGCAAGCTGCAGGAAGAGGTGTGGCGCGGCCTGGAGCACGGCGAGGTCTCGGCGGTCTGGGTGATGCGCGAGCTGGCCAGGCGGAACGCCGCGATCGAGATGACCATGCCGGTCGTGTTCACCAGCACGCTCGGCGTCACCGGCGAGGGCATGGCCGGGCCGTCGTTCGGCGAGCAGGTCTGGGGCGTGTCGCAGACGCCGCAGGTCTGGCTGGACAGTCAGGTGGGCGAGGTCGACGGCGACCTGATGGTCCGGTGGGACGCGGTGGAGGAGTTGTTCGCGCCTGGGGTGTTGGATGCGATGTTCGGGGCGTATGGGGGGTTGTTGGAGTGGTTGGCGGAGGGTGATTGGTCGGGTGAGGTGCCTGGTCTGCTGCCTGTTGGTCAGGGGGTGGTG
>NZ_SMJZ01000411.1 GCF_004348345.1 Nonomuraea longispora
GTGGGCTTCCAGAGCGCGGGCACGGCGGACGGCTCCCAGCCGGGCAGTGAGGTGTGGGCCTGCAGGCAGACGTAGTCGACGCCGTTGTAGGTGACGACCGCGCCGGTGGCGTACGCGGTGTGCGGGGCCCAGGCGGCGGCCAGCTGGCGTACCGTGCCGGTACCGGTGTCGGTGGCGTGGGCGGCGGGGCCGCTGGTGGCCAGGCCGGTCAGGGTGAGGGCGAGTCCGGTCGCTAACGCGAGGACTTTGCGGCGACATTTCATGACATTCCCTGGAGGTGTGGCTTGACGGTCTTGGAGAAGGACCAGTTGTTGCTCGCGTCCCAGTTGATGGACCACGTCATCGCGCCCCTGATGTCCGGGTAGGCGCGCGGCGGCACGAAGGTTCCGCAACCGGTCCGCTTGGCCAGGCAGTCGAGCGCCCGGGTGACGACCGAGGGCGACACGACGCCGCCGTTCGCGGCGCCCGGCCCGGCCGGCAGGCCCAGCGCCACCTGGTCGGGACGGAGCCCGTTCTCGAGCTGGATGCAGGCCAGCGCGGTGATGAAGTCGACCGTGCCCTGCGAGTAGGCGAAGGCCTGGTCGCAGCCGAGCATCGAGCCGGAGTTGTAGAACTGCGTGTGGACGACGGTGAGGATGTCCTTGATGGACAGGGCGAGCTTGAAGTACTCCATCCCGGTCGACTGCATGTCGATGGTCTGCGGGGCCATGGTGATGATCAGCTCGGAGCCGGCCTGGGCGCGCAGCGCCCTCAGCGCCTGGCCCATGTAGGTGGCGTTCAGGCCGTTCTCCAGGTCGATGTCCACGCCGTCGAAGCCGTAATCGCGCATCAGCGCGTACACCGACTCGGCGAAGCGCGTGGCGGCCGCGGCGCCGGCGACCTGCACGCGTCCGGCCTCGCCGCCGACCGACAGGATGACCTTCTTGCCGCGCTGCTTCAGCGCCTGCACGTCGGCCCTGAACTGGGCGTCGGTGTAGCCGCCGAGCGCCGTGGCCAGTCCGGGGTCGACCCCGAACACGACCTCGCCGGGCGTGGCGGTGGCCTCGCCGAACGCGACCGCGACCAGGTCGTACTCGTCGGGCACGGCCGACAGCTTGAGCTCGGTGGCGGGATTGACGAAGTTGTGCCAGTAGCCGGTGAGGAAGTGTTCGGGCAGAGTGCCGTTCTGGCAGCCGACCGTGGTGAAGCCGAAGGGGTCGCCGACGGGACCGTCGCCCGAGGCGCCCGTCGCGGTGATCGTGACGGTGTGGGAGGTGCATGCGCCCAGGCCGGTCAGGGTGTGCGCGGTGCCGGTGACGGTGACGGCCGCCGCGCCGTCGAGCCGGACCTTGTAGCCGGTGGCACCGGGGACGGCCGTCCAGCTCAGCGCGGCGCTGGTCGCGGTGGTGGAGGTCAGCGTGACGCCGCCGACCTTGCCGAGCCCGCCCGGGTCCTCACCGGGGTCCTCACCGGGGTCCTCGTCGGAGCCGCCGCAGGGTGCGCCGTTCAGCGTGCAGCCGGTGACGCCGGGGAAGCCTCCGGGGTTGCCGTTGAAGCCGAAGCTGACGGCGGCCCCCGGAGCCAGCGCCGACGCCCAGGGCGGGTTGGTGAAGGTGTAGCGCTGCCCGCTCCTCGACATGACCGCGTCCCACGCGGTGGGGATGGAGAAGCCGGCCGGAACGTCGAACTGGACGTTCCAGCTGTTCATGGGGGTGGAGGTGCCGTTGGCGACGGTGACCTTGCCCTCGAAACCCGAGCCCCAGTCGGCGACCTTGACGAAGGCCGCCGTGGCGGAGGCGGCG
>NZ_SMJZ01000412.1 GCF_004348345.1 Nonomuraea longispora
TCCTGGCCGCAGGCATCATCACCAGCACCGACATCGACATCGACCTGATCGGCACCATCGGCCGTCACGTCCTGGCCCATCTCCTGCCCGCCCGGCGAGTCCGCACCAAAGACCGCATCGTCAAACGCGCGATCTCCAAATACAACGCCCGCGGACCCGCCATCGACCGGACCACCTACAAAGCCACCATCAGCATCAACATGCTTCCGGCCAGCTCTTGACGCCGCTACCCCAGCCCTAACTGAACGGCGTTGCATCTAGAGCGGCACCGTATCGCCGCCGTCTAACGAGGCGACTCGACGGGCAGCTTGTCCTTTCTGCGTGGTGGTCAGTTGGCACCGGGGGCTGCCGTTGGCTCGGTCGAGTGGCGGACGCTACACGTTTGGCCGGTGTTCGTCGATTCCGCTTGAACGGCGCTCATGCCGAATTCTCGAACTCGCTGCTCCGGTCACCCCTGCTCCTCGACGTCGGTGTCGGCGAAGCCGCCCGGGTTGCCTGCGCCATCGCCCACCGCTCAACCGCATTCTGAGTAGTTCATGAAGTGCTACGCCCTCTTGAGCCCATGCACGTAAACCGTCACGGTCCATCAGGTGAATGCCCGCCTTTGCGGCGTAGCTCATGGCACTGCTGGTGAATGATCCGTTGGTCACCACGATGGCGTCATCCGCGCCATGAGCGTGTTCAGCGGTGCCATTCACCTGGTAGATGACTTCGGCACCGACTTTCGCCTTGGTGCGGGTGTGTTTGCACTGCACCACGATCACCCGGCCATCCGCGCCGCGACCGATCACGTCAGCTGCCCTGTCACCTGCTCCACCCACTCGCTCAGCGTCGAAACCGTCGCGGATCATGAGATCACGGACCGCGTACTCGAAAGCCGTAGGGTCAAACCTGTCGATGTCCATGGCCAGGTCGAGCCGCAGATGAGCGAGGCGTTCCGCGCGGCGACGTTGCATGATCGCCCTCCCGCGCCACCGCGCCACTATGAAGCCGGCAGGAACCAGAATCGCCATCGCGGTCGAATACCAGTGGGCGAACACCAACTCGATCAGAGCCCTCAGGGCCTCGATCAAGAGAAGAGCGGTGAACACTCCAGCCGCAGCTGCCGCTGCCCATTCACCCAGGGTGGCAGGCCACCGTGGACGAACGCGTGACCGCAACCAGTCCCATGTCTTGCTGATCACGGAGTCGTAGCCTCGGGTGGTGCGGCATCGGCGGGAGCGATCGGCGCTGTGGAAGCGGGCTGAACTGGCGCCGATGGCTCGGCCTTGACGCCCTGCACCGCGAACCAGGCCACGCCGGCCGCGACGGCCAGCATCAGCCAACCTGCGCCCTTCTTGGATTTGCGGCGGGGCTTATTCACCCAATGACCGCGACGGTAATACCGATCAGCCATGGCTTTCCTCCAGCACTGTGCTTGAACGTGTGAGAGCCATGTAAACAGGCGGCTCCGACAAAATGCTGCCAATGTTTGTGTATCGCGAAAGCCATTCCGTTGTAGCCATCAGGAAAGCTGAATATCACCAGAAAAGGTTTGCATGAGAGGGATTTCTGGCGTGGCTCTGCTTTTTAGCGCGGCTGCTTCGCGATGTACCCCTCTTGCGGTGGGCTCAGCCGGCGGTTGCCTTGGCCTCGATGACTCACGAGGTGGCCGTCCCTCCTGATCAGTTTCGGCTGGTGAAGGTTTGTGCCTGTTCGTCCTGTTCATTGCGGGCGGGTGGCACCGCGACCTGCCCGAGACGCTCGGTGGGCGGCGG
>NZ_SMJZ01000413.1 GCF_004348345.1 Nonomuraea longispora
CCTCGGCTATTCAGCCGGAATTTCACTCCGAAGATCGATAAATGAAGAAGGTGCCTCCGACCTGCGATGATCTGACTGCTTAGATCAAGACATCGCACAGAACGGACGCACCTTCCGGGTGAACGGTACGGCATGGGACCACCGCTTGTCAGTTCAAGGGGACGGCAAGGGACTCATCGGGCACGCGGGAGCCGTACTCCTGCGTAAATGCGCTGATCAGACGGGGTTAACCAGAGCGCTCGGCGGGGTGTTCGCCCGACTGGGCGGCTCGCCGGTATGGGACCGGGGCGTGCTGCTGGCCCAGCTTGCGGTGGCGATCACGCTGGGCGCGACCAGCATGCGGCAGATCGCCCTGCTGGCCCACCACGAGCCGCTGTTCGGCCCGCCGCCGTCGGACTCCACCATCCGCCGGGCGCTGGAGCCGATCGGCCAGGATGAGCTCCTGCGCAGCAGACTGGCCCGGGCAAGAGCCCGCATCCGGCGGCACGTGTGGGATCTGATCGCCGCCACCGAGACCGGATTCCCCTGGCTGCGGGTGGCGGGCAAGGTACTCACCGGGTGGATCGTCATCGACCTGGACGCCACCCTGATCACCGCCCACTCCGACAAAGAGGGCGCCTCGGCCACCTTCAAGAAGGGCTGGGGCTTCCACCCGCTGGCCGGCTGGTGCGCCAACACGCAGGAGTCACTGGCGATGCTGTTACGGACCGGAACGGCCGGGTCCAACACCATCACCGATCACGTGCGGGTCCTGTCCGAGGCCATCGCTCAGATTCCCGACGGCTTCCGGGCCAAGATCTGGTTCCGGATCGACGGCGCGGGCGCCACTCATGACCTGGTCGAACACATGAAAGGGCTGAACACCACCCGGCGCACGGTCCGTTTCACCGTCGGCTGGAAGATCACCGACGTGGACGAGGCCGCGATCGCCCGGCTCCCCGCCGGCGCCTGGCAGCCGGCCGTGCGCCAGGACGGGACGGTGCATCCCCACGCCGAGGTCGCTGAGGTGACCGGGCTGGATGAGCGCGCCGCCGCCTGGGGCGTCCGGTTGCTGGTCCGCCGCGTCAAGCCCTCGGCCCGCGATGCCCGTCAGCTCACCGACCTGGAGAAGCAGACCGGCTGGAAGTACGCGATCATCGCCACCAACCTCGGCCCGCGCGGCCTGCGTGGTGTCCCCGGCAGCCATCACCTCCAGTTCGTTGATGCCGTGCACCGTGATCATGCCGAGGTCGAGGACAGGGTGCGCACGAACAAGGCCATGGGCCTGCGCAATCTGCCGTCGAAAACGTGGAACGTGAACGTCGGGTGGGTACTCGCCGCCAACCTCGCCGCCGACATCGACGCCTGGACACGCTTGCTGGGCCTGCACGACGACGCGGAGTTGGCCCGTGCCGAACCGCAGACTCTCCGCTACTGCCTGTGGCATCTGCCCGCCCGGCTGGTCTCCCACGCCCGCCGACACACCCTGAAGATCAGCAGCACCTGGCCCTGGAAGAACGCCTTCCTGACCTGCTGGCAGCGCCTATCCGCCCTGCCAGCGCCCACCTGACCAGCGTGAACGCATCCCACCCATGCCGAAAGGAGTAACCGGGTCCCATCCGCGGCTCGTGGAACCGCCGCCCACCGAGCGTCTCGGGCAGGTCGCGGTGCCACCCGCCCGCAATGAACAGGACGAACAGGCACAAACCTTCACCAGCCGAAACTGATCAGGAGGGACGGCCACCTCGTGAGTCATCGAGG
>NZ_SMJZ01000414.1 GCF_004348345.1 Nonomuraea longispora
GCCCACGCCGATCCCGTCGGGCGACAGCCCCTACGTGACGCCGCTGGTGCGCAAGCTCGCCAACGAGCACGGGGTCGACCTCGACTCGATCACCGGCACCGGCGTGGGCGGCCGCATCCGCAAGCAGGACGTGCTCGAAGCGGCCAAGGCGCAGCGCGAGAAGGCCGCCCAGGCCGCGCCGGCGCCCGCCGCCGCCCAGCCCGCCGCCGCTCCGGCGCCGGCGGCCCAGGCTCCGGCCGCCGCCACGGCGCCCGAGCCGGTGGAGGTCGACACGACGCTGCGCGGCCGCACGGAGAAGATGTCGCGCCTGCGCCAGACGATGTCCAAGCGGCTGGTCGAATCGCTGCAGACGGCGGCCCAGCTCACCACCGTGGTCGAGGTCGACGTCACGAAGATCGCGCGGCTGCGCGAACAGGCGAAGGCCGATTTCTTCCGCCGCGAGGGCGTCAAGCTGTCGTTCATGCCGTTCTTCGAGATGGCCGCCATCGAGGCGCTCAAGCAGCACCCGAAGCTCAACGCGACCATCAACAACGAGACCATGGAGGTCACCTACTTCGACGTCGAGCACCTCGGCATCGCGGTCGACACCGAGCGCGGCCTGATCGCGGCGGTCATCAAGAACGCAGGCGACCTCAACCTCGCCGGGCTCGCCCGCAAGACGGCCGACCTGGCCGAGCGCACGCGCGCCAACAAGGTGACGCCCGACGAGATCACGGGCGGCACGTTCACGCTGACCAACACCGGCAGCCGGGGCGCGCTGTTCGACACCCCGATCCTCAACCAGCCGCAGGTGGGCATGCTCGGCACCGGTGCCGTCGTGAAGCGGCCCGTCGTGATCGACACGCCCGAGGGCGAGGCCATCTCCGTGCGGTCGATGGTCTACCTCGCGCTGACCTACGACCACCGGCTGGTGGACGGCGCGGACGCGGCGCGCTTCCTGACGACGGTCAAGCGCCGTCTCGAGGAGGGCCGCTTCGAGGCCCAGCTCGGGCTCGCGTAGCACGCGGGGTGTCGTGACGCCGGGCGGTCCGAAGGGCCGCCCGGCGTCCGCGTGTGAGCCCCGCGACGGCACGGTACGCGCACGACGGGCACACCGGAACCCGGGAACCCGGGAACGTCCCCGGACCGAGTGGGGCAACACGGGTGGAACGGTGGCACGCCGTACGCAGGGTGGCGGCGTACATTGGGATGATGGCGATCATCGTGACGGGGGCGTCCGGGCTGCTCGGCTCGGCGCTGGTCGAGGCGCTGCGGGCCGAGGGCCGGGAGGTCGTCAGGCTGGTACGCCGGGAGCCCCGCGAGGCCGGTGAGGCGTACTGGCAGCCACGCGAGCAGGTGATCGACCTGGCCGCGCTCGAGGGCGCCGACGGCGTGGTGCACCTCGCCGGGGCGTCGATCGGCGACCGGCGGTGGAGCGAGGCGTACAAACGGGAGCTGGTCGCCAGCCGGGTGGAGGGCACCCGGGTGCTCGTCGACGCGCTGCGCCAGGTCGAGACGCGGCCCAGGGTGCTCCTGTCGGCGTCGGGAGTCGACTTCTACGGCGACACGGGCGACCGGGTGATCGACGAGAGCGCGGCCCGGGGCGAGGGGTTCCTGGCCGGCCTGTGCGCGGCGTGGGAGGGCGAGGCGGAGCGGGCCGCGGAGGCGGGGGTCAGAACGGCGTTCACGCGTACGGGGCTCGTGCTGAGCCGCCGGGGCGGGGCGCTCGGGAGAATGTTGCCGATCTTCAGGAT
>NZ_SMJZ01000415.1 GCF_004348345.1 Nonomuraea longispora
GGCACCGGCCAGTCACCCCCGACCATCCCGCAACCCACCGACCTCCAACTCCATCTCCTGGATCTCCTCGACATCGATCCACGAGACCTCCGCTGAAGATCACTCATGTGCGGAAAACGGGGCTAGCCGACCATGACGGACACTGGTACAAGATCGTGGCTGATAGCCCTGGCGATGCGCTCTCCCATGTTCAGCACTTGCAGACCATGGCGACGCCGAGCAGAACGGGCCGCCCTTGCTCCCGCTGCCCAGTTATGACACTCGCCCATGGCCCTTATGCCAGTATCATCGGAACGATCACGTCGATACGTTCCTCCCCCGCCGCCGTCGTCCGGACCCCATTGGCACTGCCGCATGTGCTGCCCGTCCTTTCGGAGTGTCGCTGACGGTGACGGATAGGGGACATGTGCGGGATGATCTTGCGGAGGATGCACACTGCACGTTGCGTTATGGCGCCGAACGGCGCACCTGGGCTGCCTCAACGCGATCAAGAATCAGCTGAGCGCCCCGCACCAGTGGCCGACACCAGATCGAGCTCGCCTTTGCTCGTCCGCCGTGCGCAACCCTCCCCTAGCGCACAACCTCCTCGTCCACGTCGGCGCTCCCGCAGGGCTGCTCAGCGGCGTCACGGTGTCTCGCAGCGTCGTGCGGTGCGTGGCTTCCATAGCGGCGATCGAGTCGGGCTTGAGTGCCGGCGCCGAGGTGGGTGTCGATACGTCGTGCCCGGCACGGCGCTCGGGGCGGTCGGCGGTGGCGTGCATCATGCTTGCCCGATTTCCTGCACTGCTGTGGCCGTGCCGGGCGGGCCGACGGCAGTCGCGCGTCCTTCCCAGCCGGGAGATCGGCGATGAGGCGCGCGCTGACGTTGGCCGAGATCCAGCAACTGCCGGCTGTGGTCGACGTGGTCACCGCGGGACGGGCGCTCGGATTGGGACGCACCACGGCCTACCAACTCGCCAGGAACGGCCAGTTCCCCTGCCGGATCATCCGCATCGGCAAGAGGTACGTGGTGCCCACCGCCGCCCTGCTCGCGCTGCTCAGCGATCACACCCTCATCGAGGAGGACAGGACAACCGATGGCTGAAGGCAGCACGTTCAAACGCTGCTCCTGCCGCGACGGCGACGGCAAGGAACTCGGGCAGAAATGCCCCAAGCTGCGCCGCTCCGGCGGCGGCTGGAACCACCGGCACGGCATCTGGCACTACCAGATCGAATTGCCGCCCAACCCCGGCGGGAAGCGCCGTGGCCCGCTCCGCCGCGGTGGCTTCACCAGCCAAGACGACGCGGAAGCCGAACTCGCCCAAGTACGGGCCCTGCTGGCGCTGGCCGGGCCGGGCGAGCCCGCCACCCGCACCCAGATCGCCGATCTGATCAAGCGCACACTGGCCGAAACCAAGACGCTGCCCAACATGAAGACGGTCCGCCGCAAGATCAAAACCGGGCTCAACCTGACCCAGGAGGTCACCGTCGAGCAGTGGATGGAGGAGTTCCTCCAGCGCAAGCGGAAGATCGAAGAGAGCACCCGGCGCTCCTACGAGGGCCACATCCGCCTCTACAGAGGATGAAAGTTCGGGGTGTCATGTCGATCTCGGGTCCGTGATCAGGCCGGTGTGTGCCAGGAAGGCGTCCAGGAGGTCGGGGCGGTACTGCATCTGCTTGAGCCGGCTGCGGATGACCGCG
>NZ_SMJZ01000416.1 GCF_004348345.1 Nonomuraea longispora
GGTTCTGCCAAGATTTCTGTGGTAACTAACCGTGGTGCTTCTGGGCGAGGAGTATCCGTTTTCGGAGCAGCGATAATCCGGCCTTGCCGTATGTCTGCCGTTTGAGGAGCTTGATCTTGTTCACGACGCCCTCGGCCGGCCCGTTGCTGTAGGGCAGGGCGAGCGCGGCGGCCACGGCGTCGTGGTCGATGAGCAGGCCTTCGGCGAAGGAGCGCAGCGCGGGAACCTGCTGGTCGGCGCGGACCTTGTCGATCCAGGCGTCCAGGCGTGCGGTGTGCTCGTCGAGGTTGCCGTCGTGGTCGGCGGCGAGCAGGGCGGCGAAGGAGCGCACGTGGCCGGCGACGGCTTGCAGGTCGGGGCAGTGTTTGAGGGTGTGTTCCAGGCGGGTCTGCTGGGAGGCGGTGAGTTTGGCCGGGTTGGTGGTGATCCAGCGGGTGAGACGGCGGAGCGAAGGCGGCGGGTGCTCGCCGTCGGCGCGGCCTTGGCCCAGGTAGCGGTAGAGCAGGGTGGAGCCGCCCTGATACCCCATCGCCTTGATCTCGCCGAGGAGTGTCCAGGTGGCCACGCTGGGCTCGACGGCACGGCGTTTGCGCAGGTAGTCGCGGAACGGGTCAACCAGGGTCGTGGCGTATTTCGGCCCGTGGATCAACTGCTCGGCGTGCTCGGCGGCGGCGTACTTCTTCACGGTGTTGCGAGACAGGTGTAGCTTGCGCATGATCTGTCCGTGCGAGGCGTCCTGGGCGAGCAGGGCGTGCACCGCCGCATGCCGGGACCGGGTGCGCTGCGCGCTTGGGCCCTCACCGCGGGCGGCACCGTGATCGGGGTCGCTGAAGCAGGCTCGATGCGCGATACAGGTCTTCTCCACCGCGTCGATCAGGTTCTTCCAGACGTGCCATCTGTCGGCGATTTGCACCGCCTGCGGGGCACCGTCACGAGCGCCGGCCGCGTAGGCCGTCGAGCGATCCCGGCAGATCAGCTTCACCTCCGGGTGGGCCTTCAGCCAGGCTTCCAGCGTCACCGCGAGCCGCCCGTCCAGCACCTCAAGGCGCTCATGGGTATACGCGTCGATGATGATGGTGGCGTAGCGGTCGCCGCGCTTGAGCGCGAAGTCGTCCACCCCGATCGCCTCCGGTGCACGGGTCACGGGCTCGGCAACGCCATCAGCGCGCCCAGCACCGCGGTGCGGCTGAGTAGAACTCCGGCTGCGGCCAGCAGCGCTGATCCGGCTCGCCCGGCCAGGGCGACCGCAGCCGCGCCGACCAGCGTGGCCAGCAGCGGAGTACGACGGGCGTACCGTTCAGCCAGCCCGGGCACCTGCTCATTGAAGGTCTGGCGTGCACAATTCAGGTTGGAGCACACCAGGCGCCGCAGCACCAGCTCAAGCACCACCGGTGCCCCGCCGGCCGGGCTGTCGGCCAGACGCCGCCGGTAGTAGCCGTGCACCTTACCTGTCGCGATCCCGCACGTCGGGCAGGGCATCAGTTCCCCACGGGAACGGGCGATCACGCGTAACGCATCACCTTCACGCTCGACCCGCTCAACCAGCACCGAGTCCAAGTGGGGGAAGACAACAGCCACCATGTCAGCGTCACACAGGGCCAACGGTGACACCCAGACGCGAAATCCGTAGCCAATGACACACCGTCAGTTACCACAGAAATCTTGGCAGAACC
>NZ_SMJZ01000417.1 GCF_004348345.1 Nonomuraea longispora
GGAGCAAACGGTTGACTTTGGCCAACAAGCCCCTGGCCACCCCACCCTTCACCCCCCTTCCGAGTAATAGATCGCCGCCTGCACCCGGCTCTTCAGGCCCAGTTTGTTCAGCAAGCGGCTGACGTGCGTCTTCGTCGTGGCCTCCGCCATGTCGAGCTCGCGGGCGATCTCGGCGTTGGACATGCCCCTCCCGATGCAGGCCAGCACCTCCCGCTCCCGTGGCGTCAGGCTCTCCGGCCCGGGACGCGGCTCCCTGCGCGGCGCCTGCTCCGCGAACGCGGTGATCAACCTGCGCGTGACCCCGGGCGAGATGAGCCCGTCGCCCCGCGCCACCACTCGCACCGCATCGACCAGCGCATCGGCGTCAGCGTTCTTCAGCAAGAAGCCGGCGGCCCCCGCCCGCAGCGCCCCGAACACATATTCGTCCACATCGAACGTCGTCAGGATCAGCACATCACACACCCCCGACAGTTCACTGGCGGCGGAGATGCCGTCGAGCCGGGGCATGCGCACGTCCATCAACACCACATCCGGCCGCGCCTGCCTGGCCATCGCCACGGCCTGCTCGCCGTCAGCCGCCTCACCGACCACCTCGATGTCGTCCGCACCGTCGAGAATCAGCACGATCCCGGCCCTGACCGCCGCGTGATCGTCGGCCACCAGCACCCTGATGGTCACCCGTCCACCTCCACCACGTCACCGCTTCTCACGACTTGTCACCGAGAACCACGGGCAGCACCGCGGCGACCCGCCATCCGTCCCCGCGAGGACCCGCCTCGAAGGAGCCCTCTACCAGGGACACCCGCTCCCGCATCCCGATCAGCCCCGCCCCGGCGCCCGGCAGCCGCGCGTCGCTCCCCTGGACGGGGTTGACCACCGTCAACGTCACCTGCTCAGGGTGGTAGGACACGACGACCTCCACCGGGGAGTCGCCGTGCTTGAGCGCGTTGGTCAGCGCCTCCTGCAGGATGCGGTAGCCCGCCAGATCGACCGCCGCGGGCACCTCGCGCGGCTCGCCCTCCACCCGGAACTCCACCTCCATGCCCGCCCGCTCGGCCCTGTCGACCAGGCTTTCCGCATCGGCCAGCCGTGGCCGGGTCACCTCGTCCGCATCGTCGCCCTCATGCCGTAGCAGCCCGATCATGGACCGCATCTCGGCCATGCCTTTCAGGCTGTTCTCGCGTACGGACTCCATGACCTTCCGCACCGTCGCCCGGTCGAGGTCCTTGCGCGAGAGCGCGGCCGTGGACTGGATGGCGATGGCGCTGAAGTGGTTGGCGATCATGTCGTGCAGCTCGCGGGCCATCCGGGCGCGCTCGGCCGCCACCGCCGCCTGCCGGTCGAGCTCGGCGAGATGCGCCACCTGCTCGGCCCGCTCCCGTTCGGCCGCCGCCCGGTCCCGCTGCTCCCGCACCACCATCGCCGTGGTGACCGGAGTGACCAGCACGAGCCCGGCCTGGATGCCCATGACGGCCGGCAACAGCCAGTCACCCTCCACGAACCCCGTCACCGCCCCCACGGCGACCGCCAGCACAGCGCAGACCCCCAGCAGCCACCGGGCCAGCCTGGCCGGCCCATAGAGCGCGGCGGCGTAAAGGTTGTCGGTGAAGATCAGAACCGTGCCCAGCGACGGCCCCACCGCCGCGTCGCCCACGATGCC
>NZ_SMJZ01000418.1 GCF_004348345.1 Nonomuraea longispora
GCTAGCCCCGTTTTCCGCACATGAGTGATCTTCAGCGGAGGTCTCGTGGATCGATGTCGAGGAGATCCAGGAGATGGAGTTGGAGGTCGGTGGGTTGCGGGATGGTCGGGGGTGACTGGCCGGTGCCCGGGATGAGCCGGATGCCGGCCAGTGCGTCGAGGATGAGCTTGCCGGTGGGAACGGCGGGACGTCCGGCGTACAAGCCGTTGACCTTGGTCTTGTCCTGGGCGGCCAGGGTGTGGCGAACCTGGCGTTCGATCAGGCAGAAGATGAGCAGGGCCAGGCAGATCACGGTGATCAGCGCGTTGATGCGGCGGTTGTTCTTCAGATACAGGTTGGTGACGGCCAGCGGGCCCTTGAACGCCTGGTGGCGGCGTTCGACGGCTTCTTGGCCTTTATAGTGGCGCAGGACCTGTTCGGCGTCGGCCTGGTCGGGGCTGAGGTTGGTCAACAGGGCGTACCAGCCGTCGGTGGCGGCCTCGGCGTCGATCGCGTTCTGGTCGAAATTCCAGGTCAGAGTGGGTTTGCCGGTGGCTGGATCGGTGCCGGTCACCGCGACCAGATAGGTGGTCACCCGCCGGGCGCGGCCGATGGCGGTGACGCGGTCGGTGACCGCCTGCTCGGTCGGGTAGTGGCGCCCGCCCAGGCCGCGTTCCAGCCGGGCCAGATCGTCGCGGGCGCGCTCGAGTTTCTTGGCCCGGGCGGTGGCCGCGGCCTGGGCGCGGGCCGAGGAGTGCACGAAGATGCGGCGCAGGGTCAGGATCGGGTCCTTCTTGCGCGGCCCGGCCAGCGTCATGTCGTCTTCACTCACGTGCCAGGTGCCGCGCCGCCCGGCGTCCTTGCCGGCGTCGCGGGCGGCGACGTAGTCCACGGGGTGTGCCTGGTCGAGCCGCTGTCCGGCCAGCGCCTGGGCCGACACATAGGTCTTGGAGGCCGGGGCGATGAAGGCCACCTGCTCGGCGGTCATCGCGGCCAGGTTCGCATACGAGATCAGCTTCGAATCGCCGATCATCAGCATCGGCTGGGGGCCGGCCAGCCGCTGCAGCGCCTGCATCGCCGGTATGACCTGGCCGACCTCGCCGGCCCCGCCGTCATAGGAGCGGTGAAAGACCGGGATCGCCCCGTCGGAGCTGACGGCGAGCCCGGCCTGGATCTGCTTCAGATCCGGCCGGCGGTCTTTGGGATGGCCGAACTTCGGCGCGGCGAAGCCGGGCTCGGCCTGCTCGAAGTCGCCCTGCAGCGAGATCGAGGTGAGATCCCAATGCAGGCGTGTCACATCCACGCCGAACGCCTCGATCGCGGCCAGCCCGACCGAGCCGGCCAACTGGTCCAGGTGCGGGGCGACGGCATCCAGAGCGCGGCCGATCCGATCATCGTTGAGCAGGCTGGGCTCCACCCCGAACGCCTCACCCACAGCCCAGGTGCGCGCCCACTCCTGCACATGCACCAGCGGAGCCGGAGAGGTCAGCCGGTTGGCCACCAGCACCTCGATCACCTGCCCGTGCGTCAACTCGGCCACGTCCCGCACCGGACAAGCCGCATCCACCAGCTCCCGGATCCGCAGCCGCGAGCAGAACGCGGCCACCACCGGTAATGCTCCGAGCATCTTCTCGACACTGGCCTGGCCCCACTGCGCACGCTGCCTCATCTGCCAGG
>NZ_SMJZ01000419.1 GCF_004348345.1 Nonomuraea longispora
GGTGAGGGGGTGGGGCTGAGGGCGAGCGCCAGCCCGATGGCCGCGGCGTCGGTCCAGGAGAAAGGCACAGTACGGAGTTTGGCGATATTTCCGTTTTGTGTTCGCTCTCTTACAAATATCTTGAAATAAGGCCTTGCCAGGTCAGGCGCGAGATAGGCAGGTGTCTGCAGGTCCGTCGACGTGGAGGGTGGAGCATGGGGACACCTCAGGCCGAGGGCGGCGACGCGCACGGCGAACCCAGGCCAGGCCTGGGCCTGTCGGTCGAGCAGCGTCCGACGCTCGTCAGGACCTACGAGGGAAACGGGAGCGGCGAGGAGTACGACTACGACCCCGACAACGTCGAGGAAGCGTACAGCGACCACATCCACTTCCACCGCAACGGCGACTACCCCGCCGAGCCGCCCGCCCCTCCCAGCAAGGAGGAGTTCGGCGACCTGCTCGCCCGCAACCGCGTCGACCCCGGCACGGCCAAGGGTGAGTCGTTCATCAAGGTCGACGCCTACGAGGAACCCGGCACCGGCAAGGCCCTGCCGACGTCCCCCGTGGAGCAGCTCCGGCGTGACCTGGAGCGCCTGCAGGGCGAGACGGGCGGGCAGAGCCTCAAGGTGCGTCTCCAGCTCGCCGCGCTGACCGACCGGGAGCTCGGCACCTGGCAGGCCGCCGCCGACTTCAAGATGACCACCGACAAGGCACAGTCCACGCTGACATCGGCCGTCGACCGCGTCTACCAGGTGTACTCCGCCGTGATGCAGGCGCTCGACGACACCGTCAGAACCGCCAAGAACGCCGACCGGGCCGCCGCGGGCGACCTGGGCCGCCTCACCTGATCCCGCGCATTTGACGAGAAACGATGACTGACTACTGGGTCGAACCGCTCAAGGACACCAGGGCGCCGCAGATCGAGGACACCATGCCCGTCGGCGGCGGTGGCGGTGACGCGGAGAGCAGCGACGGCGTCTCCGCGCTCATCCAGAGCACCAAGCCGGACCGGGTCGCCGAGGCGGGCAGGCACTACAAGGCGATCGCCGACATGTGCGAGGAGTCCGTGGAACTGCTGCACAGGCAGGCCGGGGTCATCGCGGAGACGCTCGGCGGCGAGACCCTCGAACAGGTCTTCAAGACCATCGGGGAACTGCAGAAGGACCTCGCGCGCATCAGCTTCGCCGCCCGCTCCGTCGGCGAGCCCCTCCGGTGGTACGGCGAGGAGGTGCTCCCCTGGTTCCACCACAACGTGCCGAGGACGGGCAGCGTCGGGCTCGACGACTCGATCGGCGACTTCTTCGGCAGCGACACCAACGGCCACGCCCTCGCCCGGCACCACCTGCGGCAGCTCAACCGCTTCATGGGCGAGGCGTACACCGCCATGGGCGACTACGTCGAGCAACGGTCGAAGCCGCCGCAGACCGGGCCGATGAACCCGTTCGACACGCAGAATTACCCCGCCGGGGGCATCGGCGACCCGTACGCGGGGCCGGGGCTGGGCTCCCCGTACGGCTCGCCCGATCTCGGCGCCACATCCGGGCTGGGCGGCCCGGACCTCCCCGGCCTGAACGACCCGTCCCTCGATGGCCCGTCCCTCGATGACCCGTCACTCAAGGACCCGTCGTTGCAGGACCCCTCCCTCCAGGACCTGTCTCTTATACACACCTG
>NZ_SMJZ01000041.1 GCF_004348345.1 Nonomuraea longispora
CTACCGCTGCTGGCCGGCCGCCGACCACGAACACCTCGCCGACCACGCCAGGCCGGAGATCGCGCTGGCCGACCTGACGGGGTTCGCGCTGCAGGCGGCCTGCTGGGGCGCGCCGGACGCGTCCGGGCTTGCACTCCTCGACCCGCCGCCGGCCGCCGCGATGTCCGCCGCCACCCGCGTGCTGGAAGCTCTCGGGGCTGTGGACGGAGGACGGGTGACCGGCCGCGGGCGGCGGATGGCGCTCGCCGGCGTGCACCCGCGTCTGGCCCGCGCCCTGCTCGACCTCGGGCCGCGCGCAGCCGAGGTGGTGGCCCTGCTGTCGGAGCAGCCGCCGCGCGACGCCGGCGACGACCTGGTGGAGTTCTGGCGTACGGCCCGCCGCGGCGGCATCCCGTACGCCGCCCGCTGGCGCCGCGAGACCGCGCGCCTGCGCCGCACCGCCACCGGAGACCACGAGAGCGAAGACGCGGGGGTGGACGACGGGACAGCTGGGGCGGCGGTGGCGCTGGCGTTTCCCGAGCGGGTGGCGCGCAGGCGGGGCGGCGGATATCTCATGGCCTCCGGCACCCAGGCCCAGCTCGCGGAGGGCTCGAAGCTGGCCACCGCGACCTGGCTGGCCATCGCCGTGGCCGACCGCCCGGCCGGGTCGGCGTCGGCCCGCATCAGGCAGGCGGTCGTCATCGACGAGGAGACCGCCAGGCTCGCCGGCCCCGTCACCACGGAGGACGAGGTGGCCTGGCGGGTGCCGCCGGGTGAGCGGCGCGGCGACGTGTCCGCCCGCCGGGTGGAGCGCCTGGGCGCGATCGAGCTGTCCGCGACGCCTCTCAAGGACGCCGACGTCCGCGCGGCCATCCTGTGCGGCCTGCGCACGGAGGACGTCCTGACCTGGACGAAGCAGGCCAGGGACCTCAGGGACCGCCTGGCCTTCTGCCACCGCGCGATCGGCCCGCCGTGGCCCTCGGTGGACGCGCTCGTCGACCTGGCCGACCGGTGGCTCGAACCCGAGTTGTCGAGGGCCCGCCGCCGCGCCGACCTCGAACGCATCGACGTGGCCTCCGCCCTGCGGCGCCTGATCCCGTGGAGCGAGCGGCTGGAGGTGGCCGCTCCCGAACGGATCGAGGTCCCGAGCGGCTCCCGCGTCCGGGTGGACTACTCGGGTGAGCAGCCGGTGCTGGCGGTCAAGCTGCAGGAGTTGTTCGGCCTGCAGGAGACGCCGGAGATCTCCGGCGTGCCGGTGCTGGTGCACCTGCTCTCCCCGGCGGGCCGGCCGGTGGCGGTCACCGCGGACCTGGCGTCGTTCTGGCGCGACGGCTACCGTTCCGTACGCGCGGAACTGCGCGGCCGCTATCCCAAGCACCCGTGGCCGGAGGATCCTCTCGCGGCCACGCCGACCAGGCAGGTGAAACGGAGCTTGTCATGACCGACCCGCAGGCTGCGGCCGTGCACGACAACGCCGGGTGGTGCGACGTGATGTGCCGCGCCCACGGTGTCCCCGGCACGTACGGCGACGGCAGGGTCTGGGCCAGTTCCGTCAGGACGCCGGTGTTCTACCCCGACGCCGTCACGCTCTCTCCCGGCGCGACGGCGGAGGACGTGCTCGCGCGCATCGACGCGGGGCCGGGCGCGTCGGTGAAGGACAGTTACGCGGCGCTCGACCTGCCGGGCTTCGAGGTGCTGTTCGAGGCCCAGTGGATCCACCGTCCGGCGCCCCGGCCGGCGGGCACCGCGATCGCGTGGGAGGTCGTCGGCGACGCGGCCACGCTGCGCGAGTGGGAACGGGCGGCCTTCGGCGGCGAGGTGACGGGGTTGTTCCTGCCCACGCTGCTGAAGGAGGTGCGGATTGTCTGCGCCAGGATCGGCGGCGAGATCGTCTGCGGTTCGGTGCTCACCGCGAGCGGCGGGGTGGCGGGCGTCTCCAACGTCTTCGCCTCCGGCTGCGACCCGGACACCGCGTGGGCGGGCACGCTGGCCATGGCCGCCGACCTCCTGCCGGGCCGCCCGCTGGTCGGCTACGAGAGTGACCTGGAGGTCCCCCTCGGTCACGGCTTCACCCCGGTCGGCCCCCTCCGTGTCTGGCTCAGGCCCTGACCACCCATCGCGCGGTAATCCGCCACCCCCGCCGCCCCCGACAGCTCCTGCCACGTGCCCTGCCCGGCCAGGTCGCGCTGCGCGGCGCGCAGTTCCTCGCCGGCCGAGGGTCACCGAGGGAGCGCTGACGGCGGGCGAGGGACGGTCCGTTCACGCGTACCGACCTCATACAGGCTCGCGTCCCCATGGGAAAAGCTGCACACTCTAGTCATGTTGTGGGCAGGCAGGTCCGCTGTCGAGATGGCGACGGCCGTCAGGAACGGGGACGTCACGGCCGTGACCGTCGTCGAGGAGCATCTCCATGCCATCTCGGAGCGCGACCCGAGGTTACGGGCGTTCCGACTGGTCAGAGAGCAGGCGGTGGACGAGGCGCGCGCGTTACAGAAGCGGCGCGACCTCGCGGAGCTGCCGCTGGCGGGCGTGCCGGTGGCGGTGAAGGACAACGTGGAGGTCGCCGGCGAGGCCATGCGCGCCGGTTCGAGGGCGACGCCCGACGTGCCCGCGCGGCAGGACCACGAGACGGTGGCCCGCCTGCGCGCGGCGGGCGCGGTGGTCGTCGGCCTGACCAACCTGCCGGAGCTGGGGCTGGTCGCGTTCGGCGACAGCGCCTACGGCATCGCGCGCAACCCTTGGGACCTGGCGCGCACGCCGGGCGGCTCGTCGTCGGGCAGCGCCGCGGCGGTGGCCGCTGGCATGGTGCCGCTGGCGCTCGGCAACGACGGCATGGGGTCGGTACGCATCCCGGCGGCGTGCTGCGGGGTGCTGGGCATCAAGCCGGGCAGCGGGCTGGTGCCGCCGCCCTCCGACGACTGGGACCGGTTGTGCGAGAACGGCCCGCTGGCCCGGACGGCGCCGGACCTGGCGCTGGCGCTGTCGGTGCTGGCGGCGGACCCGGCGCTGGCCCGTGCGTGGCGGTCGGGGCGGCGGGAGGAGCCGAGCCCGCCCATGTTGCGTTCGGTCTGGGCCGACGACGACAAGGTGTGGGAGCCGCAGCCGCCGTCCGACGGCCCTGAGCCGTTCGACCTTCGGGTCGCGTACGCCCCGCAGCCGCTGCCCGCGGGCCTGACCGTGGACAAGGAGTTCCAGGCCGCCGTACGCGCGGCGGGCGAGACGTTGCGCGTGGCCGGGCACACGGTGGTCGAGCACACCCGGAAGCTGCCCGCCTTTCTGGGGCCGGCGTCGGTGGCGGCGTGGCTGGTCAGGACCGCGGCGGCGGCGGAAGGCCTGGACAGGGGGCGGTTGGAGCGGCGTACGCGGGCGCTGAGCCGCGCGGGCCGGGCCCTCGGCGCGCTCAAGCTGGACGGCTCGCACGGCCGGGAGCGCTGGAGCGGCTACGGCGCCGACCAGTGGTTCGGCAATGCCGACGCCATGATCATGCCCGCTCTGGCCGCGCTCCCGCCGCTGGCCGACCGCTGGGGGTCGCGCGGTTTCGTCCGCAACACGGTGACGAACGTCAGGTACGCCCCCGCGACCGGCGCGTGGAACATGTGCGGCTGGCCCGCGATCAGCGTGCCGATCGCCACGCATTCGACCGCGCTGCCCATCGCGGTGCAGATCGTGGCCCCGCCGGGCGGCGAGCCTCATCTGCTCGGCCTGGCGGCGCAGTTGCAGGCCGCGCATCCGCCGCTCAGGCCGCCGGGCCTCGGCTTCTGAGACCCCGACGACGTCCGGCAGGCCGCCGCCCGCTCCACCGCCGGGGGACGGCGTGGTCAGATGCCGATCGGGTGCCAGACGGTCTTGGTCTCGAGGAACCGGGTCATCCGCCCGGTCCCGGGGTCGGCCGTCCAGTCCTGCGGCGCGGGCCGCAGCACCCGCTTGAGGTTCTCCGCCGCCGCCTGCTCGCACCGCAGCGCGAGATCGGCGTCGTCGACCCCGGTCAGGTCGAGCCCGTTGACGTCCATGTGGCCGGCCAGCCAGGGAGCCAGCTCGGCCTGCGACCCGGTCAGGATGTTGACGACCCCGCCCGGCAGGTCGGACGTGGCCAGCACCTCGGCCAGGGTGATCGCCGCGAGCGGGGACGGCTCGGAGGCCACCACCACGCAGGTGTTGCCGGTGACGATCACCGGGGCGACCACCGACACCAGCCCGAGCAGCGGATCGGCGGGTGCCACGACGGCCACCACGCCGGTCGGCTCGGGCGACGACAGGTTGAAGTAGGGTCCGGCCACCGGGTTGGCCGCACCGTGCACCGCGGCTATCTTGTCGGACCACCCCGCGTACCAGACGAGCCGGTCGACCGTCGCGTCGACCCGCTCGGCCGCCGCCCGCTTGCCGCCGCCGAGCTCCTCGGCGAACTGGCCGCGCCGGCCCTCCAGCATCTCGGCCACGCGGTAGAGGATCTGCCCCCGGTTGTAGGGGGTGGCGCCCGACCAGCCGGGGAACGCCTTGCGGGCGGCCACCACGGCGTCGCGGGCGTCCTTGCGCGAGGCGCGCGAGGCGTTGGCGAGAAAGTCTCCCTTGGCCGAGGTCACAGGGTAGGACCTCCCACTTTCCGAGCGCGGGAACGCCCCTCCGATGTACAGCTTGTAGGTCTTTCTGACGGACAACCTACTCATCGCCGCGCCCCCTCCACGTGGACTCCTGCGACATCTCGACCAGCACGAACACGTGGCCGCACCGGCTCACGCCACAGCGGTGCGCGAACAGGCCGGTGCGCACGGGACGCCCGGCCCTGGCGAAGGCGTGCCCGGTCGCGGCGCGCCCGCGGCGCAGCCCGCACCTGGAGCCGGGCGTGCGGCCCGGTTGGTGACGCTCACACATCGAGGTACGCCTCCAGCCCGTGCAGCCCGCCTTCCCTGCCGTATCCCGACTCCTTGTAGCCGCCGAACGGTGAGGCCGGGTCGAACTTGTTGAACGTGTTGGCCCAGACGACCCCGGCCCTCAGCCGGTCGGCCATCCACAGGATGCGCGAGCCCTTCTCCGTCCAGATGCCGGCGGACAGCCCGTACGGCGTGTTGTTGGCCTTCTCGACGGCCTCGGCCGGCGTGCGGAAGGTCAGCACCGACAACACGGGACCGAAGATCTCCGCCCTGGCGATGCTGTGCGACTGCGCGACCCCGGTGAAGACGGTCGGCGGGAACCAGAACCCCTTGTCCGGCAGCTCGCAGGCGGGCGACCAGCGCTGGGCGCCCTCGCTCTCGCCGAGGTCGCTCAGCGAACGGATCTTGGCCAGCTGCTCGGCGGAGTTGATCGCGCCGATGTCGGTGTTCTTGTCGAGCGGGTCGCCCAGCCTGAGCGTGCTCAGCCGCCTGCGCAGCGACTCCAGCACCTCCTCCTGCACGGACTCCTGCACCAGCAGCCGCGACCCGGCGCAGCACACGTGGCCCTGGTTGAAGAAGATGCCGTTGACGATGCCCTCGACGGCCTGGTCGACGGCGGCGTCCTCGAACACGATGTTGGCCGCCTTGCCGCCCAGCTCCAGGGTCAGCTTCTTGTCGGTGCCCGCCACCGCGCGCGCGATGATGCGGCCCACCTCGGTGGAGCCGGTGAAGGCCACCTTGTCGACGTCGGGGTGGCCGACCACCGCGGCGCCGGTCTCGCCCGCGCCGGTCACGATGTTGACCACACCCGGCGGCAGCTCGGCCTGGCGGCAGATGTCGGCGAAGACCAGCGCGGTCAGCGGCGTCGTCTCGGCCGGCTTGAGCACCACCGTGTTGCCGCAGGCCAGCGCGGGAGCGATCTTCCAGGCCAGCATGAGCAGCGGGAAGTTCCACGGGATGACCTGCCCGGCCACGCCGAGCGGCCTGGGCTCGCCGAACCCGGCGTAGGCCAGCTTGTCGGCCCACCCCGCGTAGTAGAAGAAGTGGGCCGCCACCAGCGGCACGTCCACGTCGCGCGACTCGCGGATGGGCTTGCCGTTGTCGAGCGACTCCAGCACGGCCAGCTCGCGGGCTCGTTCCTGGATGATCCGCGCGATCCTGAACAGGTATTTCGCCCGCTCCGCGCCGGGCAGGGCACTCCAGACGCCGAACGCCTTGCGCGCGGCCTGCACGGCCCTGTCGACGTCGTCGGAGGACGCCGTGGCCACCTCGGCCAGCGTCTCCTCGGTGGCGGGGTTGACGGTCTTGAACGGGGTGCCGGAGCCGTCGACGAACTCACCGTTGACGAACAGCCCGTAGGACGGCCTGATGTCGACGACGTCGCGCGACTCGGGCGCGGGTGCGTACTCGAAGATCGCCATCATCAGTCCAGGGTGAAGTAGTCGGGGCCCGCGTAGCGGCCGGTGGACAGCTTCTGGCGCTGCATGAGCAGGTCGTTGAGGAGCGACGACGCGCCCAGCCTGAACCAGTCGGGCGAGAGCCAGTCGTCGCCGGCCGTCTCGTTGACCAGCACCAGGTTCTTGATGGCGTCTTTGGCGGTGCGGATGCCGCCGGCCGGCTTGACCCCCACCTGGCGGCCGGTCGCGTCGCGGAAGTCGCGCACCGCCTCCAGCATGATCAGTGTCACCGGCGGTGTCGCCGCCGGCGACACCTTGCCCGTCGAGGTCTTGATGAAGTCGGCGCCCGCCAGCATCGCCAGCCAGGACGCCCGCCGGACGTTGTCGTAGGTGGCCAGTTCGCCGGTCTCCAGGATCACCTTCAGGTGGGCCGCCCCGCAGGCCGCCTTCACTGCGACGATCTCGTCGTACACCTTCATGTAACGGCCGGACAGGAACGCGCCCCGATCGATCACCATGTCGATCTCGTCGGCGCCGGCCGCGACCGCGGCCGTGGTCTCACCGACCTTCACGTCGAGGGAGGAGCGGCCGCTCGGGAACGCGGTCGCCACGGAGGCCACCTTGACACCGGTGCCGCCGAGCGCCCCGACCGCCACCGGGACGAGGTCGGGATAGACGCAGACGGCCGCCACCCTGGGCGCGTCACCGCCGGGCCGCACGGCCTTGGCGCACATCGCGCGCACCTTGCCGGCCGTGTCGGCCCCTTCCAGCGTGGTCAGGTCGACCATCGAGATGGCGAGGTCGATGGCCTGCGCCTTGGCCGTTGTCTTGATCGAACGGGTGCCGAGCATCGCCGCCCGCTGGTCCGCGCCGACCCGGTCGACACCGGGCAGGCCGTGCAGGAATGCTCGCAACGCGGTGTCGGACGAAGCGACGTCCGTGAGCGAGGTAGTCACAGTTGACACCCCCACAGCATCGCCGACCAGGGCCTCCACCTCCAAACCAGACCCCCTTAGGGCGGTCGTGCCCCAGGTCCTAGGTATGGCGGGCGTGCCCGCGTACCAGAGATAAGGCATCCACCCGATGTAGGGGCCGGGACCTTAGCACGAGTCTTGAAGGTGTCAAGAAGAAGCACGAGAACGCAGGAGACACCGTGAATCCCGAGATCGAGTACGAGCTCATGAAGAACCACGCCAGCGAACTGCGCAGGACGGCCGCCGAGCACCGGCGTGTACGCGAGGTGGAGCGGGCGAACAAGGCCGGGCGCCGCTCGGTCTTCCGCAAGCGCCGTTCGTCATGACCGTCCCACGAGTGCCCGGCCACGTTCTCCCTCGTGGCCGGGCCCACGTGCCTCCGTGAAAGCCCGCGCAACCCCCGTAAAGGCGTCGAAAGCAACCGATAAGGCATGACATGCTGGATGACATGCGGGGACGATCAGTCAGTCCCGTCTTCGTGGGGCGGCAAGAGGAGCTGAAGGCGCTCTCCGAATCGTTCGACGAGGCGCTCAAAGGGGCGGTGACCGCCGTCCTCGTCGGCGGTGAGGCGGGGGTCGGCAAGACCAGGCTCGTCCAGCGCTTCGCCGAGCACTGCGCCGCCGGGGGCGCGCACGTGCTGTACGGCGGCTGCGTCGAACTGTCCACCGAGGGTCTGGCCTACGCGCCCTTCACCGCCGCGCTCCGGCAGCTCGTCAGGGAGCGGGGACCCGACACGGTGACCGGGCTGCTGCCCGACGGCGCCGCACGCGACCTCGCCCGGCTGCTGCCCGAGTTCGGCGAGCCCAACGGCGACGGCGAGACCGACGCCGGCCGCGCCAGGCTCTTCGAGCAGTTCCTCACCCTGCTCGAACGCCTCGCGGCGGGCGCTCCCACCATCCTCGTCATCGAGGACATCCACTGGGCCGACAGGTCCAGCCGCGACCTCATCGCCTTCCTCAGCCGCAACCTGCACACGCCGCAGGTCCTCATCGTCATGACCTACCGCTCCGACGACCTGCACCGCCAGCACCCGCTCAGGCCGGTGCTGGCGGAGCTGGGGCGGGTCAACGGCGTGCACCGGCTCGACCTGCCCCGCCTGTCGAGGGACGAGGTCGCCCAGCAGATGACCGGCATCCTCGGCGAGGTCCCGCAGTACGCCAAGGTGCAGAAGGTCTACGAGAGCAGCGAGGGCATCCCGCTGTTCGTCGAGGCCCTGCTCGACAGCGGCGAGGACTGCACCGTCCCCGACTCCATGCAGGACCTCATCCTCAGCGCCGTCGAACGCCTGCCCGAGGAGACCCAGCGTGTGCTGCGCGTCGCCGCGGCCGGCGGCACCCGGGTCAGCCACGCGCTGCTGGCCGCCGTGAGCGGCCTGTCCGACATCGAGCTGGAGACCGCGCTGCGCCCCGCGATCGCGGGCAACGTGCTGCAGATCGCCGACAGCCGCGCCTACGTCTTCCGCCACTCCCTGATCCGCGAGGCCGTCCACGACGAGCTGCTGCCCGGCGAGCACCAGCGGCTGCACGCCAGGTACGCCGAGGAGATCTCCAAGGACCGCAGGCTGGTCCCGCCGGGCCGCGCCGCCGTCGAACTGGCCCACCACTGGTACGGCGCCCGCGACGACCACTGGGCGCTCATCTCCGCCTGGGAGGCCGCGCAGAAGTCGTTCAAGGCGTACGCCTACACCGAGGCCGTCCCGCTGCTCGAACGGGTCCTCATGTTGTGGGACCGCGTGCCCGACGCGGCCGAGCTCATCGACGCCGACCACACCGCCGTCCTGGAACGGGCCTCCGAGGCCGCCAACGCCGGCGGCGACGTCGACGCGGCGCTCAAGTTCGTCAAAGGCGCGCTCTCCGGGCTGGACGAGGCCGTGGAGTCGGCGCGGGTGGCCCAGCTGATCGTGCGGCGGGCCGGCATCAAGAACTCCAAGGGACATCCGGGGGTCATCGACGACCTCAGGCACGCGCTGCGGCTCGTACCCGAGAACAGCCCCGACTGGGCCGAGGTCGTCACGCCACTGAGCCGCCAGCTCATGCTGAGAGGCGAGATCACCGAGGCGAGCGAGCTGATCGCCGACGGCCTGCGGCTGGCCAGGGAGTACGGCGAAGCCGGCCTCGAAGCCGACCTGCTGATGAACCTGGCGCTCGGCCACTCGCTCAACGGCGAGCTGGAAACCACGATCATGATCAACGAGCAAGCCCTTGAGCTCGGCAGGGCAGCGAACGCCGGTCGCATCATCACCAGAGCCATGGGCAACAACATCGACGCCCTGACCGACATGGGCCGCCACGACGAGGCCCTGCGCATGGCGCAGGACGGCTGGCGGCTCGCCAAGCAGTACGGCAGGCTGCGCGGCAGCGGCCTGTTCATCCTGAACAACCGGGCCGAGGTGCTGGAGTCGCTCGGCCGCTGGGACGAGGCCATCGAGACCGTCGAGACCGCGCTCGGCCACGGGCCCGTCCTGCGCACCCGGTACGCCCTGCTGCGGGTGCGCGCCGACATCGCGCTGGCCAGGGGCGAGCTGCAGCTGACCGAGGGCATCCTGTCCGAGGTCGGCATCCTGAAGGAGCGCCAGGAGGAGTTCGTCCAGGACATCACCCACAACGCCCACCTGCTCATGCGCCGGCACCTCGCCAAGGGTGAGCCCGGCGCCGCCCTGGGCGTGGCCGAGCGGGTGTTGTCGCGTCCCCGGCAGTCGAGCAAGGCCATGCTCGGCTGGCGGCTGCTCGCCCTGCTGCGCGAGGTCTGCGACGCCGCCGGGACCGCCGAGCCCGAACGGGCCGCGGCCGTACGCCGGCAGGCCGCGGAGGTGGCGGCCGAGCTGTCGGTCATCGGGCCGGTCGTGGAGGCGTACCGGCTGTCGTACGCGGGGGAGTTCGACGCCGCGGCGGCGGCCTGGGAACGGCTCCAGCGCCCCCACAACCAGGCCAAGGCGCTGCTGCTGGCGGCGTCCGAGACAGCGCGCCGCGGCGACCGCGAGGGGGCGGCGACGCGACTGAAGGCGGCCCTGCCGCTGGCCGAGGCGCTGCGCGCGACACCGCTCGTCGCGGAGATCGAGGCGCTGTCCCGCCGGGTGGGCGGGCTCACGCAGGGGCAGGACCAGTCGGAGCTGCTGACGCCGCGCGAGCTGGAGGTGCTGCGGCTGGTCACCCAGGGCCGGACCAACCGGGACATCGCGGCCGAGCTGTTCATCTCGGCGAAGACGGTGAGCGTGCACGTGTCCAACATCCTGGCCAAGCTGGGCGTCACCACCCGGGGTGAGGCCGCCGCGGCGGCCCACCGCCTGTCGCTGCTGTCGCCGTGAGCCTCCTCAGAGGAACGGCTCGACCAGGAGCGCGATGCCGAACACCGCGAACGCCCCGGCGGCGCCGTACCTGATGATCTTCTCGGGCAGGTGCCTGCCCATCAGCCGCCCGACCACGATGGCCAGCGCGTCCGCCACCACCATGCCGACCGTCGAGCCGATCCAGGTGCCGACCCAGCCGTGCTGCGTCGCCAGCGTGATCGTGGCCAGCATCGTCTTGTCGCCCAGCTCGCTCAGGAAGAACGCCACCGTCACCGCGATCAGGGCGTTCCTGGTGGTGCGCTTGGCCTTCTGCGCCTCGTCCTCGGTCAGCTCGTCGCCGCGCAACGTCCACGCCGCGAACCCGAGGAAGGCGAGCCCCGCCACCACCGAGATGGCCGTCGTCGGCAGCGCGTCGCCGATCAGGCCGCCCACGGCGACGCTCAGCAGGTGTACGACGGTCGTGGCGATCGTGATGCCCGCGAGCACGGGCCATGTCTTGAAACGGGTTGCGAACGTCATCGCCATGAGCTGGCTCTTGTCGCCGAGCTCGGCCACGAAGATGACGCCGAGACTGATCCAGAACGCTTCCAACGGTCCTCTTCCGCGCGACCGGGCCGGAAGCGACTGGCCCGGGGAGATGCGGGCACGGCTTCGGCCCGGCAGCGACTTGTCGCATGGCTGCCAGGCCGAAGGTCTCGTCCGCCCGCGTGAGGCCCATGTGACCGGGCACGATGAAGCGCCAGTGTGTCGATCACACGATTGGGACTACTCCCCTTCGGTTCCGACCCACCATAACAGGCCGAAATCGCCCGCTATTCCCCCAGGGCGCAGCACACCAGCACCGGCTCGTTGACCAGCGTGACCCCGAACTTCTCCCGTACGCCGTCGCGGACCTGCCTGGCCAGCGCCAGCAGGTCGGCCGTCGTGGCGCGCCCGGTGGGATTGGTGAGCGCCAGCGTGTGCTTGGTCGAGATGCGTACGGGCCCGAGCTCGTAGCCCTTCGGGAAGCCCGCCTGCTCGATCAGCCATGCGGCGGGCACCTTGACCGACCCGCCGGGCAGCTTCCACTGCGGATGGCCGGGAGCGCGCACCGCCAGCGCCTTCGCCTGCTCGGCCGTCAGGATCGGGTTGGTGAAGAACGAGCCGACGCTGCGCGTGTCGGGGTCGGCCGGGTCGAGCACCATGCCCTTGCCCCGCCGCAGCTCCAGAACCGCCTCACGGGCCTGGGCGAGCGGCACCCGGCTCCCAACCCCGGCCCCCAACCGGCCTGCCAGCTCCGCGTACGCCAGCGGGCCCGACGACTCGGAGACGTCCAGCGCGTACGTCACCGCCAGCACCACGTGCCGCGACAGATCGCGTTTGAAGACGCTGTCACGGTAGGAGAAGCCGCACTGCCGCGCCTCCAGGTCGACCACCTGGCGGGTGAGCCGGTCGTAGGCGCGCACACACCTGATCGTCTGGGCGACCTCCTGGCCGTAAGCGCCGACGTTCTGGATGGGGGTCGAGCCGACCAGCCCCGGAATGCCGGACATGCACTCAAGGCCCGACCAGCCCTCGGACACGGCGCGGGCGACCAGCGAATCCCAGTCCTCGCCCGCCTCGACGGTGACCAGCACCTGCTCGCCGTCACGCGAGACGGTCAGGCCCTGGGTCGCGACCTTGATCACCAGCCCGTCGAACCCCTCGTCGGCGACCACGACGTTGCTGCCCCCGCCGAGCACCAGGGTGGGCACGCCGTTCCTGTCGGCCTCGGCCACCAGGGAGACGAGTTGCTCCGCCGTGGACCCCTCGGCGAAATCGCGGGCGGGCCCGCCCAGGCCCAACGTGGTGTACGGCGCGAGCATCTCCATGGGCCCACAGCTTACGGACAGTCCGCCGAGCGGTGGGCGCGGGTCCGCCCGTCAGGCGGAGGCGTGCAGGAGGCGGAGCACCCCGTCATAGTTGCGCCGCGACTCCCGCTCCAGGTAGTCGCCGGGCAGGTCGTCACGGTCGTGACGCTCCACAGGCGGCCGGTCGCGGGGGACGACCAGGGTGCCGTGCAGGGCGAGCGAGAGCTCCAGGTCGGCGTTCGCGCCGTGGTGGGCGTGCTCGGGAAGCGCTCCGATCGCCGCCGACCGGCGTACCGCCATGAGGTCCCCTCTGAGCGCCCGCACCGGGCCCGGCCCCGCCTCGCGCCAGCTTCGACCGTCGTCGAGCGGTTCCGCCCCCCACCAGCCGGCCGCGACGGCCCCTTCGGCGACGGCCGCGATCAGCGGGGTCAGCGCGTCGCCGCGCAGCACGGTGGTCGTCTCCATCAGTACGTGGACCTCGGATTCGTCGAGCCGCAGCAGCTTGGCCCGGCTCTCGCCCCAGGTGGCGGTGCCGCCGCGCCAGTGCGGCCGCTCGGCGACGTGCCAGGCGGCCATGCGCTCGGGCCAGCGGCGGGCCAGGTCGTCCAGCACGTTGCCGGCGCCGTCGACGTTGCCGAGGTCGAGCACGAGCACGCGGGCGCGGGTGTGGTCGATCAGCGACTGCACACACCGCTGTACGTCCTCGGGCCGGCCGTCCACGAGCAGGCCCACGCTCGTGGTGATCTCAGCGGTCTCGACGCGCTGCCGCTCGGTGTTGACGCCGAGGTCGTCGAGGCGGCTGGTGGCCAGCGACGCGTCCCAGATGCGCTGGGCGTGCAGCATGCCGTCGCCGTCGTCCCCGTGCTGGCCGGGGTCTCCGGAGAAGCCCAGCTCGGCGGCGGGGTTCTGGCGTGCGTGCGTGCCACGCGGCTTGGCCCCGGCCGTACCGACCCCGGTCGCCCGCCGCCCGCCCGCAGTCTCACGGCCCATGCCGGCGGCGTCCCGCCCGGAACCCGCGCCACCGGCGGGGTCGCGACGCGTGCGTGCGCCCTCAGTGGTGTCGCGGCCCGTGCCTGCCTGGTCGCGACCGGCGACCGCGCCGCCCGCGGTGTCGCGGCCGGTGCCGCCGCTGCCCGCCACGGCCTCGACGCGGGCGGGTCTGAGGTGTCCCGGGAGTTTCGCGTCGGTGACGGCGGAGACGGGGATCGATCGGACCGTGGGCCAGACTTCTCGCGCGGCTTCAGACATACCGTCACGGAGTACCCGGAAGCGGGCCCACTTATCATCGCCGGCCCGCCGGCGTTCAGGACAACTGCACCACCGCACGCGCCTTGGACAACACCTGAGCGTCGTCCGCCCTGGCGACGAGCCCGACGACCACGCGCTTGTCCTCGAGTTTCGCCTCTATCACGCCGCTGACCGTGATCGTGGCCCCCTGGTCGTCGTCGGGCACGACCACCATCGACGAGAACCGCACGCCGAAGTCGACCACCGCACCCGGATCTCCCGCCCAGTCCGTGACGAACCGCCCCGCCTGCGCCATCGTGTACATCCCGTGCGCGATCACGTCGGGCAGCCCCACCATCTTGGCGAACCGCTCGTTCCAGTGGATCTGGTTGAAGTCGCCGGAGGCGCCGGCGTACATGACGAGGTTGGAGCGGCGCACGCGGTAGTCGACGGCCGTGAGCTCCTGGCCGACCTCGACCTGGTCGTACTTCACCGTGGCGGTCATCAGGCGGCCCCTCCGCGCTCGACGATCGTGTTGTAGGTGACGCAGACGGGCTCGCCCTCGATGGTCGTCACGTCGCTGCGCACGGTCAGCAGCTCGTTGCGGCCGGCGGTGCGGATGTCGGTGATCGTCGCGGTGCTGACCAGCTCGTCGCCGGCGATGACGGGACGTACGTACTCGAAGCGCTGCTCGCCGTGGACGACCATGGCGAAGTTGAGCCCCAGACCGGGATCGGCCAGGGCCTCGCCGCCGCTCTGCAGGCTGAAGACGATGGGGAACGTGGGCGGCGCGATCACGTCGGGGTAGCCGGCGGCCCGCGCGGCCTCCTTGTCGCGGTAGAGAGGGTTGTTGTCGCCGATCGCGGTGGCGAACTCCCTGATCTTCACCCGGCTGACCTCGTATGGGGCGCTGGGCGGATAGCTCCGGCCCACGAAGTCACGGTTCAAGGCCATCGATGGCTCCTCGTATGTCTCCGACCGAGCGCTGCTGAGGGCGACGGTAACAGAACAACGTTCGGCTGTCGCGAGAGATGGCCGTGATTTTGCCGTGCCACCCTTGCTCCGAGCAGCCCTGTTCGGCCTCGTCGAGAGAAGGGCTCACCCGGGACTCACCAAACAGAACACTGTTCCGGATATCTCGGAATGCTGCGTTCGGGGCGGAGCACGGTCCTGGCGGGATTTCGCTGTACGAGACGCGCGCCTGGGCCGATGCGACTGCCGCGCTGGACGCCCTGCCCGAGCCGTTGGGCGGGGTCGAGTCGAGGTAGTGGGCCGGCTCAGCCACACCCGCGCTGAACGCGGCCGCCCGGTCGGCGGGCAGGTACGTCAGGGCACGCCCCCGAGAGCCGGCCACGGGCCGGAGCCACATGCGGCAGACGGGGGGCGGACACGACGAACCGGCGCCCTGCGAAGGGGACGCCGGCTGTGCGATGGAACGGATAAGGGGGGCGCGATGGCCCTGCCCGGTGCGAACCTAGCGGGTCTCGCGGTGCGCGCGGTGGCAGCGGCAGTTGGGGCAGTATTTCTTCAGCTCAAGCCGATCCGGGTCGTTGCGCCGGTTCTTCCGCGTGATGTAGTTGCGGTGCTTGCACTCCTGGCAGGCCAGCGTGATCTTCGGCCTAACGTCGGTGGCAGCCACTTGGGAGTGCCTTTCTACGTTCGGGACATGGACAGGCCCGTGCCCAGGCCGGTGACCTGGGAATGGGCAGTAGCGGAGGCCGGACTTGAACCGGCGACACAACGATTATGAGCCGTTTGCTCTGCCTGACTGAGCTACTCCGCCTTGAGCCGGTCAACGACACCGGCCATCGTAGAGAATACCCGACGCGGCGAGCACATCAGCAACTCGCTCCATCGGGCGGGATCTCTAGTATGCCTCAGAAACCCCGGCGACCAGAAATCGGGAGCGCAGCGGGGGCTCGCACGTCACCAGCGACGATAGACTCCTCCGCCGACCCATACAAGTCGGATATATCAACTATCTCCCCGTTGTCGGCGACGCAGGCGTTCGGTTGCTACCGGGACGGGCAGGCACAGGTCGCCCCGCGCGGTGATCTCCCGTTCGCTGGTCGCGGGGAAGTTTCTCAGCAGCTCAACGGGGCGGCCGGCGGGCCAGGGCAACGAGAAAAGCCCGGCACCGCGTGTGCGGACCGGGCGTTCTGCCTGTCGGGATTGCGAGCCCCCAAACGGAATCGAACCGTTGACCTTCTCCTTACCATGGAGACGCTCTGCCGACTGAGCTATAGGGGCCTGTCCGTCGCTGCGGACAGGTGTAACCATACACGGCGCTCAGCCCTGATGCGAACTTGTTCCGGCCTCCACGGGCGCCTCCGCGTGGCGCCGTGCGGGCAGCTCGATCACCTCGCACAACTCGGCCAGATCGACCAGCCTGGCCACCTGCGCGACCGACGTGCAGTCGGCGATCAAGCACCCGTGCCTGCGCACGCGTAGCACCTGCCGGCCGGCCCGGATGGCCGGCAGGACCTCGTAGCCGTCGAGGCCGACCCATCGCCTGTCCATAGCGGCACACATTAGCCGTCGGGTCTCTCAATTTCCGGCCGCCACATGCGTTTCCGGCATACCGGATGGTCAGCGGGATCCCGTAGGTGGCGGGCGGTAGCGGTAGAAGCCGGCGAAATTCTTCTTCTCGGCGATGTCGTCGACGCGCACGATGGCCCCGGTCTCGGGCGCGTTCATCATCGTTCCATTACCCAGGTAGATGCCGACGTGATGGGTCTTGACGGTCTTTTTGGTGATCTTGCCGAAGAACGCCAGATCCCCGGGCTTCGGGGACTTCACCCGGCGCATCCTGCGTACGTGCGCGTCGGTGTTGCCCGGTCCCAGCACGTCCCTGCCGTGCGCCAGCGCGTACACCCACCGGGTCAGCCCCGAGCAGTCGAGGCCGCGCGTCCTGGCCGCCGGGCACGGCTTGATCTTCCCTCGGTAACCCCGGCAGGTGCCCTTCGACGGTCCCGGCTCGCCGGCGTGGCCGCCGCCCCAGGCGTACGCGATGCCGTGCCGCTCGATCTCGTAGGCGAGCTGGACGATCCTGGGCGGGAGGGGCAGGCCGAGCGGCATCGAGGCCGTGGCGGTCAGCAGGATCAGCGCTGCCGCCACCGCTGACCGCCGCTTCACCCAAACACCCCTTATAGCCGGGTCTTGGGATACATCCTGCCTTATCGGGCTTTAAGGGTGAGCTTCACCGAACCGACGGTGATGTTCATGCCGACCGTGCCCTTCGCCTTCCTGGGCTTGGTGGTGAACACGAACAGCACCTTCTTCGCCTTCGGCAGCTCCTTGACCCGGCACGTCACCGCCGTACCGCTGAACTTGCACGCCGGCGCCTCGACCACCCGCTGCCCGCCGAACGCGCGCCCGGACACCTTGATGTCCTTGACCGGGTAGGGGCCGGTGTTCGTCACGACCACCTTGTACGACGTCCTGCTCATGGTTTCGCCCGAGACCATCACCTCGGCCGGCGGGTTGGCCAGCGCCCTGAGCCGGGACTCGCTGCCGTTGAACGAGTTCTGGCCGCCGGCCAGCGTGCCCTTGTCCGCCGACTGCCAGAACGTGTGCCGCTTCCAGCCCTTCGGCAGCGACCCCGGATCGCTCCCCCAGCGGGCCAGCCAGAGGGGGTTGGACGCGAACGCGGCCGAGTTCCCCGTACAGGTCCGCCACCAGCTCGTCGTGGTGTGGATGATGGCGTGCCGGCCAGACGCCCGGCGGTATTTGACCGTGAATTCCTTGATCCAGGCGACCATGCCCTTCGTGGACAGGCCATAGCAGGAGTTCTTGCCGTTCTTGTCTTTGTACGGATTGTCCTCCAGGTGGAGGACTCCGGGGAGGGTTTGGCCGTCGCTGATCCAGTCGCCGCCATTTTGGAGGAAATAGTCGGCTTGTGCTCTCCCATCGGATTCATGAGGTTGCGCATAGTGATAGGCGCCGCGGTAGAGGCCCGCCTCCGCGGCACCGCCGAACTGTCCGTCGAAACGCGGGTTGCGGTAGTCGGCGCCCTCGGTGGCCTGCACGAACGCGAACTTCCCGCCGCCCAGGGCCACGTTCTCCCAGTCGACGTCACCGGTCCGGTCGCTGACGTCGACCCCACGGACTCCGCCGTCGGCCTCGGCGACTCCCGTCATCCCGGTCGCCGCGATCACCATGGACAACCACAGACGTTTCACGCCGGAGATCCTTGCGGAGCTGCACACAAATCCGCAAGTCGAGCTATATTCACGCTCTTTGACGTATCGACTGAATAGACCGGCCCCAGCGCGAGCGGCCGCGCCGCCGCCGACCATTCCCGCCACCGCTCGTCATCGACCTCGGCGTCCTGGTGGATCGAGTGCCGCGCGCGCCGCTCGTACCGGCTCCTCGCCAGCGTCTCCTTGAGGGCATCCTTGGAGAAGACCGGCAGCCCGAGTTCGCGGCCGAGCGCGCGGGCCAGTGTGGTCTTCCCCGCTCCCGGCAGCCCGTTCACCAGCACGGTGAGCCTGCGCATGACCCGACATGCTGCCAGAAGCGGCGGCCGAGAGCCCTGTCGAAACAGATTTTCTCCAGCATCGGGATAACCGCACCTCAGAGCCCCGAAATCGGCTTCCGCGGGGTGTACGTCGACTACGTCGTTTCCGCAGGTCAGCGCCGTATGTGTACGTCATGTTCGCGTTTGCCAAAGAGGGTTTTCCTCCTCAGACTGGACTCATTCCCGACCCCCGCCCCGACCAGGGGTTTCTTTGCCATGCCCGGAGGAGACCGACCATGATCCACGCCCGGGGCCTGACCCGAGAATTCAAGGTCAAGAAGGAGACCGTCACCGCCGTCGCCGGCATCGATCTCGATGTGGAGGCCGGCCAGCTCGTGGCGTTCCTCGGCCCCAACGGCGCAGGGAAGTCCACCACCCTGCGCATGCTCACCACCCTGCTTCCGCCCACCTCCGGCACCGCCACGGTGGCGGGCCACGACGTGGCCTCGCACCCGGCCGCCGTCCGCCTCCGCATCGGCTACGTCGGCCAGAAGAACAGCGCGGGCGAGAACTTCCTCGTCCGCGACGAACTCGTCACCCAGGGCCGCTGCTACGGCCTGAGCATCCGCGACGCCGCCGCCCGCGCGGACGAACTGCTGGACCTGCTCGACCTCCGTCCGCTGGCCAGACGCAAACCCGGCACCCTGTCCGGCGGCCAGCGCCGCCGCCTGGACATCGCTCTCGGTCTGATCCACCGCCCCGGCCTGCTCTTCCTGGACGAGCCCTCGACGGGCCTCGACCCGAAGAGCCGCGCCGACATCTGGCAGCACATCCTGCGGCTGCGGGAGACGTTCGGCACGACGCTCTTCCTCACCACGCACTACCTGGAGGAGGCCGACAACATGGCCGAGCGCGTGGTGATCATCGACGGCGGGAGGATCATCGCGGACGGCACCGCCGAACGGCTCAAGAACGACCTCGCCGGCGACCACATCACCATCACCACCAGCACCGAGCGGGAGGCGCGGACGGCCGCCCGCATCGGCGACGGGACAGCGACCGGCACCACCGTACGTCTCCAGGTGCCCAACGCCGCCGCCGCGCTGCCCGACTATCTCCGCACCCTGGACGGCGCCGGCATCAAGGTCACCACCGCCGAGACCGCCCGCCCCACCCTTGACGACGTGTTCCTCGCTCTTACCGGGAGAAGCCTCACCGATGACGACATTCCTGCGTGACACCACCACCGTCTTCTCGCGCGAGGTCAAACCGTCCCTGCGCGAGCCCGTCGGGCTGCTCTTCGAGATGGGTCAGCCGCTGCTGTTCCTGTTCCTGTTCGGGTCGCTGCTGGACGGCACGGTCGGCTCGTCGTGGCAGTGGTTCGTGCCGGGCATCCTGGTCATGATGTGCCTGACCGGCCCGCTGGCCGCCGGCTACACGCTGCTGGTCGAGCTGATCGGCGGCTCGATGGAGCGCATGATGGTCACCCCGCTCAACCGCACGGCGATGCTGGTCGGCAGGACCATGAAGGAGATGATCGTCCTGCTGGTCCAGGCGGTGCTGATCATCCTGCTGGCGCTGCCCCTGGGCTTCGAGCTCCATCCGGTGGGCGTGCTGACCGGCCTGGTGCAGCTGGTGATCTTCGGGGTGGGGCTGGGCTCCCTCTCGTTCGTCCTCGCCATCAAGTCGGCGCCCGGCGGCACCCTGTTCTACATCGTCAGCCAGTCGATCATGTTCCCGCTGCTCCTGTGCTCGGGCGTGCTCCTCCCCCTGGACGCCGCCCCCGCCTGGCTGCAGACCATCGGGTACGCCAACCCCGTCACCTACGTCGTCGACGCCCAGCGCGCGCTGTTCGCCGGCGACCTCGCGAACCTGTCCGTCCTGTACGGCACCGCCGCCGCCTGCGCGGTGGCCGCCGTCGGCCTCTACCTGGGCAACCGGGCCATGCGGCGGGGCGTCTGATCGCGGGCACGATGGAGGCATGACTCACCTGGTCGTGACCGGCACGCTCTCCTACATCCCCGTGGCGCACCGCATGGACCTGATGCGGTGCGAGTCCGTCCCGCCGCTGGAGCAGACGACGTGCGCGTTCGCGTTCGTGTCGGACCGTGCGGGCAGAACCCTCATGACGCGCGTGGACCGGCGCGGCTGGGACATCCCCGGCGGCCACCTCGAACCCGGCGAGACCGCGGTCGACGCCGCGGTCCGCGAGCTGTACGAGGAGACCGGCCTGCGCCTGCCCCCGTCCGCGCTGTCCGTCTTCGCCTGGGAACGCATCGAGCTGCTCGCCCCGGCGCCCGACGGCTACCGTTACCCGCCGCTGACGTACATGGTGATGTTCCGTGCCGCACTCCCGGCCCTGGGCTCCCCGACCCAGCCGCCCGCCGGGTCGGAGGCCACGGGGGCCGGGTGGCTGGAGGTCGAGGAGATCACCCGGGTGTGCGCCGGCCGGTCATGGCTGGCCCTGCTGGACACCGCGGGCCCGCTCTAGGTCGGCGCTGCGGTAGAGCCGCTCGGGGATCCGCGCAAGCGTGGACGGGTGGCCTGCGGGCCGAGGCCGTACACCTTCTGGAAGCTCATGATGAGGGGCGCCAGGTGTCCGGGGCGACGCGGTCGTCCGTACCGGCCATGCGGATCTCCTCGTGCACCCGGACCCGCGGTGCCGTCCTCGTTCATGGAGGAGATGGGGACCACGGGGGTGCCGAAGTGGAGGATGTTCGGCTCGATGCGGGTTTGCGTGTCGGTGACGGCGCGCACCACCACCTTTGCGGCGGATCGGGGACGGCGCTGGCGGCCTTCGGACGTCTCGTGGAGGTCACGGCTCGGCTCGGCTCCCCGCGACGCTTGCCTCCGAGGGCGCGGGCGGCAAGGATCGTGAGCCCGCACCATCCGCCGGAGAAGGACTGCTTCCTCCATGAAGATCCGCTACAACCCGCTGCTGGGCTGGACGTTCCTGATCCTGGGCTCGGTCCTGGTCCTCCTGCAGCTCTGGCTCTTCCTGCTCGGGACCTTCAGCCCGACGATCGTCGTCGGGCTGATCGTCGCCGGACTCGGCGTCATCTATCTGCGGCGGCCGTACTTCCGGGTCGAGCCCCAGGCCATCGTCCTCACCGCGCCGGTCGGGCCGGCCGAACGCAGGTTCCCCGTCAGCGCGGGCGGGAGCCCGCGCATGGAGGGCAACCGCATCGTCATAGACGAGGCGGGCGCCGTCCGGAAGGTGCCCGTGCGCAAGGGGATGGCGCACCCGGCGGACTGGGCGGCGTACACCGGCACCCTTCCGCGCTGAGCGGGCACGCCCGTCATTGCCACGCGGGGTCCTGCGCCAGTTTCTCGGCGATGCGGTCGTGGAAGCTCTTGCGGGACAGGGCCTGCTCGATGTCGGTGACCACCTGGGTGAGCGGGTAGGGGATCTCGGCCTCGATGTCGGCGAGGGCCGCCTCGGTGGCCCGCCACTCCGACGCGAGGCGGCCGACGACCGCGCGGGCGTGGTCGGTGAGCGTGACCTTCTTGCTGCGCGCGTCCTCGCCGGTCACGGTCTGGACCCAACCTGCCTCGCGCATGGCGGCCACCTTCTGGCTGAGCGCCGAGTGGGTCCGTCCGACCGACTCGGCCAGTTCGGTGATGGTCATCGGGCCCAGGGCGTTGAGCCGGAGCAACTCCATCACGAAGCTCGGTTTGAGGCCGTCGATCTGTTTCTCGGAGTAGAGCCGGGCGATGTCGGCGTCCATCGACGCCTGCAGGGTCCGCAGCGGCCGCCAGAGGCTCTCGCTGGTGGGGTCGTCATCCGTCATGAGGCCATTGTAACAGCACTTATATAAACCCTGTTGATTCTCGGCGGGATTCGCCGCCCGGAGCCCTGCACCTCCTGGGGAATCCGTGCCAGACTGCCTGCTCGGTGGTGCCTTTTCGGCAGAGGAGGAGGACCCGGATGGGGTTGCACGTCGAGAGCCGGCCGTCCGATTCGCCGTACATCGAGCGGGTGTGGCGCAGCACCAGCCATGACGTCGCCCGCATGACGTCGATCGCGACCGCGCATCACGAGCTGGTGTTCTGGGAACACCGCGGCGAGGTCAGCGTGGCCGTCCGGGGGCCCGAGAGGTCGGCGAGCGCCGCCGGCGTGCCCGAGGACGCGACGTTCTTCGGGATCACCTTCTCGCTGGGCACGTCCATGCCCCACCTTCCCGGCCGCCTGCTCGTCGACGGGGCCGTGGAGATCCCCGGCGCGACGCGCAGGTCGTTCTGGCTGAAGGGCTCCACCTGGCGCCTGCCCGGCTACGACAACGCCGAGGAGTTCGTACGGCGGATGGTGCGCGAGGCGGTGCTGGACCGCGACCCGATCGTCGCCACGGTGCTCCACGGCGCCACACCGGACGTGTCGGAACGCACCGTCCAGCGGCGTTTCGTGGCGGCGACCGGCCTCACCCGGGGCGCCGTCCAGCGCATCGCCCGTGCCCGGCAGGCGGCGCTGCTGATCCAGGACGGCACGCCGGTCCACGACGTGATCCACCGGCTCGGTTACTTCGACCAGCCGCATCTGGCGCGGTCGCTGACCCGGTACGTCGGGCGGACCGCCACGCAGCTGAGCGTCCCGGCCCCGGACGAACCTCTGTCGCTTCTGTACAAGACGTGAGAACTCCGCCCGCATACCGTTCACATCGACGCATTGAGCGACACCTTCTGACAACTCCAACGGCTAGGGAGCCCAGCGATGGCCAAGATCATTTCGAGCTTCTTCATCTCCCTCGACGGCGTGGTCGAGTCGCCGGACCAGTGGCACTTCCCGTACTGGAACGACGAGATGGGCGCCGTGGTCGAGGCGGGCATGCAGAGCGCGGCGGCGATGCTGATGGGCCGCAGACTGTACGACGAGTGGTCCACCTACTGGACGTCGACGGACGCCGACCCGGAGGTGGCCGCCTTGCTCAACAACGCCCGCAAGTACGTCGTGTCCAACAGCCTGCAGAAGGCCGACTGGGGCAACACCACCATCGTCTCCGGTGACGTCGCGGCCGGGCTGCGCGAGATCAAGGAGGAGATCAGCGGCGGCGACGTCCAGATGTCCGGCTCGGCGACGACCGTACGATGGCTGCTGGCCAACGGGCTGCTCGACGAGCTCAACCTGCTCGTCCACCCGATCGCCGTCGGCCACGGCCAGCGGTTGTTCGAGGACACCCCGACACACCCGCTGAAGCTGGTCAGGTCGGAGACCTTCCGGACCGGCGTGCTGAACCTGGCGTACGTCCCCGACGCCGGCTGAGCGGCCTCAGAGCAGCCGTCGCTGCACGACGTCGGCGATGACCGTGGTCACGACCTTCTCGACGGCGGCGGGGTCCGGCGGGGAGCCTTCCCTGCCGGCGTAGAGCAGGTGCGCGGCTCCGACGAGCGTGAGCGCGAGCGTGTCGACGTCGGCGTCCACCGCGATGCGGCCCATCTCGACCTCGGCGGCGAGGTAGGAGGCGATCATCGCGGTGGCCTCGGCCAGGAGCGGAACCCCCGCCGGCCGGGTCCGGCGCAGCCGGGCGCGCAGCTCGTCGCGGAAGGTGATGAGGCCGACGATGGCCACGGCGACCGACTCGAACACGCCGGTCAGCGCCGCGGTGAGGTTGCCGGCGACGGTGCCGGTGCCGGTGCGGTCGAGCAGGGCGACGGCCTGGGCCTCGATCCGGCCGACGCGGTCGAGCACGAGCTCGGCGAGGAAGGCGTCGAAGTCGGCGAAGTGCCGGTGCAGCACACCCTTGGCGCAGCCGGCCTCGCTGGTGACCGCCCGGCTGGTCAGCCCGCTGGGGCCGGCCCGGAGCAGGACCCGCTCGGCGGCGTTGAACAGCTGGTCGCGCACGTCGCGCAGGGCCACCCCAGTCGGCACCGTGCGTTCCTCCATCAGCGTAACCGGACCTCCAGGCTAGCTGAGTGGGCATGCGCCCATTAGAGTGGGCACATGCCCACTTCACCGACGGAAAGCAACCAGCCCCATCGGCTCCGTCAGGTCGCCGAGTCGTTCGGCACCGACGCCGAACGCTACGACCGCACCCGCCCGCGCTACCCTGACGCCCTGGTCGAGCGGATCGTCGCCGCCGGCCCCGGGCCGCTCCTCCTCGACGTCGGCAGCGGCACCGGCATCGCCGCCCGCCAGTTTCAGGCCGCCGGATGCCAGGTGCTCGGCGTCGAGCCCGACCCGCGCATGGCCGCCCTGGCCAGGCAGACCGGGGTCGAGACCGAGGTGTCGACGTTCGAGGACTGGGACCCGGCGGGCCGCACCTTTGACACGGTCGCCGCCGCGCAGGCCTGGCACTGGGTCGACCCGGTCGCGGGCGCCGCCCAGGCCGCGCGGGTGCTGCGTCCCGGAGGACGGCTGGCGCTGTTCTGGAACGCGTTCCAGCCTCCCCCCGACCTGGCCGAGGCCTTCGCCGCGATCTATCGCCGGGTGCTGCCCGAGACGCCGGTCCACGACCCCACGAAGCCCCTCACCGAGGCGTACTCCGCGATGTGCGACACGGCCACGGACGGGATGCGCCAGGCAGGCGCATTCGGCGAACCGGAGCGGTGGCACTTCGACTGGGAGCACACCTACACCCGGGACGAGTGGCTGGACCAGACCCCCACACACGGAGGCAACAACCGGCTCCCGGCCGCCGAACTGGACGAGGTGTTGTCCGGCATGGGGGCCGCGATCGACGCGGTGGGCGGCGCCTTCACGATGCACTACACCGCCGTGGTGGTCACCGCGGCACGGACCGCCTGACGACTCAGGGCCGTGCCAGGAACCCGGCGAGAAGGTCGCGGCCGCTCTGAAGATCGTCGATGCGCCGGTCCATGGTCGCCAGTTCGCCGTTCAGGATGTCCCACAACTCGGCGCACCACTCGATGTCGGGACGCTCGCCCCTTGACGCTGACCGGCGGTCGGGTAGAGGCGGACCGCTTCACCCCCGGCAAGGCCGGAGCACTGCGGACCAACCCGAGCGCAGTAGGCGGGTGCTGACCCCGGTGCGCCGGGACAACTCACCGATCAGCATGCGGGTTGGCCTTTCCATCGATGTGAGGCCGTAACGTCGCCGTTGTCACGGACATTCCATCTGTTGAGCATGCTGGAGCGACGTATGTCTTCCTTCGTTGTCCACCGCGACGGCCACGCGGCGAGCGCCGGCGACCTGGCGCCGCTCGCCTTCGCCGGCTACGCCCACTTCACCGCCATGCAGGTGCGTGGCGGCCGGGTGCGGGGGCTCGACCTCCACCTGGAACGGCTGCGCTCCGCCTCGCTGGAGCTGCTCGGCCGGGCCGTGCCCGACGACCGCGTACGCGCCTGCCTGCGGGCGGCGCTCCGGGCGGGCCCCGCGGACCTGTCCTTGCGGGCCACGGTGTACCCCCCTGCCGGCGACTTCACCGTGGCGTCGGCCGAGGAGGAGCCGGAGCTGCTCGTACGCACCGGGCCCCCCGCGACCGGCCCGGCGGGGCCGCTCGCCCTGGCGGCCTTCGAGCACGAACGGTTCCTGCCGGCCGTCAAGCAGGTCGGGGAGGCGGCCAAGACGTACTACCTCCGCCAGGCCGTCGCCCGCGGCTTCGACGACGCCGCCTTCGTCGACCGGCGGGGGCGGCTCAGCGAGGGCTCGATCTGGAACCTGGCCTTCTGGGACGGCTCGGGGGTGGTGTGGCCCGAGGCGGAGATGCTGGTGGGGACCACGATGGGCATCGTACGCAGGCAGCTCGACCGCCTCGGCGTGCCCCAGCGCGTCGAGGAGGTCGGGCTCGCGGACCTGTCGTCGCTGGCGGGCGCGGTGGTGCTGAACTCGTGGACGCCGGGCCTGGCCGTGCACCGGATCGGCGCCGCGTCCCTGCCAGTGGCGCCGTCCTTCGTGAAGGTGCTGCACGAGGCGTACGAGGCCGAACCGCTCACCGCGCCGTAGCGCCCCGTCGGTCGTCCGTGCCGCCACGGCCCCGGGGTCGGGCCGAAGTGCGGATGGCCTTGTGATCACGTGCGCGGGGGCGACGCCCTGACGGCCCTGTTCCAGGCCAGCAGTACCGGGGTGCCCAGGCCGAACGAGGCGGCGTACGGCACCGCGATCGCCTCGGGGATGACGTGGAAGCCCGACAGCATGGCCAGGCCGAGCAGGCTGCGCAACGCGCGATGCCCGGCCACCAGCCGCAGCCCGCCGAGGAGGGCCGCAGCCGGGGTTGTAGTAGCCACCACCGTCACCTCGCCGGGACCTCCTGCCCCGTCGCCGGGGCGCAGTGGCGGCAGGGCCGCCGGCGGCGCAGCCCGTAGGCGCACGCGGCGGCGGCGAGCGCGGCGCCCCAGACGATCCAGAGCACGCCGGGCCCGTTCATGGCCCACGTCCGGCCGGCGTCGAAGCCCATGCGCAGGTTCATCAGGCCGGCCGGGATCGCGGCGAGCGCCACGAGGGACGCCGGGACGACCGCGAGCGCCGGCGGCACACGTTCGCCCGCCCTGAACCAGATCCAGCGCGGGTAGACCTCCCCCCACCTGCGGATCAGGCCGTGGGTCAGGACTGCCCCGCCGATCGAGGCGAGGGCGCAGCCGAGTCCCACCTCCGCCATGCCGGGCGTCTCCCGCATCATGCGGAGGAAGTCGTCGGAGATGCCGAGCGGGATCCCGAGGTACCAGGCGATCCTCGTGATCTCGTACGGCACGGGCGCGGCGCACGCGACGTACACGGCCCACCGGCCCCAGCGGCGCGTGGCCTCCGGCGTCGTCCAGCGCCCGGCGTCCTTGCCGCCCCTGCCGCAGTGCGCGCAGGCCCGGCGGGTCCGGCGCTGGTGGGCGAGGGTGGCCAGGGCCCAGAGCACCCCGCCGGCGAACATGATGATCAGGTTGACCCGGTGCCAGTACAGGATGTCCCCGATGCCCTCCTGCGGACCGGGAACCCCGGTGAAGGCGAACACCAGCAGGAACGGAGCGAAGGCGACCAGCACGAGGAGGGTGTAGTCCTGGACCACCAGGGCGAGCGTGCCGGCCAGGGTCCACCCGAGGACGAGCAGCATCGTGCGCGCACGCCCCCATCGCCGGGCCATGGCCAGCGCGGCCGCCACGCCGACCAGCCCGGCGGCGGCCATGACCGGCGCGACCGACCCTGCCTGGCTGCCCTCCAGGATCGACCCCGTCGCCCGGTCGTCCTCGACGGGCGCGAACGGGAACCCGCCGCCGCCCAAGGCCCAGTAGAGCCCCAGCGCCCCATAGAGCGCCGACCACCCGGCCGCCGCGTACGCGGACCAGGCGGGCCAGCTCGCCAGAAGGCGGTACACGTGCCTCATCACACCCCCACTGTCTCGATCACGTCCCTGACCAGCTTCGGGGCGACGAGGCGGGCCGCCCATGGGCCGGCCGGCACGGCGGCGTACGGGTTCGGGCGCGGAATGTGCCGTTCGGCACAGGTGGAGTGCGGGGCTGGATGTCTAAGCTCGGGATGTGCGTGCGGGAAGAGCCTTGTGGTGGCGTCAGCGGGCCGCGGCGGTCACGGGCGCGGCCGGCGTGGTGTCGCTGACCGCGACCGCCGGCCTGCTGCTGCTCGGGCGGGAGCACCGGCAGGACGCCCCCGCCGGCGGCTGGCTGCTCGGCGAGTCCGCCGCCCTGCTCGTCCTGATCATGGTGACGGTTCGCGTCGCGCCCGCCCGTCACGCCCTGCTCTCCGTGGGGCCGGCGGGCGTCGCCCTGCCGGTCCTCCTGCTGCGTTTCGGCACGGGGCCGCCGACTCTGGCTGCGGTGGCCGGCTTCGCCGTCTGGGTGCTGTCCGCGCTGCTCGCGGCCATGGTCGGGCTCTATCTGCGTTCGCTGGACGAGCGGCGGGCCCGTTCCGTGCGAGCGGCCCGCCAGGCGCAGCGCGCGCAGCTCGCCCAGGACCTGCACGACTTCGTGGCTCACGACGTCAGCGAGATGCTCGCCCAGGCCCAGGCCGGCCAGATCCTCGCCGAGCAGGACCCGCGGCAGTCGGCGTCGGTGTTCCGGCGCATCGAGCACGCCGCGCAGCAGGCCCTGGCGTCGATGGACCGCACCGTGCGGATGTTGCACGAGGACGACCTCGCCGCCGAGCAGCCGGCTCACCGCACGCCGCTGCCCGGCCTGGCCGGTCTGAGGGAGCTGGCCGGCAGGTTCTCGTCGTCGGGCTCCGCGACGGTCCATCTCGACGTCGACGCGGCGGACGGCGTGCCCCGGGAGGTGGCCGCGACTGCTTACCGGGTCGTCGTCGAGTCGCTGACCAACGTACGCCGGCACGCCGTGACGGCGAGCCGGGTGGAGGTGAGCGTCCGTCGCACCCCGGCCGGCGACGCCCTGGAGGTCACCGTGACCGACGACGCCACCACCGGGCCCGCGCCCAGTGGCGTGACCCGTGGCGTGACCCACGGCGGGCTCCACGGCGGGCTCCACGACGGGCTCCACGACGGGGGCCGTGGCCTGGCGGGTCTGGCGGAACGGGTCGAAGCGCTCGGCGGCACGCTGACCGCCGGCCCGCATGCTCCGTGCGGATGGCGCGTCGCCGCCACCTTTCCGCTGGCGTCCGCGCCCTTACCCACCCGGCAGGCCCGCGCATGAACCTCAGGCCGACGCGGATCCTGATCGCCGACGATCAGGAGAACATCCGCCATGCGTTCCGGATCATTCTCGACAGCCAGCCCGACATGACCGTCGTGGCCGAGGCCGCGTGCGGCGCCACCGCGCTCGAACAGGCCCGTCACCTGCGCCCGGACGTCGTGCTCGCCGACATCCGCATGCCCGGGGTCGACGGGCTCGAAGTGACCCGCCGGCTCGCCGGGCCCGACGTGGCCGACCCCATGCGCGTGGTGGTCGTCACCACGTTCGACCTCGACGAGTACGTCTACAGCGCGCTGCGCAACGGCGCCTGCGGCTTCCTGCTCAAACGCTCGGGCCCGACGCTGCTGGCCGAGGCCGTGCGCGCCGCGATGTCCGGTGAGACCCTCATCAGCCCGCAGGTCACCGTGCGCCTCCTGCGGCACCTGCTGCCGCCCCCGGCCAGGGCGGCGCGCGGGGAGCCGCCACTCACCGGGCGCGAGCTGCAGATCGCCCGGCTGGTCGCCCGCGGCCGGACCAACGCCGAGATCGCCGCCGCCCTGTTCATCTCTCCCGGCACGGTCAAGAACCACGTCGCCGGCATCCAGCGCAAGCTGGGCACCCGCAACCGCGTGGACATCGCCGTCTGGGCCTGGGAGAGCGGCGCCGTCACGCCCTAGCCGCCACCGCTTCGAGGTGGACGAGCACCGACTGGTCGGGGAAGAGCGGCGGCACGGCGATGCCCGCGGCGTGCCAGGCTCGGCCGATGTGGTGATCGAGGCGGACGACTTCCGCGAATGGGCGCGCGGCGGGGCCGTGGTGGCCGTCCAGAGCTTCGTGACCGGCAGCGACTAGGGAGCCCCCTGCGGGCGGAGCGCGTCGATGACGAGGTCGAGCAGCCGGCCCGTCTGCTCCCACCTGTCGCTCGCGGCCGTGGACAGGAACACCCCGAGGAGCATCGCGGTGACGTCATCGGCATCGACGTCCGCGCGGAGCGTGCCCGCCTGAGCGCCACCGGCGAGGATCGTTCCGATCGCGGCGGTGATGCGCTCCCTGGTCGTCGGCGTCGCGATCCGCCCGGAGGCCCAGCCGGCGCGCAGCGTGTCGACCATCCCGCGTTTCGTGGCGACGAACGCCGCGTAGCGGTTCATCCACTCACGGAGTGCGACCTCGGGCGTGAACTCGTCGAGCAGGGTCGCGGCGCTCGCGGTGACGTCGTCGAGCTCGGCGGAGTAGACGGCCTCGACGAGCGCCTCGCGGGTGGGGAAGTGGCGATAGAGCGTGCCGATGCCGACGCCGGCGTCCCGGGCGATGCCTTCGAGCGACACGGTGTCCTCGGCGGCTGCGAAGGCGGCCCGCGCGACGGCGAGCAGCTTCCCGCGGTTGCGCCGGGCATGGGCGCGAACAGGCCTGTCGGGTCGGCCGGCGGGGTCAGCGCGGTCGACGGGGTTGCGGCGGTCGGCGGGGTCGGGGCGGTCGGGCTGGTTCGTTCGCGCCGCGGACGGCGTGGTTTCGGGAGAAGTCAAAGCGGAGGCACCTCCGATAGTGCTACAGTCACATTAGCGGAGGAGCCTCCGCTTTCTGGCCATCCACACGAGGACGGACTTCCATCATGCCCACCGGCACCTCATCGTCCGACGTCACGGCCACCGGCGTCGCGCGTCCCGGCGGCTCCGGCCGGCTCGCCGGCCACACCGTCTCCCGCGTCGGCTTCGGCGCGATGCAGCTCGAACGCCTGCACGGTGACCGCGGCGCCGCCGTCACGCTGCTCCGCCGCGCCGTCGAGCTCGGCGTCGACCACATGGACACGGCCCAGTTCTACGGGAACGGCTACGTCAACAAGCTCATCCGCGACACGATCCGCCCCGAGGACGGCGTCGTCGTCGTGACCAAGATCGGCGCCGACCCCGACCCCGACGGCCCCCTCCCGCTCCGAGCCGCGCAGCGCCCCGAAGAGCTCCGGGCCGGCGTCGAGGACAACCTCAGGAGCCTCGGCGTCGACCAGCTTCCCGTCGTGAACCTCCGGCGGCTCGACATCGGTCCGGGCATCCAACCCGCGGGCGACCAGGTGGTCGACCTCGACGACCAGCTCGCGGTCATGACCGCGATGCGCGACGAAGGCAAGATCGGCGCGTTCGGGCTGGGCAGCGTGACCGCCGACGGGCTGCGCAGGGCGATCCCGGCGGGCATCGCCTGCGTGCAGAACGCGTACAGCCTCGTGACCCGCGACGACCAGGACCTCGTCGAGCTCTGCGCGGAGGAGGGGATCGCCTGGGTGCCGTTCTTCCCGCTCGGCGGCGCGTTCCCGCAGATGCCGAAGGTGGCCGAGGAGCCGGCGGTGCGCGACGTGGCCGCGTCCATCGGCTGCACCCCGTCGCAGCTCGGCCTCGCCTGGCTCCTCCGGCACGCCCCGAACGTGCTGCTCATACCCGGCACGGCCAACCCGGCCCACCTTGAGGCGAACGTGGCCGCGGGAGCCATCACGCTCGACGACGCGACCCTGGCCACGCTGGACGCCGTACCGTCGCGCTCCGCCGACATACGGCTCTGACGGACCACGGCTCATCGCCCTCGCGGGCCAGAACGGTGCTCACCGGGCTGGGAGCACCGTGACGGTGTCGATCGTCAGGACGTCCCGGCCGGTCATGGGCGTCGGCGCGCGAGGTGCACGGTGACGTCGGCCGTGACCTCGACGGTCGCGGGCAGGACGCGTACGATCCGGCCGAACACCTCCCGCTGCTCATGGGCCGGCAGCACGAGGTAGGCCGAGACGGTCGAGAGATAGCCGACGTAGTCGCGGGCACTCATCGTGAGCCGCCGTTCCACCACGGACTGCCGGACGTCCTCGAACCATCCGGACCGCTGGAGCTCTGTGCCCGGCCACTGCATGTGCTGCTCCGGAGGCGTGCCGTCCGGCGACGGCACCTCGTCGGTGGCGAGGAACGGTGACCGCGCCGCGCGAACCGCCGCCTCCACGGCCGGGTCGGCCAACTGGACGGGGCCGCCGAACGAGGCGAACACGCCGCCCGGCTCCAGCAGCGCGACCATGCGAGGCCACCGGTTCTCCGGGTCCGTCCAGTGCAGCGCCGCCGCCGCATAGACCAGTTCGTACCGTTCGCCGGGTCGCAGGTCCTCGAAGGCGGACCGCACGGTGCCGACGTTCGCCGGCACGTGTGCGCGCAGCTCGGCGAGCATGGCCGCATCAGGCTCCGTCGCGGTGACGGTGACTCCTCGCCGGGCGAACAGACGGGTCGCCTTGCCCGTGCCGGCGCCGATTTCGAGGGCGGTCCGCACCGGCCGGCCCGCGTACGCCGTCACGAGGTCGACCAGCCGCACGGGATAACCCGGTCGGAACCGTTCGTACGCTTCCGCCATCGCCCCGAAGCTCAATGCGCGACTCGACATGCCGAGATCCTGGCACGAAACCGCCTGGGCCGCGGGCCGGGCTCGTGGTGGCGACGAAGGCTCGCCGCGCGGGTGGCATACCGCGGATATACCGCCGTTCCCTAACGTCGGACCGGCCGGAAAATCCACGCGGACCTATCGGGTCGCGAGAAGGAGAAGATCGCACACATGCGGAACATCGTGGGGCGCATCGCGTCCGTGGGCACTGTCGCGCTGGCGGCGTCGGCCGCGCTCGTCATGGCGGCCTCCAGCGCCCAGGCGGCGGGTTACTGGTCGAAGGACGCGCCGAGGCACGCCACCGGCGTCGGCAACCTGACGACGAAGAGCGTCACCGTCGCCAAGAGGACCTACACGCTGCAGCTTCGCGCGGGCAAGTGGGGGGCGAACACCTACATCTGGGCCCGCGTCCCGAAGAACTCCGGGGCGAACGGCAACAATGTGTGGTTGTCGGTCTACAACCCCTCGACGAAGAAGTGGCAAAACTCGCCGTCGCAGTCGATCAAGAACACGACCTACAGCCAGGCGCACCGGGCCAAGGCCAACTGGCTGTACAAGGCCTGCACGAAGCAGCCGGGCCTCGGAGGCAGCGCCGCCAAGTGCACCAGCACCTGGAAGGTATGACGTCCTGACCGGCGGGCTCGCGCCTGTCGGCTGCCGGTGAACGTGCGCGTTCACGAGGCGAGGGTGATGCCGGACCGGGTAACGCCGTCCGGCATCCCCGCGGGGTTCCTCCGGTGGGTCGTCGCCGATCTCGAGTGCATGCCGCAGCTGAGCGTTCATCACGCCGAGTTCGGGCATGACGGCTCCGGATACGCCTCGCACCGTCTTCGACGCCTGGTTCCACTGGATCGACTGACGTCCGGGGGCCGGGTCATGTCAGCACGGCAACGGTTCGGTGTCAGGGCGCCCGCCGATGGTGGACACCATGAACGGTTCAGCGATCGCGGCCTCGGGGCTGCGCAAGGCGTACAGAGACAAGGTCGTGCTGGACGGCGTCGACCTGGAGGTCCGAACCGGTACGATCTTCGCCCTGCTCGGGCCGAACGGCGCGGGGAAGACGACCACGGTGAACGTGCTGACCACGCTGCTGACCCCCGACGCGGGCAAGGCGGTGGTGGCCGGGCACGACGTCGTCACGGAGACCAGCGCGGTGCGGGCGGCGATCGGGGTCACCGGGCAGTTCGCCTCGGTGGACGACCTGCTCACCGGCGAGGAGAACCTGCTGCTGATGGCGGACCTCCTGCACCTGCCCCGGGCGGAGGGCCGACGGGCCGCGAGCCGGCTGCTCGACCGGTTCGAGCTGGTGGAGGCGGCGGGCAGGCCGGTGGCGTCCTACTCCGGTGGCATGCGCCGCAAGCTCGACCTGGCCATGACGCTGGTCGGCACGCCGCGGATCATCTTCCTTGACGAGCCCACCACGGGGCTCGACCCGCGCAGCCGCCGTACCATGTGGGAGATCGTCAGGGAGCTCGTCGCCGACGGCACGACGATCTTCCTCACCACCCAGTACCTCGACGAGGCCGACCAGCTCGCCGACCGCATCGCCGTGCTCGATCAGGGCCGGCTGGTCGCGGAGGGCACCTCCGGCGATCTCAAGCGCCGGGTTCCCGGCGGCCACGTCCGGCTGCGGTTCGCCGATCGCCACGAGCTCGACGTCGCGGCGCGGGTGCTGCGCGAGTCCACGAGGGACGACGAGGAGCTGGCCCTGCGGCTGCCCGGCGACGGCGGGGTGCGGGCGCTGCGGGCGCTGCTCGACCGGCTCGACGCGCACTCCGTCGAAGCCGAGGAGTTGTCGGTGCACACACCGGACCTCGACGACGTCTTTCTCGCCCTCACCGGCCACAGCCCCAAGGAGGCTGACGCACGATGAACGGCGTCACAGCTTCCCTGGCCGACTCCGCGACCATGTTGCGGCGCAACTTCCGGCACTCGACGCGCAATCCGGTGGCCCTGTTCAACGCCGTCGTCATGCCGATCGTGCTGATGTTCCTGATGGTCTACATCCTGGGCGGCGCGTTCGACGTCGGGGTCGGCTACGCCGACTATGCGACTCCCGGGTTGATCATAACGACCGTCTGCTACGGCATCAGTCCCACCGCGATCGCGGTGAACTCCGACATGACGAGCGGGTTCATCAACCGGCTGCGCGTCATGCGGGTGTCCAGGGCCGCGGTGCTGAACGCGCACGTGGTCGCGACCATGCTGCGCAGCCTGGTGGCCATCGCGTTCGTCGTCGGGGTCGCGTTCCTGATGGGCTTCCGGCCGTCGGCGGGCCTGCCGGAGTGGCTCGGCGTGATCGGCATCGTCGTGCTGACGGTGGTGGCGATCGGGTGGCTGACCGTCGCGTTCGGTCTCGCGGCGAAGACGCCGGAGAGCGCGGGCCTGGCCGCCGTCCCGCTCATGCTCCTGCCCTTCCTGAGCAGCGCGTTCGTGCCGGCCGGGACGATGGGGCCCGGGGCGCGGCAGTTCGCGGAGTACCAGCCGTTCACCCCGATCATCGAGACGCTGCGCGGGCTGCTGAGCGGCACGCCGGAGGCGGGCCCGGCCGTCACGGCGATCGCCTGGTGTGTGGGGCTCACGCTCGTCGGTTACCTGTGGGCGCGCACGTCGTTCACGAGGCGAGGGTGATCTCGGCCAGCTCACGCCAGTCCCGCCGCCGGCCGTCACGGGCCGCCTCCGCGAACACGGTCTCACCGAGGCGGCTCCGCGCGTCGGCGGCGATCCTCGCGGCGTCCGGCAGCGAAAGATCCGGCGTGCCGCGTACGGCGTCGCTCGCCGCGAGCAGGCGTACGGCCTGCTCGTCCTGCCCCTGGCGCAGCGCGAGGTCCGCGAGGCCGACCAGCACCTCGGCGATCAGCGGCGGATACGCCGTCTCCACGGCCGCGCGGAACGCCTCGGCCCGGTGCGCGCGGGCCTTGCCGGGGTCGTCGGTGAGGTAACCGTACAGGTGCTGGACCGCGGCGCGGAGGGAGCTGGTCATCTCCGAGCCGGGCTGCACGGTCCACGCCGTGGCCAGAAGGCGGTGTGCCTGATCCCGATCGCCGCGCCAGCGTGCCAGTCGCGCCTTCGCGAGCGCCAGTTCGGCCAGCGTGTCGGGCCAGGCGATCCCGTCGGCGTAGCGCTGCGCCTCGGCCATGGCGGCGGTGCTGGAGCGCTCGTCGCCGAGCAGCCAGTACAGCAGGGCCTGCCGCGCCCGCAGCTCGACCACGTCCTCGGTCGCGCCCACCTCGGCCAGCGCAGCGGCCGCCTCTTCGTACAGCTCGCACGCGCGTGCGAGCTCGCCGCGCATCGCGAGCCGCTCGGCCAGGAACGTCAGCGCCAGCGAGATCCCCCATCGGTCGCCGAGCGCGCGGAACTCGGCCAGGGCTGTCCCGCCGTCGGTGTCCACGCCGGTCTCGTCGCCGTCGAGCGTCAGCCGCAACCGGCCGCGGGCGAGCCTGGCCTGCGCGCGTACCCATGGATCGTCGTCGGCGATGAGCGGCTCGAACGCCGGCAGGAACGCCATCGGCACCTGCAACATGCGCTCCAGCGGCGCGACGAACCCGAGCATGGGGTGGCGGCGCCGGCCGACGCGCTGGGTCAGCCGGTGCGCCTCGTGGATCCACTTCTCCGCCTGGAACTGGTCGCGGCCCGGGGCGGAGGTGACGAAACTGGCCACGGTCGCGTACGCCAGCGCCCGCACCTCGTCGGACGCCTCACCGTCCAGCGAGGCCGCCGCGATGCTCAGCTCGGCGCCCTCGGCCCTGTGCCCGCTGAGGAAGTAGTACCAGCCCGCGGCGGAGGCCAGCCGCATCGCCTCCTCGGCCCAGCCGTCGGCGATCGCGCCGCGCAGGGCCGCGGTGAGGTTGTCGTGCTCGGCCTGCAGCGTGGACAGCCACTCCAGCTGCTCGGCTCCGCGCAGGTGCGGATCGGCCGTCTCGGCCAGCTCGGTGAAGTAGGCGAGGTGCGCCGAGCGCGCCGCCTCGCTCTCCCCCGCCTCGGCCAGCCGGTACGCCGCGTACTCCCTGATCGTGTCGAGCATCCGGTAGCGTGGCGCGTCCTCCCCGTCGGCGAGCAGCAGCGACTTCTCCATCAACGCGGTCAGCAGTTCGAGCACCTGCTCGCCGGCGACCGTCGCGTCCGCGCACACCCGTTCGGCCGCTTCGAGGCTCGCCCCGCCGGCGAACACCGACAACCGCCGCAGCACGCCGCGTTCGGCCTCGGTCAGCAGGTCCCAGCTCCAGTCCACGACCGCGCGCAGCGTCTTGTGCCGGGCCAGCGCCGTACGGCTGCCGCCCGTCAGCAGGCGGAACCGGTCGTCGAGCCGGCGTGCCAGCTGGTCGACGGACATCGTACGCAGCCGCGCCGCGGCCAGTTCGATCGCCAGCGGCACCCCGTCGAGCGCCCGGCAGATCCGCGCCATGGCCGCCAGGGTTTCGGCGTCGGAGCCCATGTCCTTGCGCACCAGGCGCGCGCGGTCCCGCAGCAGCCGCACCGCGGGCGACGACCCCGCGTCGGACGGGTCGGCGCCCTGCGAGGGCAGCGCGAGCGGCTCGACCTGCCACAGCACCTCCCCGGTGATGCCGAGCGGTTCCCTGCTCGTGGCCAGGATCCGCAACCGGCGGGACTCCCCCAGCAGGCGATCGGCGAAGGCCGCGGCCGCCTCGATCACGTGCTCGCAGTTGTCGAGGATCAGCAACATCGCCCGCTCGCGGACCGCGGCGACGAGCCGATCCATCGGTTCGCCGCCCCGCGCGCCGCCGAGCAGGGGCTGGTCACGCAGGCCGATGGCGGTGAGGGCGGCCTGCGCCAGCTCACCGCCCGCGCGTAGTGGGGCCAGCTCCACCAGCCACGCACCGTCCGGCAACTCGGCGAGCATGGCCCTGGCGGTCTCCCTGGCCAGCCTGGTCTTGCCGGAGCCGCCGGCGCCCGTCAACGTGACCAGCCGGTGCCTGACCGCCAGCCCGGCGACCGCGGAGAGGTCGTCGTCCCTGCCGACGAAGCTCGTCAACTCGGTGCGCAGGTTGGTCCTGGGATGCTCGGCCCGCGCGCTCACCTCGCCCCGCAACACCGCGGTGTGCAGCGCGGACAACGCGGCCGACGGAGCGGCGCCGAGTTCCTCGGCGAGCCGCACGCGCGTCCGCTCGTACACGGTCAGCGCCTCGTTGCCGCGCCCCGCCTCGGCGAGCGCCCGCATCAGCGCCGCCGCGAACCCCTCCCGCAGCGGATGCGCGGCCACCAGCCCGGTCAGCTCGGAGACCAGCTCCGGGCCGCGGCCGAGGCGAAGGTCGGCGTCCACCCGATCGCCGAGCGCGGCGAGGTGGAGCTCCTCCAGGCGGGCGACCGTGGCGTCGAACACGTCGCCGCCCCGCAGCGCGATGCCCGTCATGGGCGTGCCGCGCCACAACGCCAGGGCCGAGCGCAGCAGGTCCGCCCGCGCGGCGGGCTCGGCGGCACGGGCCTGGCCGACGAGCCGCTCGAACCGGCACACGTCCACGGCGTCGGGCGCCACGGCCAGCCGGTATCCGCCGGAATCCGCCTCGATCGCGCCGTCCGGCAACACCCTGCGCAACCTGGACACCAGCGCCTGCAGGGCGTTCACCTCGTCGGAGGGCGGATGGTCCCCCCAGATCCAGTCCACCAGCCTGGCGCGGGTGACGATCCGGCCCGGTTGCAGGGCGAGCGCGGCGAGCAGCGCGCGCAGCCGCCCCCCTGGGACCTCCAGCACGGCGCCGTCGTGGTCCCGCACCGCGAACGGTCCCAGCAGTTCAACTCGCACACCACTCATTTTGCCGAACCATCACGACATTCCGGCCGGGGCCGCCGTGTCAGCACGGTGACGGCCCCGTATCAGAGGCGTCCGCGAAGGTGGACTCGTACACGACCTCCGAAAGGAACGCCCATGCAGCACACCATCACCACGATGCCGGCCACGCGTCAGCCCGGCTGCCCCTTCGACCCGCCCAAGGAGCTGACCCGGCTCGGGCCCATCACCCCCTACACGTTCCCCGACGGGCATCAGGGCTGGCTGGTCACCGGTTATGACCAGGTCCGGGCGATCCTGGCCGACCCGCGGTTCAGCTCGCGCAAGGAGCTCATGCGCCACCACCCGACCATCGACTACGGCGACATCGAGGTCCCTCCGGCGCCGCCCGGCGAGTTCCTCCTCATGGACGACCCCCAGCACAGCCGCTACCGCAAGCCGCTGGTGGGCAAGTTCACCGTACGCCGGATGCGCCTGCTCACCGAGCGCGTCGAGCAGATCACCGCCGAACACCTCGACGCCATGGAGCAGGCGGGGCCGCCGGTCGACCTGGTGACCGCGTTCGCCAAGCCCATCCCCGCCGTCGTGATCTGCGAGCTGCTGGGGGTGCCGTACGACGACCGCGGCCGTTTCCAGCAGCACATCGACAAGTTCCTCGGCGGCGAGACCAGCGACGACGAGCTGATCGCGGCCTACACCGCCACCCAGCGCTACCTCGCCGAGCTGGTGGCCGCCAAACGTGCCGACCCCACCGACGACGTGCTCAGCGACCTCACCGACACCGACCTGACCGACGAGGAACTGCGAGGAGTCGCCCTGATCCTGCTGGCGGCCGGGCTCGACACCACCGCGAACATGCTCGCGCTGGGCACCTTCGCGCTGCTGCGCAACCCCGCGCAGTGGACGGCGCTGCGCTCCGATCCCGCGCTCGCCGACCGGGCCGTGGAAGAGCTGCTGCGGTACCTGAGCGTCGCCAAGCAGTTTTTGCGGGTCGCGCTGGAGGACGTCGAGGTGGGCGGGCACAGCATCAGGGCCGGCGCGACGGTCATCCTGTCGCTCAACACCGCCAACCGCGACCCCGGGCGCTTCCCCGACCCTCACGTCCTCGACCTGCGCAGGCAGGACGGCGGGCACCTCGCCTTCGGCCACGGCATCCACCAGTGCCTGGGCCAGCAGTTGGCCCGCGTCGAGATGCGGGTCGCCCTGACGGCGCTGCTCGGCCGTTTCCCCACGCTGCGGCCGGCCGCACCGGAGGAAGAGATCGCCCTGCGCCCGGAGAGCGCCGACATCCACGGCATCAAGAGACTCCCGGTCACCTGGGACGCCTGAGCGCAGCCGTGATCAGGGGTCCCGGTCCCCGATCACGGGCGAGATCTCGTCGGCGACCAGACTCCGGTAGGGCTGAACGTTCGATCATCCGCGCACAGGTGCGGGAGGGCGACGGGTTTCCGGCGGGCCGCCGGTCTGCTTCGGTGACCACCGTACGAAAGGATGCCACCGCCGCGGCCCGTCGCCGGGCGGCTCGTTCGCCGTCGTGACCACCATCAGTCGCAGAACTGCCACCGCGTGGTGGTGGTGGCGATGATTCCTCCACCGTAGATCCTCTTGATGGATCCCATCCACCTGATGCACGTGCCGGCGGCCTTGGCGCTGACCGCCGCGTAGTGGGCGTAGTTTCCCTCGTCCGTGATGGGCTTCTTGCCCTGACGTTCCAGCATGGCCTCCGTGTAGCCGGCGACGCCATCCGCCCGGCCGACCCTCAGGGTGACCACGCAGTTCTCCTGGTACGTGCCGCTCCACAACACGTAGACCTCACCCAGGGGCATGTTGTTCTTGTCGTCCCAGAGGTCTTCCCTTTTGAGCTGCGTGTAGCTCCCGTTCGACCAACCGCATCCCTTGTCGGACACGACGGCCTGGCTCAGGGTGTGGGCCGAGGCGGGCGAGGCCACGAACGCCACCGAGGCGAGCACAAGGCCGAGACCCAAGCCGATAAGCACAAATAAGCGCCGGTACATCCGAGACATGACAGGTCCTTCCAGGTACGGCTAGATCGCTCCCCGACGGCGGGGAGGCGCTGATCGCCGCATGGACCACGTGGGTCGAATCCCCCCGCCGGCTCAAAGCCCAGCATGCCGTGCCACACGCACGTTGTCGTTGGCCGAGCGTGCACAGTTCCTTGACCGCCGATCCACTCACGTCAGCCCCCCGACCGCGCCACGGGCAGGCCGCCGGCGAGGACATGGATGCAGCCGGCCGAATGCGGCGACGGCACCGACCGGGCTCCTCCATGGGCGCCGAGACCACCATCGGCCTGTGACCGTCGAGCGCGCCGCCAAGGGAGGCCGGACGCACCACCAGGGAACCCCGTGTTCCGGGGCCGCCGAGGACGTAGATCCCGACAGCGGCCAATGTGGCGAAAAGCCGGCAGTACGGGTCGTCGCAGCAGCGATACTGGCACCTCGCGAGGAACGAGCCGCCCGATGGGAGCCACCGATGATCGACGACCCGACCATGACTCGGATCGGCCAAGGGGTGGAGCTGCACCACCACCTAGGTCAGCGTGAGGCCGCCCGCGACCTGTTCGCGCAGATCTGGGACGACATCGGCGGCGAACAGGGCGATCCGCTGCACGTTTGCGTTCTCGCCCACTCGATGGCGGATGTGCAGGACGACGTACAGGAGGAACTGCTCTGGGACCTGCGGGCGCTTGCCGCCGTCGGCCAGGTCACCGACGAGCGGGTGGCGCAGGCCGGGGTGCCGTTCTCGGCGGCCGGCCTGTACCCGTCACTGCACCTCAACGTGGGCGAGTGCTACCGCAAGCTGGGCGATCCGGACCGCGCCCGCGAGCACCTCCAGCAGGCGCGGGACACGATGGGCGCGCTCGGCGACGACGAGTACGCGCAGCTCATCAGAAGTGGCCTGGAGCGCCTGACCGAACAACTGCAAGGCGAGCCACTGCCCCGAAGCGGCCCCGGCGAATGACAGGCCCCGGCCGCATGGCGGACTTCAGCCGACCTCAGGCCCCGTACGGGTCAGTCCCTGGCCGGTGCCGACACCGCACAGCAGCATGTCGACCACGCGGGTGGCGGCGGCGTCGGGCTCGCACTCGCGCATCCGCGCCGCCACCTCGATCAGCGCGTAGATGACCCACTTGGCCCAGGCGAGATCGGCGTCGGCGCGCAGCACGCCGCTCTCCTGGGCCCTTCGCAGCAGATGGTCGCAGCGCCGCTCCACGTCGGCATGCGCACGTGCCCACTCGTCGTCGCCCGGCCCGACCAGGTCGAGCGCGAAGGGCCACTGCCGCTTGACCTGCAGCACGTTGACCGTGACCTGGTAGAGCGCGACCAGCGGCGGGGTGGTCTCGGGATGGGCGGCGTCCACGGCCGCGGCGAACTCGCGGGCCGCCACCGTGGACAGCGCCTCCAGCAGCGCCTCGCGGGAGGCGAAGCGCCGGTGCACGGTCGTGCGCGCCACCCCCGCGGCCTCGGCGATCTGCTCCATGCTCGCCGCCGGATCCTCGGCGAACACGCGCTCCGCGGCCTCCAGGATCGTCCGCACCGTACGTTCCGCGTCGGAGCGCAACGCCCTGGTCCCCTCGCTCACGCCCTTGAGGATACGGCATCGCACCGATTGGCCATGAACTTGCAACGAGTTGTTGCAAGTAATATGTTCTTCGCTACAGGACAGATGCGTCTATCTGAGGGAGATGGCATGGACATGCAACTCACCGGCAGGACGGCCGTCGTGACCGGCGCGAGCAAAGGCCTCGGCCTGGCGATCGTCCGGGCACTGACGGTCGAGGGCATGCGGGTCGTCGGGGCGGCACGCACGATCAGCCCTGAGCTGAAGGAGACCGGCGCCACCGCCGTGGCGGCCGACCTGTCCACCGCGCACGGGCCCGGCGAGGTGATCGCGCGGGCGCTCGCCGACCTTGGCGAAATCGACCTGCTGGTCAACAACGTCGGCGGCGGAGAGGCGACCCCCGACGTCGCCGGCGGGCTCGCGGCCATGAGCGACGACCTCTGGCAGCACTCGTACGACCTGAACCTCTTCAGCGCCGTCCGCGCCACCCGCGCCGCCCTGCCCAGCCTGCTGCGGCGGCGCGGCAACGTGATCAACATCTCCTCCGCGTCCGCCAGGGTGCCGAGCGCCGGCCCGATGCCGTACTCGACGGCCAAGGCCGCGCTCACCGCGTTCGGCAAGGCACTGGCCGAGGAGGTCGGCCCGCAGGGCGTGCGGGTCAACACGATCTCCCCCGGCACCGTCCGCACCCCCATGTGGGAGGCGCCGGGCGGGTACGGCGAGCTGCTCGCCCGCTTGAACGGCGTGGAGCTGGAGCAGTTCCTTGAGGGGCTGCCGGCCGCCACCGGCGCGACGACCGGCAGGTTCATCGAACCTGAGGAGATCGCCGCGCTCGTCACGTGGCTGGCCTCACCCCACGCCGCCAGCGTCACCGGCGCCGATCACATCGTCGACGGCGGCGCCGTCAAGACGGCCTGACCCGCCCGATGCCCGCCCCCGAGGCTTCCTGCTCCACGAACACGAGACCATCGGCGAACAGGACCCCGGCTCCTCAGCCTGATGCCGGCCGGGTGCGCCGGGCGTAGGCGCGAACGGCCCGGGCACGGTCACCGCAGCGGGTGGAGCACCAGTGACGGCGGCCGTGACGCAACAGGTAGCGGCTGCAGGGGGTGGATCCGCAGGCGGTGAGGCGCTCGGCGTCGGGGCCGGTGAGGAGATCGGCCGCGTTGGCCGCGAGAGTCGCCAGTGCGTGGTCGAGGATCTCGTCCGTGGGGCACGGGACCGCACGGTAGGGGCCGTGCTCGTTCCAGTGCAGCCGGGCGGCCGTGGGAACCCTTGTCATGGCGTCATTGGCGGCGGACAAAGCCGCAGGCGAGGCGGGCAGCCCGGCGACGAGGGCGGCGAACAACGCCCTGAGGTGCTCGCGCAGTGAGCGCAGCCGCACCGTGCACGTCTCCTGCACCTCGGTGTCGGCCGGAGCGAGATCGCGTTCGGTGAGCCACTGCTTCGTCGCCTCGGGAGTTCGGAGGGCATCGATGACCTGCCCTCCGGGCAACGTGAGGACGCTGTTGACGAAGTCGAGAGCGAGGTAGTCCTCCGCTCCCGGCGCGGGCGGCAGCACAGACGGTGCGGGCAGGGTCTCGCTCATAGCTCTCATGGTACGGCTTGCGCCCAACCGTGAGGTAGCGCTATTTTTCACGGATAAACCACGTCTTATCCGTGAGGTGCCTTCATGGCCAGTACGAACAACGAGCAGAGCCCCGTCCGAGTCCTCGGTGGGCCGACCGCCCTTTTCGAGTACGGTGGCCTGCGATTCCTGACCGACCCGACGTTCGACGCTCCCGGCGACTACCACGTGCCGCGCGGCCGGTTGACGAAGACGGCGGCCCCTGCCGTCGCGCCCAGCGACATCGGCCGTATCGACGTGGTCCTGCTCTCCCACGACGAGCATCCGGACAACCTCGACGACTCCGGCCGAGCACTGCTCGCCGACGTCCCGCTCACCCTCACCACGCCAGGTGGCGGGGAACGCCTGGGATCTGCGGCCAGAGGGCTGGCCGACTGGGAGTCGATCGAGTTGGACCGCCCCGGCGGCGGCACGATCACCGTCACGGGAGTGCCTGCCATCCACGGACCCGGCGCGCGTGAGGACGTCGAACCGGTCACCGGCCAAGTCGTCGGATTCGTGCTGACCGGAGAGGGCCTGCCCACGTTCTACGTCAGCGGCGACAACGCCTCGCTCGACCTGGTCAGGCAGATCGCCGAACGCTGCGGCCCGGTGGACACCGCCATTCTCTTCGCCGGCGCTCCGCGCTTCCCCATCCTCTTCGACGGCGCACTGATCGTCCTCGACAGCGCGCAGGCCGCCGAGGCAGTCAAGATCCTCGGCGCCCGCCGGGTGATCCCCGTCCACTACGACAGCTGGGCGCACTTCACCGAGGGCCGTGACGAACTGGTCGCCGCTTTCGCCGACGCCGGACTGGCCGACCGCCTGGACCTGGGCGACCGGGGCTGACCGCGTACCGACCGCCGCCTCTGAGACACCAGCCGGCACACCGAAAGAGCTCACTCGTGAAGACAACCGTGCCCGGCACGCTCGAGGACCTTCCGCGCCTTCAGGCGCAGCGCCGCGTCATGATCGTCCTGGTCGCCGCTCAGGTCCTCAGTGGCGCCGGACTGGCGGCCGGCGTGACCGTCGGCGCCCTGCTCGCGCAGGACATGCTCGGCTCCACCAGTCTTGCCGGGCTGGTCAGCGCCCTGTCCATCGCAGGTTCGGCGCTGGCGGCCGTCACCGTCGGACGCATCTCCGAAAGGTACGGCCGCCGCCCCGGCCTCGCCGCCGGATACCTGGCCGGCGCCCTCGGCAGCGCGGGCATCGTCGTCGCCGCCATGGTCGGCAACCCCATCCTGCTTCTCGCCGCGATGTTCGTCTATGGCGCCGGCACCGCCACCAACCTGCAGGCCCGCTACGCCGGCGCCGACCTGGCCCCCGCCGCGCGCCGCGCCGGCGCCGTGTCCACCGTGCTGGTGGCCACCACCCTGGGCGGGGTGCTCGGCCCCAACCTGGCCGCGCCCACGGGCGACCTCGCCCATGCCCTCGGAATCCCGTATCTGGCCGGACCCTTCCTTCTCGCCGGCGCCGCCTACACGATGGCCACCGTGGTCCTGGCCGGCTGGCTGCGCCCTGACCCCCTGCTGCTGGCCAACGCCCTCGACGCCGAACGCGCCGCGTCCCACCCGCAAGCAGACGATGCCGGCGGCCGGCCACCCACAGCGGCCGGAGGGCGCCGGCCCGGAGTGCTGGTCGGTGCGCTGGTCATGGTGGTCACCCAGTCGGTCATGGTAGCGATCATGACGATGACGCCCGTCCACATGCAGGACCACGGCCACGGCGCCGCCGCGTCCGGCCTCGTCATCGCCGTCCACATCGGCGCGATGTACCTGCCCTCGCCGCTGACCGGCTGGCTCGTCGACCGCTTCGGCCGCCTCAGGATCGCCGCGGCCTCCGCGCTGGTCCTGACGGCCGCCGGGATCGTCGCCGCCAACGCCCCGGGCGGCTCCGTCGCCCTGTTCGCGGTGGCCCTCGCACTGCTGGGACTGGGCTGGAACTTCGGCCTCGTCGCCGGCACCACGATCATCACCGACGCTGTCCCGCTGGCGACCCGCGCCAGAACGCAGGGCCTGGTCGACGTCTCCATCGCCATCGCGGGCGCCACCGGCGGCATGGCGTCGGGCCTCGTCGTCGCCGCTTCCGGTTTCCCCCTCCTGGCCGTAGGCGGCGGCATCCTGGCACTGGCCATCATCCCGGCGGTCGTCGCCGCAACCCGCACCCGATGAGCGCCGGCGACTGGGCCGTCATCGCCTGCTCGGGTCGAGTGGATGTTCTCATACTGGCCGGCACCCGCCGCCGATCCGACCACCAGGTTCCTTCGTCGCGATCGCGGCAGCCCTCCTCTGCTACCGCCGGCTCTCCGAATGAGACGACGTCCATGGTCGCTCTCCGGCGAGCACTTCCGGGCCACGACGGCGTCGAACACCCGCCACACGACCATCGTCCGCGTACGCGTTCAGGTCTGCTTGCAGGTCCCGGACGTACCGAAGACAACGCTCCGTCGTCCGGCACACCGCCGCTATACCACCGTTTCCTACGCTCGGGACCGCCGATGTAACACAGCCCGAGGGGAAGGTCGTGCAGCCAGCGCCGAAGAAGAAGTCCCGGTGGTCCGCCGCCATCGTGAGCGGCCCTGCCCCCGCGGCCGTCGGACTTACGGTGCACGCGCCCAGCGCCCAGGCCGCGTAAGCCCCTCATCCGGATCGCCCGGCCTTCGTGCCCCGGCATGTCCGCCCCGACGTGAGGGACCGGCTGTGCCCTGCGCGGGTCGATGTCGTCGTCCGCTCATGAATCTTGTCCCGGGGGGACCGAGCCGGTTACGCGATGAGGAGGAGCACGCTGATCGCCGACATCACCACTGCGGCGGCACCGCGGATGCCGTAGGCGGCTGCCTTTGGGCCGTTGTCGCGCAGCACGACCAAGGCGTCGCCCACGGGTATGACGGTCCCGGCCGACATCACCCAGCTCGGGTGGCCCGAAGCACGGGCCGATCCGAGGTTGCGCACTCAGCGCCTGGCCTCGTACCTGGTCAGGAGTACGCCGCCGGGGAACGTCCGGGTCTCCATCAGGGTCAGGTTCACCCAGTTGTCCAGGGCCGTAAAGAACGGCGTGCCGCTGCCCAGCAAGACCGGTGCGGTGACCAGCACGTACTCGTCGATCAGCCCGGCCCGTATGGCCGCTGCGGCAAGTGTGGCACCGCCGATGTCCATGGGGCCATCGTCCTCGGCCTTGAGCCGGATGATCTCGGTGACCGCGTCGCCGGTGACCAGACGGGTGTTCCAGTCGACCGTGCTGGTCGTCGAGGAGAACACCACCTTCGGCATATCCCGCCAGCGGCGGGCGTACTCGATCTCCGCCGGTGTGGCGCCAGGCTGCTGATCGGCGGTCGGCCAGTGGGAGCTCATCGTCTCCCACAGTTTGCGCCCGTACAGCGCCAGGCCCGTCGCGCCCACCCGGTCGGACCACCACTGGAACACCTCGTCGCTCGGCACGCTCCAGCCGAGGTCGTCGCCTGGTGCGGCGATGTAGCCGTCCAGGCTCAGGTTCATGCCGAAGGTCAGTTTCCGCATGGCGTCAGCCTCCTGTAAGTCGATACCCGGCGTACAGACCAGCACGGCGCGGGAAAATCATCGGTCAGGCCACGCCGACCTATGCCGACGTACCGGAGCAGGTGGGACGGGGCGCGCGGGCGAGCGTACGCGCGGGCCTGGAGTCCCCGAGGTGGACCTCCCCGAGGTGGACAACCGACCCTCGGCCCAGACAGGTGGGACCAGCCGTGCAGGTGGCGCGCACCGATCTGATCCCAGTCGAGTGCGCTACCCAAGTCCCCAAACCGGCACCCGACCAGCGGAAACGCCGATCAACATCATTGCACGCATATTGGTGGGCCACCGACATACGCCCGAGTTTCGCAGTTGGTGGGCAGACGAGAGTTCTGAATTGGGTGCTTGGCCTGGGAAACGGGCGTGAAAGGGCCTCCGTGTCGTGTGTCCACACCTCTGTGAAGTGTTTCTCCTGGTCGAGGGCTATTCGGCGGGTTGCAGACCGCTCATCTTTGGCGGCAATGCCACGGCGCAGTCCTTGTAGAGCTGGGCCTGAGACGGGGTGAGCTTGGTGGTCTGCTGGAGCCGACCGGCCGGGCCGGACAGGGTGACCTGATGCACGCGCCCCAGCTCGCGGTTGATGGAGGGCCAGGTCTGCCCGGTGCGGCGTTCGGCGACGCGGATGAGCAGCAGCGCCAGCCAGCACAACAGCACGTGCGCGACGATGCGTTCGTCCAGCCTGTGATAGACGGGCCGCAGATCCAAGGTCGTCTTCATCGTGCGGAAGGCCGCCTCGGCCTGGAGCAGGTTCTTGTAACCGAGCGCGATGTCCTCGGGGCTCAGGTCCGGGTCAGAGGTGGCGATCAGGTACTTGCCGTCGTAGTTAGCCTCAGCCTTGACCTTCGCCGCATCGATGGACAGGCGGCCGGTTGTCGGGTGCTGCTTGAGCCACCGGCCTAACGACGGGTGATCGCGCAGGGCGCACTCGGCCTTGCGGTGCGGCGCGTCCGATGGCCTGGGAGTCTTCTTCTTGCCCTGCTGGGCGGCCTTGGCCTTCGCCTTGGCCGCGTCGGCGGTGCGGGCGGCCGCGATGCGGTCCAGCTCCGCGATGATCGCTTCCAGTTGCACCTGTCGGCGGGCCTGGTCGCGTTCGGCCTCGACGGGGTTGTGGCAGATGATCCATCGCCGGCCCTGGTCAGCGGCGAGTTTGACCTCTTTGACCCGCAGGTTGTCGCGCACCTGCAGGTAGCGGCCCTGGCGGGACATTGCCTCGCGGGACTCGGCCGAGCCGTCGCGCATCTTGACGCCGCAGATGTAGTGGCCGCCGGCGCGTTGCAGGTAGGCCATGTTCTCGCGGGAGAGAAGCCGGAGTCGACCACGGTGACCACCCGGCCCAGCCGCCAGTCCCGCAGGGCGTCCTTGACCTGCTCGAGCACTGTCATGTCGTTGGTGTTGCCGGGCCAGACCCAGCAGCGCACCGCAATGCCCTCGCGGGTAACGGCCAGCCCGATGACGATCTGCGGCAGGTCCCGGCGGCGGTCCTTGGAGTGCCCGAACCGGCGCAGCCCTGGCTCGTCATCGGTGTCGGGTTCTGGTTCGCCGTCGCGCTCGAAGTAGGTGGAGGTGGAGTCCCCCTTAACCGGCTAATTCTGTCCTGCCCAACCTTCATCCAGACTCTCTGACCTGGGGTTATTCGTGATCGGCTGGGTATACGTGTCGCATGGGCGACAGCACGAACCTGCGGGTCGATGAAGACGATGGGAGCTGGAGGCTGGCCGGAGCGGCCGTCTCCCAGTTCGCCGTGGTGAACGACTACCTCGGCTACCTGGCTGATCGGCGTTACTCGCCGCGAACGGTGCGCGCCTATGCCTACGACCTGCTCTCCTTCACGCGCTGGCTCCTCGACCAGGACCTCGCCCTGGAGGCGGTGAGGACCGAGACCATGCTGCAGTACCTGGCGTACTGTCGCACCGCGACGCACCCGGGTCGGCCAGGCGGCAATGTGTACTCCATCTGCGACGGCCGCAATGCAGGGTACGCGCCGGCGACGGTGAACCGGCGACTGGCCGCGGTGTCGGGCCTGTTTGAGTTCCAGGCGATGCGCGATCCGGGCTTCGTCAGCCCGATGCCGCGCCGGGCCGAGCGCCGACGCACCGCCGCTGGTGAGCGCGCTGGGCTGCTCGGCCACTTGGCCACGGCCAAGCCGTCCTCGCGGCTGCGGGTCCGCCAGCCGCACTTCGAGGTTCGGGCTGGTCGAAGTCCCGAACGTGAGACGGCCATCGCCGAGACCATGGGGTTGTGACGCTCCAAGGTGATCGGACGATGGCCGTGTGGTCCACGGTAGCCCAGGCCG
>NZ_SMJZ01000420.1 GCF_004348345.1 Nonomuraea longispora
CCCCCACGGCGGCGACCGCCCTGCACGCCCCGTGCAGCCACAGCACCACCAGGTACGGCAGACGCCTCGTGAACCGGATCCGTCCCGCCAGCAGGATCGCCATGATCACCACCCCGGACGCCACGTTTCCCCATTGGGCCAGCGCCACCTCGCCAGGCCCGTACGCGTCGTAGCTGTTCGGGGACACCTGTGGCCCACCGGTGACGCCCAGCCTGCCCTCCAGGGCGTAGACCACCTTCGACGCCACGTACAGACCGGTCCATGCGATGCCCGCCATCACGATTCTCATGGCATCGACTCTGCCGAGGCGCCCGCCGCCGGGGCTCCCCCGTCAGGGGGATGATCCTCCCCCTGCGGAGCCGTTCCCCGCTGCGCCAATGGCGAACGGCCGCGCTCCCCCGCCCCGTCCTGCGTTAGTGTCCGCTGCATGGTGAAGGCCGGCGAGGTCGGGATCGCCTGGGAAGAAGCCGGTCCCGAAGAGCCCGTGGGCACCGTGGTGCTGCTGCACGCGGCGGTGGCCGACATGCGCATGTGGGACCACCAGTTCGCGGCGCTGTCACGTCGCCACCGCGTGGTCCGCTACGACATGCGCGGCCACGGCCGGTCCGGCGACGCCGACGACGAGGTCTGCCACCACGAGGACCTGCTCGCCCTCATGGACGCCGCGCGGATCGAGCGGGCGGCCCTGATCGGCTCGTCCATGGGCGGCGCGTACGCCGTGGAGGCCGCGCTCGCCGCCCCTTCGCGGATCGCCGCGCTCGTCCTGATCGGCTCCGGGCTGACCGGTCACCAGTGGCCGCGGGAGATGCTCGACCAGGCCCGCGAGCGCGTTCACAGCTCGGTGCCGGCCGACCGGCTGGCCCGCTACCGCGCAGGCACCGCGGATCGCGTCGATCCGGCCGACGTGCGCGCGATGGCCAAGGCCCACACGCTGTGGCAGGTCGCGGGCCCCGGCCGTGGCCGCGACGCCCTCTCCGACGAGGTGTGGGCGGCGGCGGTGGAGATGTGCCGGCTGGTGTTCGAACGGTCGTGGTCCGGCCCCCGGCCGGCCGAGCGCGAGCTCGATCCGCCCGCGACCACCCGCCTGACCGAGATCGCCGCGCCGACCCTGGTGATCAACGGCCTGTCGGACGTGCCCGGCATCCAGGAGGTGTCCGGCCTGCTCGCCGCGGGCATCCCCGGCGCCCGCCGGCTCGACCTGCAGGACACGGGTCATCTGCCCCCGCTGGAGCGGCCCGCGGAGGTGAGCGCGGCTCTGGTGACGTTCCTCTCCGAGGTCTTCGCCTGACGCCCGTGCACTCACCCACGGCGTCAGCGTCTCCTCCTCACCGGCGACCCCGGCCGGATCCAGCGCTTCGCCGCGGAGACCGCACCCACCCCACCAGGACGGCCGCCGCGACGGCCAGTACGCCGAACGCGGCCCGCCACCCGAACGCCCCGGCCAGCGCCGCACCCGCCGGGATGCCCGCGCACAACGCCACCGTGATGCCCGCGGAGACGATCGCGATCGCCCGCCCCCGCCGCTCGGCCGACACCATCCGCGCCGCGTAGCCGACCAGCATCGCCCACAGGATCCCGCCCATCGTCCCGGCCAGCACCC
>NZ_SMJZ01000421.1 GCF_004348345.1 Nonomuraea longispora
GTCAGGGGGTGGGGTTGGTGGGGCAGGGACGAGTGTAGGTGGGGGACAGGCTGTCGAGGCGGGCGCCGATCGTGCGGGCCACCCGTTCGATGGTCTGGACGCCGGCGCCGTGGCCGGGCTGCTGGTCGGTCTGGACCGACAGGAGCAGGTCGCGGCCTTGGCCCTGGATGCGGCCGTAGCTGGTGACGGCCCACGTGTCGTGGATGAAGGGGCGCGGGGTCCAGCCGTTCTTCAGCGCCACCCGGTCGCCGGGGCGGGCGGCGGCGCTGACGCCCCACGCCTGCTCCTTGTGCACCCGGCTCATCAGGCCCAGCAGCAGGCGGCGGTCGGAGGCGCGCAGGCCCTTGCCGCCGTTGACCAGGACGCCCAGCAGACGCAGGCGGTCGGCGGGGCTGGACGTGGTGCCGCCCCAGTAGATGCCCGGCCCCGACGCGGTCTCCCGCATGCCCAGTCGCCGGTAGAACTCGCTCATGGCGCCCCCGCCGCCGACCCGCGACCAGAGGGCGTCGGCGGCCTTGTTGTCGCTCTCGGTGATCATGCGTTCGGCGAGGTCGCGATCCGACGGGCTGAGGCCGCCGGCGTGGCGGCGCTGGAGCAGCGCGGCGAGGATGTCCACCTTGGTGCCGCTGGCGGTGACGAGGTCGTGCCGGTGTTCCCCCTGGCCGAGGGTGACGCCGGTGACGAGGTCGTGCGCGCCGTAGACGATGCGGCCCGGGCGGGTGCTCAGGTAGCGGGCGAGGTGGTGTTCGAGGCGCTGGCGGGCCGCGCGTGCGGCCCGTTTGTCCGGAAATTTCATGACGCATCGCGCCACCTTGACCGGTGCCCGCACCGCGACGGGCACGGTCGGCGTGCGCTCGGCGCCGCACCCGGCCACGAGCGCCAGTCCCACCCAGGCCGCCCACTTTGTACGCATGCGCAACCCCCCGTCGACTTTGCGGGGGTTACGGGGGTCATGCCCGGCCTGGCGACCTGACCCATCACAACCGGTACTTTCCTGGACAGACCTTCAGCTCATCCTTACCGAGCGGTCACAGACACGCCTCCAGGAAGGCGGCCGTCGCGTCCACGGCCCGGGTGACGTACGGCTCCTGGTCATAGAGGTCGATGTGCCGCTTGGCGTCCACCCAGACGAGCTCCTTCGGCTCGTCGAGCCGCTTGTACACCTCCTCGGCCCCCTCCGGCGAGCAGAACCGGTCGACGATCCCGTGCACGATCAGCGCCGGCTTCGGGGACAGGAAATCGGCCCCCATCATGTGGTCCATCGTGATCAGCTCGCGCACGCTCGCCCTGGTCACCTCGTTCACCCAATGGGGCGAGGCGCCGCGCGCGGTGCCGTAGTAGGCGTACGGCTCGTCGCCCGGCATCGCGGACTCGCCGCCCTCGGCGACGGCCGGCATGTACGTGACGGGCCCGCCCTGGTCCTGCCGTTCCAGCACCTCCGTGTACGAGCCCAGCGCGGCCTGGTAGTCCATGCCCGTCCGCATGGCGTAGGGGTTGGCGTACGCCCCGGCGATGCCCACAAAAACCCGCACACGTGGGTCAAAAGCAGCAAATTTCAGGGCATATCCGCCCCCCAGGCAGATCCCCACCACCC
>NZ_SMJZ01000422.1 GCF_004348345.1 Nonomuraea longispora
CCAACTTACGAGGTGTCCTTTGCAGCGGGCCGATGGAAGCGTGAAGAACTCCCATCCTCCCAGCTCAAGGGACACCTCACTTCATTTCGCCAATCTCGCCCCAAGCTTCAAGCTGTGGATCCAGGCTGAGGGACTCTCCTGTCAGAGAAAGGTCGATCGACGTGTTGGATGAGGCCGTCGCCCGTTACTCAAACATTCTGGATTATCTCGGCGAGGACATGGCATACACGGTCACGCTGCCCAACTCAGGCGAACTCACCATCGAAGAGGCTGTGCGTCGCATGGGGTTCGACCCCATAGAGATAGAGGGTCCTGGAACCGTACCGCACAGCGGCCACAGCATCCGCCTCTACCAGGTTGGCGTCGGCGTCGTCACACTGGACGGGGTCTACCCCATGCCGGAACGCAAACAGGTAACCGATCAACTGGGCGGCGACGGTTTCCGGCACTGGTACGTGGCATTCGACATCAACGGCAACGCAAGCATGTACGCCGACTATGGGGGAGGGCAAGGCAAGCTCGAGTATCCCGAGCCGATCAATCTTCCCTTCACCCCTTGGACAGAACTCCTCGGTCCCTTGCGTCCTTACGCTGAGTTTCTCGCACGCGCCTATGACAGCGAAGAAGCAGAGGCGACAGTGAACTTCGTCGCAGCATGCCTTGCTGTGACCGAACTGGAGAGCGGCATACGGCTGGAACCAGAGTTGCTGCATACCCCATAGTCGGCTCTGCCCCTCCCATCTCCCAACTTCGACTAGGCCCGTCTCCCGGACCAAAGGGCATAAGTTCGCTTCGATCGAGTTTTACGATGGCCGCGATGTCAGCGTAGGGATGGCCGCTGCCGCAAGGTCAGGCGCTGCATCGCTATATGAAGGACCGACTCCTCTGGGAGGACAACGTCACGCTGAAAGACCTTACGTGCGCCACTCCGGCCGTGCAAGCCACCCAGACCGCGGCCAAGACGCATTGTGACGAGTTGCCTTTCAATGCCACGCTGGAAGGGAACTCGTCCCTCAAAATGGGATTACTCCGTTGTCCACGTGAACGAGACGGAGAACAGAGCGGCCGGTGGCCTCATGTCGCACTTCATGGTGTACTGCAGGATCCTGGACAATGACCCGTTCTGGGTCCGAATCAAGTCGGGCAGCCCGCCCGCGCAATAAACGCTGACAACGTCCTGTCCGCCTACGGCCCGGGTGGTGGGCGAACAGGACGATCTGCAGGCTGGGAAGGAAGCGTATGCGGCCAGGGATTTCAGGCGGCGGGCGATTCGCCGAGAACTACCGGCTCTTCGTAGGGGAGGGTCTGGCCGAGTCCTGCTGTCTCACCTGGGTCGGACTCGACGATCCGGACGAGGTCGCGCGGCGCTTCGGCGGGGCCTTGGACGACGTCCGTGAGTGCACCATTGCCGAGGCGAGAGGCGAGTTGCCGTCATACCCTAGTACTCCAGCCGCACTTCGAGGTTCGGGCTGGTCGAAGTCCCGAACGTGAGACGGCCATCGCCGAGACCATGGGGTTGTGACGCTCCAAGGTGATCGGACGATGGCCGTGTGGTCCACGGTAGCCCAGGCCG
>NZ_SMJZ01000423.1 GCF_004348345.1 Nonomuraea longispora
GGCCGACGGGGGCCTTCGCAGCGCCCTGCGGCCACTCCCGGTCCGGCCGGCGGTTCCCCGGGAGTTGGCAGAACGAGCAGAAGTGCCGCCAGACGCAGCCCCCGAAGGGGGTTTCACCTGGAAATATCCTGGTATGGCGGGCCCCGGGCGGGCAGGGACCTATGAGGGACCCAAAAGCCTCTGCCGGACATGATGGCGCCACCCGGAGAGAGCCGTCAGGGGGTGTTCGTGATGCGCGACTCGGTGATGCGACAAGTGCGGAGATACCGGTTCGACCGCAATCCGCTGCGACGCCGATCCGACCGCCTGGAAAGTCTCGCGCTGCTGGTGGCCGTGCTGCTGGTGCTCCTCAGCGCGTGGCCGGCGGTGGCGGCCGGGCGGCAGGCGTACCAGAGCGCCGCGAGCGCGGGCGCCGGTGGGCGGCTGCAGGTGGACGCGACGCTGCTGGCGGACGTGCCCGTCAGCCCGACGTCGTTCGGCTCGCTGTCCAGGGGCGGTCCGGTCGAGGCACGGTGGACGTTGCCCTCAGGGCAGGAACACACCGGCCAGGTACGCGCGCCCGCCCTCGCCAAGGCGGGCACCACGGTCCGCATCTGGGTCGACGAGACCGGCCGGCCGGCACTCCCGCCGCCGAGCGCACTGGAGGTCCGCATCACGGGCGTGGTGACGGTGCTGCTCGTCATGCTGGGCGCGGTGGCCGCCGTGCTGATCGCGCTGGCGGCCTTCCGGTGGCTGGTGGACCGGGGCAGGTATCGCGCATGGGAGGACGCCTGGTCGCTGATCGACGAACGCCGGCGCCGCCGCCGCTCATGAGCCCAGGAAGGGGCTGAGGGCTTCTGACGCGCGCGGGCGCCGACACGCCAGGCACCGCGCAACTCCCGTAACCGGCGCGGGTGGCGCGCGCCCTCTGCCGCATGCGCGGAGGGTGTCAGGGCGATGACTTACAGTTTCCCCATCATTTTCAGTCATCGCCTGTTCAGGGGGACAGATGAGAACACGGACCATCCCGATCACGGCGGCCGCCGCCCTGGCCTTGACCGGCCTCACGGTGCCGGTGGCCGCCGCGTCGGGGGCCGGGCGGGCCGTCTCGCCCGTGGCGGGGGCGCCCGCGGACACACGCCCGCGGTGGCCGCACGGCGCGGACAGGTCGCCGGAGATGGACGCCCACACGTCCAGCGAGTTCTGGACGCCCGCCCGCATGACGGCCGCGCTCGGCGCGTCCCTGCCGGAGACCGAGCTGGATCCGCACCACGGCGAGGGGGCGGCGCGCGTCACCGGAGTCCCCGCGTCGCAGCGGCTGACGCCCGGCGGTGACCGCAACGGCTACGCCAAGGTCCGGCGTCCCTACGGCAGGCTCCCGCACACCCGCGCGACCGGCCGGCTGTTCTTCGTCGACGCCCACGGCAAGCTCAGGTCCTGTACGGCGGCCGTGGTGCGCTCGCGCGACGAGTCGCTGATCGCCACCGCCGCGCAGTGCGTGTACGGCACCCCCGAGGAGCATCACGAAGGGGAGCACCGCCGTGATCCGCACGGGCACGGCTGGCAC
>NZ_SMJZ01000424.1 GCF_004348345.1 Nonomuraea longispora
TAAGAGACAGGAGGGGGACGGCGGTCAGCGCGTCCCTGTCGAGCTTGCCGTTGACCGTGAGCGGCAGCGCCTCAAGCGGGACGAAGACCGCGGGGACCGCGTACGGGGGCAGCAGCCGGGACAGGTGCGACCGCGCCGCCTCCACCTCGATCCGGGCGCCGGGACGGGCGACCACGTAGGCCACGAGCCGCCGGCGGCCCTGCTGGTCCTCGCGCACCGCCGCCGCGGCGTTGGCCACGCCGTCCAGCCCCAGGAGCGCGGCCTCGATCTCGCCCGGTTCGACCCGGTAGCCGCGCACCTTCACCTGCTGGTCGGCCCGTCCCAGATAGACGAGGTCGCCGTCGCGGGTCCGGCGCGCGAGGTCGCCGCTGCGGTAGAGGCGGCCGCCCGGGGTGAACGGGTCGGCCACGAAGCGGGCCGCGGTCAGCGACGGGCGGCCGAGGTAGCCGCGGGCCAGCTGGTCACCGGACACGTACACCTCGCCCGTCACTCCCGGCGGGACCGGCTGCAGGTAGCGGTCGAGCAGGTGAACGCCGAGGCCCGGCAGCGGGCTGCCGATCACGCTCGCGGGTTCGCCCCCGGTGTCGTGCGGGGTCAGCTCCCTGAAGGTGACGTGTACGCAGGTCTCGGTGATGCCGTACATGTTGACCAGCCGCGCGGCAGGGTGACGGCGTTGCCACGACGCCAGGCGGGCGGGGTCCAGCGCCTCGCCGCCGAAGACGACGTACCGGAGGGCGAGCTCCCCCCGCGTCGCCTGGGCCAGCGGGTAGAACGCCGACGGGGTCTGGCCGAGCACGGTCACGCGCTCGCGCTCCAGCAGGTCGAGGAAGCGCCGCGGGTCGCGGGCCACCCCCCTGTCGACGATCACCAGCCGCCCGCCGTGCAGCAGCGCGCCCCACATCTCCCACACCGAGAAGTCGAACGCGGCGGAATGGAACATCGTCCACACGTCCGTACGGTCGAAGTCGAACAGTTCCCGGGCCGCGGCGAACAACGACAGCGCGTTGCGGTGCGTCACCTCGACCCCCTTGGGCGCGCCCGTCGAGCCGGAGGTGTAGATGACGTACGCCGTGTTGTCGGCTCCGGCGGATGGGGACCGGGCGCCGAGGTCTCCGTCCAGCCCGCCGTCCAGCCCGCCGTCCAGCCCGCCGTCCAGCCCGCCGTCCAGCAGCACGATCGGCACGCCGGTCCCGGGCAGCCCGGCCAGGGTGCCGGGGTCCGTCAGCAGGCACGCCGGCGCGGCGTCGTCCAGGATGAACGACAGCCGGGCCGCCGGGGCGTCGAGGTCGAGCGGCACGTAACAGCCGCCCGCCTTCACGACGGCGAGCAAGGCGACGATGAGACCGGCCGAACGCGGCAGCGCCACGGCCACCCTCGACTCGGGCCCCACCCCTCTGGCCGTCAGGGCCCGGGCCAGCCTGGTGGCGGCGGCGTCCAGCTCCGCATGGGTCAGCGAGATGTCGTGCCAGGTCACGGCGGTCGCGGTGGGCTCGGGCCGGGCGGCGGCGTACGCGTCGGCCAGCGT
>NZ_SMJZ01000425.1 GCF_004348345.1 Nonomuraea longispora
CCAGCCGCACTTCGAGGTTCGGGCTGGTCGAAGTCCCGAACGTGAGACGGCCATCGCCGAGACCATGGGGTTGTGACGCTCCAAGGTGATCGGACGATGGCCGTGTGGTCCACGGTAGCCCAGGCCGGCCCAGCGTGTTGGGACGATGCACTGGATGAGTTGTTCTCCCGGGTGCTGGCACCGTTCTTCGGGCGGCGCGAGCCGCGGTTGCGGGCACGGGCCTGCCTGGACGGGCTGCTGAGTGATCTGGAACGGAAGAACGGCTGGTCGCTGGCCGAGTACGCCGGGGACACCTGTCCCGATGGGATGCAGCGACTGTTCAACCACGCCCGGTGGGACGCCGACCAGGTCCGCGATGCGCTGCGAGCGCAGGTCGGCGAGCGATTCGGTGACCTGGCGGGGGTGCTGGTGATCGACGACACCGGGTTCGAGAAGAAGGGCGGCTGCTCGGCAGGGGTGCAGCGGCAGTACACCGGCACCGCCGGGAAGATCACCAATTGCCAGATCGGCGTGTTCGCCTCCTACAGCACACCCAGCGGGCGGCGGGTTCTGATCGACCGGGAGTTGTACCTGCCCGCGGCCTGGTTCGCTGCGCCGCACCGCCTGGCCGAGGCCGGGGTGCCGCCGGACACGGTCTTTGCGACCAAGCCCGAACTGGCCTGGAAGATGATCGAGCGGGCCGCCGACGATGTGCTGCTCAGCTTCGGCTGGGTCACCGGCGACGAGGCCTACGGCGACAATACGGTCCTGCGTGAGCGGTGCCGCAGCCGTGGCCTGAGCCACGTCTTCGCGGTCTCGTGCGACCATCCGATCACCGTGGCCGGTGCCAAGACCCGCGCCGACCGGGCTGTCGCCGCCCTGCCCGCCTCAGCTTGGCAGCGCTACTCCTGCGGCCAGGGCGCCAAGGGACACCGCTTCTACGACTGGGCCTGGATCACGCTCGGCGAGCACGGCCCCCATGACTGGCTGCTGGCCCGCCGCTCGATCAGCGACCCCTCTGAAGTGGCCTACTACCGGTGCTGGTCCACCGGCCCGGCCGCTCTGACCACCCTGATCCGCGTGGCAGGAGCCCGCTGGAGCATCGAGGAGTGCTTCCAGGCCACCAAGAACGAGGCCGGGCTCGACCACTACCAGGTCCGTAAGCACATCGCCTGGTACCGGTACGTCACCTTGGCCATGGTCGCCCACGCTCACCTGGCGTTCCTGTCCGACTCGACGACCGCTCCGCCCCCCACACAGGGGGCCCACGGGCGGACAATCACCGCCGGAGCCCGCAAACCCCACCGACCCGGACGGGGACGAGTCCCACGACCTGATCCCGCTCACCGTCAACGAGATCCGTCGTCTCCACACCCGTCTCCATCGACGCCACCATCCCGCCGAGCATTATCTGCGCTGGTCACACTGGCGACGCTGTCACCAAGCCCGCGCCCGCCGCTGCCACTATCAACGCCAGCGCAGACTCATCGATCCCTAAGTGCGGCTGGAGTA
>NZ_SMJZ01000426.1 GCF_004348345.1 Nonomuraea longispora
CATCGCCTTAGGCGTGAACCCAAGAGTCGCCGTGGAGACCACCGCACCATGCGTACGCTTACCGCTCGCCGCGTCGATCGCGGTATAGGTCAACCGCCCGTCCGGCAACACCCCGTAAACCGAGGCGGTGCCCTCGGGGGAGGGTGCCGAGCAGTTGCGGCTTTCCACGTTGCGCCAGGTTTGGTTGTTCGATTGACCGTAGGTGACGCCGTTGAAGGTCGGCTTGACCCGCTCGGAGCCGGCGAAGCCCCAGGAGGCCGACCCATTGCCGTCGGAGTCGCGTCCGAGCTCGAAGTGCAGGTGAGGGTGGCCGTTGGAGGTCTCGCCGGTCTTACCGACCTTGCCGATCATCGCTCCCCTCTGCACCCTGTCGCCGACCGATACGGCACGAGACTGCAGGTGGATGTACGTGGTGAAGTAGCCGCCGCCGTGGTTGATCTGGATCATGTTGCCGGCGTTGCCGTGCTTATAGGACTGGTTCACCGTCCCGGCCGCCGGCGCGACCAGAGTGGCGCCGTCGGTGCCGTGCTGGTCCGGCTCCTTCACCATGTCCACCGCGGGGGCGTGCGCCCACGTGTCCAGCCGCCACTTCTGGCCGCAGGGAAAGGGAAGCTGGAGGTCGGGCGCGGCCATCGCGTGGCTCGCCGTGCCGAAGACGCTGAACGCGGCGACGAGCGCCGTGGTGACGACAGCTCGTAAGAGCGTGGAGGGGGGCATGAGGTTTCTCCAGGTCGTGCCAGATGCCGGCATCGCAGTACCGGAACTCCGATGCCGGGCCGGGGCGGGACAGGGCAAATCACGGAATGGCGAATTCCGAGCCCCTTTAACGCGGCGTTCGTTTTCCAATGCCTAAAGGCAATGGACTGCGACCTTTCCGCGGGGCCGATCGTAGACAGCTCCGGTATGTCGGCGGTATGTCGGCGGTATGTCGGCGGTACTTTCCTGGCCGATGTCGGCGACACGGTCAGGGCCGAAGCGTTCTCGGTTGAGGAGGTCGTTGCTGGGATGACGCGGCTGGCTCGTGGGGGCGCCCCGGGGTACCAATGACGAACGCGACCCCCGATGATCGTTGGTTGTCTACGCCAGTCGATCAAGAACAGGGGCCGCGTTCGCGTGCCATCATCCCCGATCGACGTGCTCGCCCGCCACTCCGAGCACGTCACCGCCGCCAGTCCGCCCGCCGACCTGCTCGATCTGCCCACGCTGGCCGAAGTCCTGGACACGCTGCCGATCCACGCAGCCGGCGGGGACGCCGCTACCGGCTCGGCCCGCTCTTGGCCTTATCCCTGCTCGCCGTGCTCGGCGGAGCAACCTCCCTCAAGCAAATCACCCGCATCATCACCGGATACGACCCCCACCTGCGCGCCCAAGCCGGACTACCCGCCACCATCCGCCTGGCCGCCAGCACCCTGGGACGGCTGCTCGCCGGCTGGACGGCGACGCCTTCGACACCGCCGTCTACGGCTACCTGACCGCCCTCACCACCGACCC
>NZ_SMJZ01000427.1 GCF_004348345.1 Nonomuraea longispora
CGTCCGGACCGTCTCCGGCCCCGCCGCCCCTTCGGCCCTCCGCACCGTCTACCACACCACCGACCGCACCACCGACCGCACCACCGACCGCACCACCGACCGGGCCGGCGACCACGGCGTTGGCGCGGACGCCGGAGCCTGCCAGGTCAAGCGCCGCCCTGCGGGTCAGCTCGATCACGGCGGCCCGCGAACCACGGCAGGACGTCAGGTTGACGACGTGGCCGCCGCCGCTCCGGCGCATCGCCTCTGCCTCGTACCTCAACGCCGGCGACATGGCCCGCACCTGAGCGGCGCCGTCACATCCGGCGTCCGCCCAGTCGTCCGCGCAGTCGGCGGCCCAGGCGGCACAGTCGGCGGCGCACGGACCCGCATCGGCTCCGGCGGCGCAACACCCGGCGCAGGCGATGTCGTTGCAGGCGGCGTCGAGGCGGCCGAACGCGCCGAGGGTCTGCTCGACCAGCCGCCGCACCGACACCGGACTGGCCAGGTCCGTGGGGACGGCGACCGCCTGGCCACCCGCCGCGCCCAGGTGGGCGGCCAGCGCCGCCAGGGCCCGGCCGTCGCGGGCGGCGAGCACCACGCTGGCGCCCGCCCTGCTGAGCGCGCACGACGTCGCGGCGGCGCCGTGGCCGATGCCGCGCCCGGCGCTGGCGACGATGGCGGTACGGCCCCTCAGAACTCCGCACGTCATGGCGGCCTCGCCCCCGGTTCGTCTCGCGGGTTTCCGGTACGCGACCGACGCTAGGCGGGCGCCGCCCCGCCCCGCATCGGCGAAGTCGCCGGTCTCATCAGCAGGCCGGCCACCACAGGCCGAACGACGAGGGCGGGTCGGGGAGATTGTCAGGGATGCCGGTGCTTTCTATGCTCGGCGTGTGCTGGGGCGAGCCGACGAGACCGAACTGCTGGACTCGTTGCTGCGCCGCGCCGCGGAGGGACGCGGCGGCGGGGTGGTGCTGCACGGCGAACCGGGCATCGGCAAGACGGCGCTGCTGTCGTACGCGGAGGAGCGGGCATCCGGTTTCCAGGTGCTCCGCGCGGTCGGCGTCGAGCCCGAGGCGGACCTCGCGTACGCGAGCCTGCACCAACTGCTCATGCCCGCGCTCGGTTCGGTCGGCGAGCTGCCCGGGCCGCAGGCGCAGGCACTGAACATCCTGTTCGGGCGGGCGCACGGTGGCGCGCCCGATCCGTTCCTGGTGGGCCTGGCGAGCCTGTCGCTGCTGTCGTTGCTGGCCGGTGAGCGGCCGGTGTTGTGCGTCGTCGACGACGCGCACTGGGCGGACCAGCCGACGTTGATGACGCTGGCGTTCGTCGCCCGCCGGCTCGACAACGAACCGGTCGCGCTGATGCTGGCGGCGCGGGCCGACGAGGGCCACGGCACCGATCTGCCCCACCTGCGCAGGGTTCCGCTCATGGGTCTCGGCAGGGAGGCGGCCACGGCGCTGCTGGCCGAGCGCCTGGGCGGGCGCCTGGGC
>NZ_SMJZ01000428.1 GCF_004348345.1 Nonomuraea longispora
GGGTAGGGGTCGGCGGGTTGCCCGGCGTACGGGAGCGGGCCGCTGCCAGGGGAGCGCCGGTCGTCAGGGGCGGACGCCCTGGCCTGGGGCCGGCCGCTGATGAGCTGGAAGAGCACGTCCTGCATGGCCGGCCGGGCAGCCGGGTCCTTGGCCAGGCAGCCGTACACGATCGAACGCAGTGGCTCGGGCACGTCACCGAGGTTCGGCTCGTCGTACTGGATCCTGCGGAGCACCGCGGGCAGCGAGTCGTTGCCGAACGGCGGCGTGCCGGTGGCGGCGTACACGATGACGGATCCCCAGGCGAACACGTCGGCGGCCGGCCCGGCGACCGCGCCGAGGAACTGCTCGGGCGCCATGTACGCGGGCGTCCCCACGATGCTGCTGGTACGGGTCACCGCGGCGTCCACGGCACGGGCGATGCCGAAGTCGATGACGCGCGGGCCGTCCCGTCCGAGCAGCACGTTGGCCGGTTTGAAGTCGCGGTGCACGACGCCGGCCCGGTGGATGGCGGCCAGCGCGGTGGCCGTGGCGACCGCCAGCCGCTGCAGGTCGGCCCCGGTGTGGACGCCGGCCTGCTGGAGGGAGGGACCTTCGACGTACTCGGTCACGATGTACGGCCGTGCGCCCAGCGAGGCGTCCAGCACCTGCGCGATGCAGAACGGCTCCACCCGCCGCGCTGCCGCGATCTCCTTGGCGAAACGGCCGTCGCCCGGCACCCCCTCCCGCAGCACCTTGATGGCGACCCGCGTCCCGTCGGGAGCCGTACCCAGGTAGACCACGCCCTGGCCGCCCTCGCCGAGTTGCTTGACGACCTGGTACGGGCCGACGGCCTCCAGCGTCACCAGGTTTCCAGCGCGCAGACGCTGAACGAGGTGCTTTTCTGCGCCGAGGACGGCGAGGTGACCTTCAGCGCCACGGTGTGGCGCCCCGCGGGCAGGTTGTACTGTTTGGCGGTCACGAACGCGGTGTAGTCGTCCTCCGGCACCCAGGACCTGCCGCTCTCCTTGGTCTTGCCGTCGACCAGCCACGCGTAGGAGATCCACACTCCGCGCCTGGTCGACTCCACGCGGGTCTGGAAGTGCACGGGCGGCATGTAGCAGCCACCCGACCCGGACTGGCCCGGTCCGCCCATCAGCTCGATCGCGAGAATGCTCGCCTTGGCGTTCGTGGCCGGCTTCTTACTGGTACGGGCGCGGTCGCGGGTCGGCGTAGGCCGCGCGGTGGTGCGCTCGGGCGAGGCCGTGGGTGTGGGCTTCCTCGGGGTGGCGGTGGGCTTGGCCGTACGAGTGGGAGGCTTCTTCCGCTTCTGGGTCTTCGTCCCCTTGGGAGTGGGCGTCTGCTCGGAGGACGGCTTCACGGTGGGGATGGTGGCGCCGGGGGAGGGGGCGGCCAGCGACTCCTTCTCCGGCGTACCCCATCCAGGGGCGATCCAGACG
>NZ_SMJZ01000429.1 GCF_004348345.1 Nonomuraea longispora
GCGGCCAGGTCGGGCGCGACGGCCTCGGTGACGGCGCGGAATTCCATGGCCCGGTCCCTGGCGGCCGCCAGGCCGAGGCCGCTGACGATCAGCTCGTGGTGGCGCAGGACGAGCGGGCGGGCGGCCTCGCCGTACGCCTGGCCCGCGGCGCGGCCGTCGCCGGGAACGTCGATCTCCGTCAACCGGACGGGAGGGCTCACCCGTCCACCTCCTTCGGTCTCGTTCATGGTGTCCTCGCCGTGCGCCGCGCGGTGAGCGACGGCACGGCGGCGACCAGTTCGCGGGTGTACTCGTGCCGGGGGTCGGTGTAGATCTGCTCGGCGGGTCCCAGCTCGACCAGCTCGCCGCCGCGCATCACGCCGATCCGGTCGGCGACCAGCCGGACGACGGCCAGGTCGTGGGAGATGAACACGCAGCCGAAGCCGGTGGCCTCGCGCAGCCCGGCGAGCAGGTCGAGGATTTGCGCCTGGGTGGAGACGTCCAGCGCGGAGACCGGCTCGTCGCAGATCAGCACGCGCGGGTCGCAGGCGATCGCGCGGGCGATGGCGATGCGCTGGCGCTGGCCGCCGGAGAACGCGCGCGGCAACCGGTCCGCGTGCTCGGGCCGAAGCCCCACCTGCCGCAGGAGGCCGGCGACCCGGTCGCGGCGGGCGGCGGCGTCCAGGCTTGTGTGCAGCAGGAGGGGTTCGGCGATGCTCGCCCCGACGCGCATGGCCGGGTTGAGCGAGCCGAGCGGATCCTGGAAGACCATCTGCAGGTCCCTGCGGCGGGCCCGCAACGCCCGGCCGCGCAGGCGGGCCAGGTCGTCGCCGTCGAGCAGCACCTGCCCGCGGTCGGGACGCAGCAGGCCGACCAGCATGCGCGCGGTCGTGGACTTGCCCGAGCCGCTCTCGCCGACGATGGCCAGCGTCTCGCCCGTGCCCACCTCGAACGACACATCCCGCACGGCGGGCCGCCCGCCGAACGTCTTCTCCAGGCCGCGCGCCCGCAGCAGGGCACCGGCCTCCTGCCCGCTCGCGCCGCTGCCACGGACCTGGTCCCGCCCGCTCATGGTGTCGCCTCCGCCGGCCTGCGGAGCGCGCCGAGCCGGCGGAGTTCGGTGCTGCGGGCGCAGCGAACGCTCCGGGCGCCCGTCCCGACGAGCTCGACCGGCGCGCTGTCGCACGGGTCGGGCCGCGTGTGAGCGCAGCGGGAGCTGAACGCGCAGCCGGGCGGCGGCTCGCCGGGGGCGGGGACGGCGCCGGGGACGGCCCGGGGCTTGCGCCCGCGCATGGCGTTCTCGGGCGCGGCGGCCAGGAGCGCCGCCGTGTACGGGTGCGCGTGATCGTCGAACACCTCGCCCACGCCGCCCTCCTCGACGAGGCGGCCCGCGTACATGACCGCGAGCCGGTGGCAGGTGCCGGCGACCACGCCGAGGT
>NZ_SMJZ01000042.1 GCF_004348345.1 Nonomuraea longispora
GCGCTGCAGGAGCATGCCCGGCCACTCCCCCACGGTGAAGGGCGCCGTACGGGTGAAGCCGCAGCCTTCGTAGTAGGCGACCAGGCGGCCGTCGTCGCCGGCGTAGCAGTCGACGCGCAGCAGGCTCACGCCGCGCTCACGGGCCAGTTCGTAGGCGTGGTCGAGCAGGGCCCTGCCCACGCCGTGCCCGGCGAAGGCGCGGTCGATGACCAGGCACTGGACGTACAGCTCGCTCTCGTCCGCGGGCTTGACGTAGTCGTGGGGGTCGCCGACGACCAGGCAGCCGGCGGGCCGGCCGCCGACCTCGGCGATGCGCATGCCGCCGTTCTCGGCCCAGCCCGTGATCTGCCGGGTGCGTTTGGCGTCGCCGGTGAACGGCCTGCTGCCCCACTGGCCGGTGCGGCCCTGCGAGACCAGCCAGTTCACTGCGCTGTCGAACATGGCCAGCACGGCCGGGACGTCGCCGTCGCCGCCCTTCCGGATGTGCATGGAGGTCAGGTCTTCTCCTTCAGGGCGCTGCCCTTCTTCCACTGGGAGAACGACAGTTGCCAGTAGCCCCAGCCGTTGTTCCATTCGAGCTCGCGGTCGGTGCCCTTGACGTCGACGATGTCCCCGCGCTGGACGGTGTCGTAGAACCATTTCGCCTGGTCGGGGCGGGCGTTGATGCAGCCGTGGCTGACGTTCTGCCTGCCCTGGGCCCAGACGTTGTTCTTGGCGTGGACGTACTCGCCGGAGTTGGAGATCCGCACCGCGTGGTTGATCATGACGTCGTAGTACTCGGGGTCGCCCTTCTTGCGGCCCGGGGAGATCATGCGGACCGGGTTCGCGCGTTCCATGGTCAGGTGCACGCCGGAGCTGGTGGTGTACTCGCGGGTGGTGGCCTTGCCGGCGCTGATGCGCATGGTCTTGACGCGCTTGCCGTCCTTGTAGACGTACATCATGTGCTTGGCGACGTCGACCTTGCTGATCTGCTTGGCGCCGATGTTGAGGTCGGCGGTGTAGTCCTTGACGCCGTAGAGGCCCTTGCCGGCCTTGACGCCGGTGATGTCGGCGTGGAACTTCACCTTCTGGTGGGCCGGCCAGTATTTGGCGGTGCGGTAGATGACCTTGTTGTCGGCCACCCAGCGCCACGCGCCGTCGACGGGCTTTTCCGCCTCCACCTCCAGGGCGCGCTCGATGGCGGCCTTGTTGGCGACGGACTGGTTGAAGGTCACGATGATGGGCGCGCCCACGCCGAGGGTCTCGCCCTTGGCGTTGGGGGTGACGTCGACGACCTGCAGTGCACGCGCGGGCTTGGCGGTGGTGAAGGCGCTGGTGGAGGAGGTGACGCCGGCCTTGGCGGTGACGGTGTAGTCGGTCGACGGCTTCAGCGGCGTCTTGGAGACCCACCGGGTCCTGTCGGTGTTGAAGCGGCCCTCGACCGGTTCGTCGTCGCCTTCGACGGTCACGTCCTCCAGGGCGCCGCCGGCCGCCACGACAGTGATCTTCTTCTCCGGTTTGACCTTGGTGCTGCCCTCGGCGGGTGAGATCTTGATGGTCGGTGCCTGCGGGGTGGCCGACGTGGTGGCCTCGGGCGCCTCGCGTGTGCCCGAGGCGCCGCCGCCGGAGCATGAGGCCGTCAGCGCCGCGGCGGTGAGCAGCGCGAACGCGGTGGCGGGCTTCCTCCAAGCAGGCGCAGCGTTCAAGACAGTCCTTTCCCATCAGGGCACCAAAGGCACCCCAAAAACCATAATGCTCCTGCATGTAAGACGACGAATGATTTAGGAGAGTTCGGTCACATTTCAATCACTTCTGCGCGGTTGATCAACGCAGGTCAGCGCGGTGTAAGGCGGTGTGTCAGACCGGTGTGCCGGCGTCCCGCCCCCCGGGTGCGCACCGCCTGGGCCAGAGCCCGGCGCGAGCCGACGATCACGACGAGCTTCTTGGCGCGCGTGATGGCGGTGTAGAGCAGATTGCGTTGCAACATCATCCAGGCGCTGGTCGCCAGCGGGATGACGACGGCGGGATATTCGCTGCCCTGCGAACGGTGGATGGAGACCGCGTAGGCGTGGGCCAACTCGTCCAGCTCGTCGAAGGCGTACTCGACCGGCTCGTCCTCGTCGGTCAGGACGGTCAGCTTGTGCTCGTCGGGACGGATGTCGGTGACGAGGCCCACCGTCCCGTTGAACACCCCGGCGGCGCCCTTGTCGTAGTTGTTGCGCAGCTGAGTGACCTTGTCGCCGACGCGGAAGACGCGGCCGCCGTAACGGCGTTCCGGCATGCCCTCGCGGGCGGGCGTCAGAGCCTCCTGCAGGGCGAGGTTGAGCGCGCCCGCCCCGGCCGCGCCCCGGTGCATCGGCGCCAGCACCTGGACGTCGCGCCGCGGATCGAGACGGAAGCGCCGCGGGATGCGGCGGGCGACCACGTCGACCGTCAGCGCGGCGATCTCCTCCGGCTCCTCGCACGGGAACAGGAAGAAGTCCGACATGCCTTCCAGGACGGGGTGGTGGCCGGTGTTGACCCGGTGGGCGTTGACCACGACGCCCGACTCCTGCGCCTGGCGGAAGATCTGCGTCAGCCGCACCCGCGGCACCTCCTCGGCGGCCAGCAGGTCCTTGAGCACCTCACCGGCGCCGACCGACGGCAGCTGGTCGACGTCGCCCACGAACAGCAGGTGCGCGCCGGGGGCGACCGCCTTGACCAGCTTGTTGGCCAGCAGCAGGTCCAGCATCGACGCCTCGTCGACCACGACGAGGTCGGCGTCCAGCGGGTTGTCGCGGTCGAAGGTCGCATCGCCACCGGGCCGCAGCTGCAGCAGCCGGTGCACCGTGGTGGCCTCGTGACCGGTCAGCTCCGCCAGCCGCTTGGCCGCCCGGCCCGTCGGCGCCGCCAGGATCACCCGGGCGCGCTTGGCCCTGGCCAGCAGCACGATCGAGCGTACGGTGAAGCTCTTGCCGCAGCCCGGCCCGCCGGTCAGCACCGCGACCTTCTCCGTCAGTGCCAGGCGCACCGCCTGGCGCTGCTCGGGCGCCAGCTCGGCGCCCGTCTGACCGCGCAGCCACTGCTCGGCCCGCTCCCAGTCCACATCGGCGAACGTCTTGAGCCGGTCATGGCCGTTGCGCAGCAATCCCAGCAGGCCCAAGGCCAGCGACAGCTCGGCACGGTGGAACGGCGGCAGGTAGACGGCCGGCACCACGTTGTCGCCCGCGGGGATCTGCTCGCGTACCACCCCCTCGGCCGCCACCAGCTCCTCCAGGCACACCGCCACCAGGTCGGCTGGCACCTCCAGGATCTTCACCGCGTCCCCCACCAGGTTGGGGGCCGGCAGGTAGCAGTGGCCGTCGTCGGCGGCCTGCGACAGCGTGTAGCGCAGCCCCGCCATGACCCGCTCCGGGCTGTCGTGCGGGATGCCGACCGCCTGCGCGATGGTGTCGGCCGTCTTGAAGCCGATCCCCCACACGTCGTCGGCCAGTTTGTACGGCTGCGTCCTGACGATGTCGATGGATGACTCGCCGTACTGTTTGAAGATGCGCACCGCGATCGAGGTGGACACCCCGACCCCCTGCAGGAAGATCATCACCTCTTTGATGATCTTCTGTTCCTCCCAGGCGGCGGCAATCATCCTCGTCCGCTTGGGACCCAGCCCCGGCACCTCGGCCAGGCGCCCCGGCTCCTGCTCGATGACCTCCAGCGTGTCGAGCCCGAAATGGTCGACGATCCGCTCGGCCATCTTCGGGCCGATGCCCTTGATCAGCCCGGAGCCGAGATAACGCCGGATGCCCTGCACGGTGGCCGGCAACACCGTCGTGTAGGACCACACCTCGAACTGGCGGCCGTAGCGGGGATGCGACGTCCAGCGGCCCCGCAACCGCAGGGACTCCCCGACCTGCGCGCCGAGCAGCGGGCCGACGACCGTCAGCAGTTCCGCGCCGGAACGCTCGGTCGCCACCCGCGCGATCGTGTAGCCGCTGGTCTCATCGGCATAGGTGATGCGCTCAAGTACCGCGCTCAACTCAGTAACGACATTTTCGGAGCTCCCACCCCGGCTCCCCTCGGGCCTCCCCACACCGACGAGACTAGGGCAGATCAACAGCACTGCGGCACCTTCTCTGAGCCACAGAGTTCGCGAACTATGCCGAACGTGTGACCACTACTCCCCTCTCCAGCTCCTGCTCGTCACTTGTTGCGGGGACCGGGAGGGGGTCGCCGGGCGTCCGGCCGACCGCAACCCGTTCTTCGCACACAGTCGGCTGGCTCGACTCCGCCGACGCGCCGGCGCGCTCCCACCTCCGGCCCCAGAGTGCCGGCGGACGGCGACATCGACCCCACCACCCGGCGCGTGGGTGCCGGTCACCCGCCGAATGTACGTTCAGCCTCCCTTGGCCGTACGAATCATCGGACACTCTCCGGGCATTCCTTGAGCGTGAACTGGAACCTCAGGGGGTCCTGAGTTCCTCTTTTGGCTCCTGGGCGGGGACGGTGTCCAGCACTCCATGACGGTGCAGGTGGTTGCGGGCGGCTGCGATCGCCTCGGGGGTGGAGGCGAACACGTGCCCAGCCGCATCGAGCCGGGCGATCACGCCCAGAGCGTGCAGCGCCTGGTGGTGGCCGTCGCGGATGCCGGAAACGTACACGGTGATGCCGCGGCGTTCCAGCCGGGTGATGGCGTCGCCCAGGATGAGCGCGCCGCTGGCGTCGACGGTGGTGACGCGCGACATGCGCAAGATCACCACGGACACCGTCGCGACCTCGGACAGTTCCAGCAGGAAGCGGTGGGCAGCGGCGAAGAACAGCGGCCCGTCCAGCCGATAGGCGATGATGTGCTCGGCCAGCAGCGCGTGCTCCTGCTCGGTGTGATCACCGGGCAGGTCGGCGCGGATCGGTGTCTCATCCAGGCGGACGTTGCGGGCGATGGCGCGCAATGCGAGCGCGCCGGCCACGATCAGTCCGAGGATGACCGCCTGGACCAGGTCCAGGGCCAGGGTGGCCAGCGCGGTCAGTGCCAGGACGACGGCGTCGCCCCGGGTGGCGCGGGCCATCGCCTTGACGGAGCCCGCCTCGACCATCCGCACCGCGGTGGCCAGCAGTACTCCGGCCAGCGCGGCCAGCGGGATCCGGGCGACCAGGTCGGCCGCCGCGTAGACGATCGCAGCGAGGATCGCGGCGTGGGCGAGCGCGGCCAGCCGGGATGTGGCGCCGGAGCGCACGTTGACCGCGGTGCGAGCGATGGCGCCGGTCGCCGGGACACCGCCGAACAGCGGGGTGAACAGGTTGGCCAGGCCCTGGCCGAACAGCTCGCGGTCTGGGTCGTGCTTGTGGTTGACGCTCATGCCATCGGCCACCGCCGCCGACAGCAGCGACTCCAGCGCGGCAAGCGCGGCCACCGCTACTGCGGGGGCAAGCAGCGAGCTGAGGGCAGCCGGATCGAGGAAGCCCAGTGACGGCGCGGGTAGCCCGGCGGGCAGCGCACCGATCCGCACCAGCGGCGCCTGCGCCAGTTCCGCTACCACGGTGACCGCGACCACCGTCAGTAGCGAGAACGGCACCGTAGGCCGCCAGCGGGCACCGGCCAGCATGAGGACGGCCACGGCCAGCGCGGTCACCGGCGCCCACCACGACGGGCTGGCCAGGAAGGCTTGTACGGCGTGCCAGGCCACCACCAGCACCCGGTCGCCCTCCGGTGTCGGCACGCCGAGCGCGGAGGGGACCTGCTGCAACGCGATGACGCAGGCGATGCCGAGGGTGAAGCCCTCCACCACCGGCGCGGGCACCAGCGCCATGTACCGGCCCGCCCGGACCAGCGCCAACGCGATCAGCATCAACCCGGCCAGCATCCCCACCGTCAACACGCCCGAGGCGCCGTAGGAGTGCACGATCGGCACCAGCACCACGGTCATCGCCCCGGTCGGGCCGGACACCTGCAGCCCGGAGCCGCCGAAGACGGCGGCCAGCGCGCCCGCGACCACCGCGGTGGCCAGCCCCGCCGCCGCACCCATCCCCGAGGAGATACCGAACCCCAGCGCCAGCGGCAACGCCACGACCGCCACCGTCAACCCGGCCAGCAGATCACGGCGCGGACGACGGCCCATGGTGGCCAGCTCATCACGCGTGGGCAGCACCGAACGCACCCGGGCCCAGCCCGAGGACAGCATGGAGCTCACGCCGCGCCCGCTCCCGGACCAGTTGCCGAACCGGCCTGCGCCTTCAACAGCTCATCGAGCAGCTCGTGCTGACCGGCCAGCTTGTGGGTGAGCAGTTGGCGGCCGGCGCGCAGCAGTTCGGCCACATCCCCGCCGGACAGGCTGTAGACGACGGTGGAGCCGTCGCGGTGCGCGGTGACCATGCCCGAGCGGCGCAACACGGCCAGATGCTGCGACAACCCGGTCGCCTCCACCTCGATAGCGGCCAGCAGGTCCCGGACCGGCCGGGGGCCCTCCTGCAGCAGTTCCAGCACCCGGATCCGTACCGGATGACCCAGCAGCCGAAACAGCTCGGCCTTGGCCTCATACAAGGGAACGGAATTCATCACGCTCGCCCGTCCGCTTGGCTGGCGGCGCCGGGCGCCTCGGCCGGCGAGTCGATGGGGACGCCGTGGCGCCGCGCGAAGCGCTGCACGTCCTCCCACGCCACTTCGGCCTGGAGGACCTGGTCGGCATCGCCGTCATCGCGAACGGCCTCCAGCGCTGCCCGCGCGCGTGCAGCCCGCTCCTGCACGGCGGCGACGAACGACTGACTCACCAGACCTCCTGCGTCAGAAAACTCACGGATATAGGATGTACTAAATTACGCATATTCGCAATTCCGTGATGCTGAAGGTGCTCTGCTCGAACTCGGTTACACCTCGGTGGAAGCCGGCCTCAGTCCTGCTCCTCATCGTCAGCGGGCATGGTTGGACCCGCAGCGGCCGCAGGCCTGCGCTGGGCTGGGCTGTGAGGCGGTGAAAGGGCCTCGTCGCACGCGTACAGCTCGGAGCGGTGAATGCGACGCTGGGTGACGGTAACGCCGAAGTCTTCACGGAGCAGGTCCATGATCTGGCGGCGGGTGATCCCCTCAAGGATGTCCTCGGTGACCGGCGGCGTGGCCCACTCGTCCCCTACGCGTATGAGAACGTTCGACGTGGTCGCCTCAGCGACGTGTGCCTCCACGATCTGTGCTCCTCAGACCCGTAGCCCCAGGTGCCATGCGGTGCCCGGACGGTCCCGGCCGGGCACTTGCAGGTCAAGACGCTGACCAGTTCCCGTACCCGGCGAGGGCCGCACTGCCTACTTCGGCACGTAGAGCCGGATGTCGGTCAGGCTGGCGCTGCCCTCGTACACGTTGGTGTAGAGGTCGCCGATCACGAAGTAGTCGGGGTAGGCGGACCCGGCCGGCCACTGGTCGGGCCAGGTCGCGCTGCCATTGCTATCGTTTTGCACGAGGTCGCCGTTGAAGCGGCCGTCGTATTCCTCCGGTTTGACGTTGTAGTGCCAGATGGGGACGTCGTCGACGACGAACGGCCGGTGGAAGCGGATGGTCTTCTTCCCCACCCGGGCGAAGTTGCCGCTGGCCTCCAGGGTGTAGCCGGTCTCGTCACGTTCGATCGCGAAGGTGTAGTACTCGTTGGGCATGAGCTCGGGCTGCAGCTCGGCGGCCGAGGAGAGTTGCCGCTCGGCCACCCCGCCGGAGCAGGTGGTCATGAACCACTGGGAGTTGCCTGCCAGGCCGCCCTGGCCGGGCTGCCAGTTGGGCATGCCGCTGATCCACATGTTGACCGTGTTGAAGCCGCTGTCTCTGTAGTTGTAGTAGTGGCCGGTGTTGGAGTCGCAGACGCGGCCGCCGGTGCCGGTGCCGACTCGGTCGGGGTGCTGGGAGAAGGAGTCCATCAGCACCTTGCGGCGATAGTGCCAGAAGTGGTTGTTGCGCGGCGCGGGGTTGGCGAAGTCCACGATCGTCATGAAGTGAAAGCCGTTGTAGCCGTAGCGGCCCGCGCGGACGTCCTGCCAGTCACAGTAGGGAGAGGCTGCGTCGCCGTTCCAGCCCGGGCTGCGCGATCCCTCGCCCCAGGGGTGCTGGGTCTTGCAGCCTTCGGTTGAGTAGCCGTTGATGCGGCCGTCGTACTCGATCGTGCCGTTACGCTTGCCGCCGAAGTCGATGGTCTTCAGTTTGTACTCGACCCGGTACTCGTCGGGCAGTGCGTTCGTCGGGCGGAAGATCGCGCCACCGGTGTGGTCGGGCACTTTGAGCTCGGCCACCGGCCCGCCCTTGATCACCTTTCTGGTGATGGAGGGCGGCGACTCGATCACGCCGTCCTTGTTCCAGTCGCGGGCCGACAGCGACGCGGTCAGCCAGCCGTCCTTGCCGACCTTGAATTCCTTGCGGTAGGTGTCGAACGACTCGAACGCGGTGTTCCATGCCGGTCCGTAGTCGTTCTGGTACCACTGGCCCGCGTCGTCCATGATCGTGTCGAACGGCTTGGCGTACGTCTCCTTGGCCCAAGGGGCGTCGCCGAGAGGCTTGGCGAAGTTCTCCTGGTACAGCAGCCGCCAGCCGGCCTTGGCCTCGGCGGGCGGGTGGATAGCCATCGGCGTCATGGCTAGCACAAGGGCCAGAACGCCGCGGGTCGCGAGTTTTCGTGGCAAGGTTTCCTCCGGGGGTTAGAAGGTGCCGTTGGGGTCGTAGTACTGGGCCGCGTTCTCCTTGGTGACCATGGGTGACGGCACGACGGTGTCCTTTTCCACCTGCGCGCCGCCGAGGATCTCGACGGCCCGGTCGAGTCCCTTGCTGCCGATCACGTCGGCGTCGTTGAGGCCGGTGACCATATAGTTCGTGCCGTCCTGGATCGCCTTGAGTGCTTCGTTCTGGCCGTCCACCCCCGCCAGGACGATCTGTTCGGTCTTGCCGGCGTCGGCGATGGCTCGCTGCGCGCCCAGGCACATCGCGTCGTTCTCGCAGAAGACGGCCTTGAGGTCGCCGTGCTGGGCCAGCAGGCTTTCCATGACCGACAGGCCGCCGTCGGAGCTCCAGTTGCCGAAGTCGGGGGCCTCGACGAGGGTGATGCCCTGGGCGGTGCCGAGTATCGATTTCAGCCCTTCGGTACGGGCCAGGCCGATCGTGTTGTCGGCCGGCCCGCCCTTGATGATGCCGACCTTGCCGCCGTCGGCCAGCTGCTTGGCCAGGAACTGGCCGTCCTGCACGCCGATCGCCTTGTTGTCGGGGCCGATCCAGCTTGTGTACTCGCCGGTGGCGAACTTGCGGTCGACCAGCACGACGGGCTTGCCTGCTTGCTTGATGGCGTTGAGTGCGGCGGGCGCCGACTCCAGCGGGCCTCCGGAGATGATTATCGCGTCAACGTTCTTGCTGAGCAGGTCCTCGACGTTGGAGGTCAGCTTGGCGGCGTCGCCGTTGGCGTCGGTGCTGATGATCTCGACGTTCCCCTTCTTCTTGGCCTGGGCGGTGATGGCCTTGTCCATGCCGCTGAAGTAGGGGCCGCTGAGCAGGAAGCTGGCGACGCCGATGGTGTGGGTGCCGTCGTCCTGGCCGCTCCCGGAGGAACAGGAGGTGAGGGCGAGGCAGCAGGCGAGGATGAGAATTCGTAGCTTCATCATTTTCTCCGGACGAGGATGACGACGATGATGATCAAGCCCTTGAGCACCTGCTGCCAGAAGCTCTGTACGCCGTACAGGTTGAGCAGGTTGTTGATGAGAACCAGGACGAGCACACCGCCGAACGTCGCCCGGACCGAGCCGCGCCCGCCCGACAGGCTGGCGCCGCCGATGACGCAGGCGGCGATCGCGTCGAGTTCGAAGGCCACGCCGACGCTGGGCTGTGCGATGCCGACGCGGCTGGCCAGGACCACCCCGGCCAGCCCGGCGCAGGCGCCGCTGATCGCGTACGCGAAGACCACGTGCTTGCGGACGTTGATGCCGGCCAGCCGCACGGTCTCGGCGTTGCCGCCGATCGCGATGATGGACCGGCCGGCGGGGGTGCGGGTCAGGAACACGCCGCCGGCGATGAAGACGATCGCCATAATGAGCGTGATGAGCGGGATCGGGCCGAGCATGGTCGAGCCGAGTGCGAGGAACGCCGGGTCCTCCGGAGTGACGGGTACCTCGGAGTAGACGAACGCCAGGCCGCGGATCGTGGTGAGCGCGGCCAGCGTCACCACGAACGGCGCGAGCGCGAACCGTGCCACCAGCACGCCGTTGATCAGCCCGAACGCGATGCCGGCCGTCACGCCCACGGCCATCGCGACGGGGATGGGCAGCCCTGCGGCCAGACCGGCGGCGAGGATGCCGGAGAAGGCGACCACGGAGCCGACCGACAGGTCGATGCCGCCGGTGAGGATCACCACCAGCATGCCGAAGGCCAGCAGGCCCGTCGTGACCATCTGCTTGAGCAGGTTGGTGAGGTTGACCGGGGTGAGGAAGGTGTCGGACGTCGTGGCGGCCACCACAATCAGCAGGACGACGACGGACGCGGAGATCGCCTCGGCTGTGATGTCCCGTCCCCGCAGTACGAGGCGGGGGGAGGCGACGGTCATGTGGGGGTTCCCATCGAATAAGCGAGGACCTCGTCCTCGCTGGTCTCATCGGAGCGCAACTCGCCGACGATCCGGCCGTGCGCCATCACGAGCACGCGGTCGCTCGCCCCGATCACCTCAGTGAGGTCGGAGGAGATGAGCAGCACCGCCACGCCTTCTCGGGCGAGCGCGTCGATCATGCGGTAGATCTCCACGCGGGTGGCCATGTCCACGCCGCGGGTGGGCTCGTCCAGCAGCAGCACGCGCGGGCCCTTGAGCAGCCACTTGGCCAGCACCGCCTTCTGCTGGTTCCCGCCGCTCAGGTGCTCCACCACCATGGGCGCGCAGCCGACCGGCTGGATGCCCAGCCGCCCGATCATGCCGCCTATCTCGTCGCGCTGCTTGGCCAGGTCGATGAACGGCCCCTTGAGCGTGGTGAGCGCGATGTTGTCGCGCACCGACATGCCGAGCACGAGCCCGGTGCGCTTGCGGTCCTCGGTGACCAGCGCGAGCCCGGCCGCGATGGCCTCGGCAGGAGAGGAGTACGCACCGCTGCCCGCGGTGGCCGGCTCGACGCCGAACACGCACCGGGCCAGCTCGCTGCGACCCGACCCGACCAGTCCGAACATGCCCACGATCTCGCCCGCCCGCAGCGTGAACGACACGTCCTGGAACTCGCCCGTCCTGGTGAGCCCGGAAACCTGGAGCCGGGTCTGGCCGGGCTCGGAACGGCGGCCGGGATAGATCTGCTCCAGCCGCCTGCCTGCCATGAGCCTGATGAGGTCGTTCTCGCTCGTTCGCGCCGGCTCGGTCGTCTCGATGACCCGGCCGTCCTTGATCACCACGATGGAGGTGGCCATGTCGAGCACCTCGGTCAGCCGGTGCGAGACGTAGATCACCAGAACGCCGCGCTCCCGCAGCCGCCGGATCAGCGCGAACAATGAGTCGAGGTCGTGCCCCGAGAGCACGGCCGACGGCTCGTCAAGGATCAGCACGCGCGGCTCTTTCACCAGCGCCTTGGCGATCTCGACCATCTGCTGGCGGGCTATGGTCAGCTGCTTCGCGGGCGTGCGCGGGTCGATTGTGCGGAACCCGATCGACTCCAGCAACTCGGCGGTTCTGGCGTGCGCGGCGGGCCAGTCGATGAGACCGCGCCGCCGGGGGAAGTCGCCCATCAGCAGGTTCTCGGTGACCGACAGCCCGGGCACCAGCGTCAGCTCCTGGTAGACGGTCCTGATGCCTCGCTCGTGCGCGTCGTGCGGGGATCGCAGCCGTACGTGCCCGCCGTCGATCCACATCTCCCCCACGCTCATCGGCTCGGCCCCGGACAGGATCTTGATCAGGGTCGACTTGCCCGCCCCGTTGGCGCCCACCACGGCCAACACCTCGCCGAAGCGCCCCTCCAGGTCGATCCCGTGGAGTACCCCGACGCCTGCGTAGTCCTTGGTGACACCACGCAGCACGAGGCTCATTCGAACGCCTCCATGACGATGACTGTCTTCTGGCGGGTGAACTCCAGCGCGGTGTCGTGCACGCCCTCCCGATGGCCGCCGGTGGCCTTCGTGCCGCCGAACGGCAGGTTCTCTGCTCGCAGCGCGGTGGACCCGTTGATCACCACGCTGCCGACGTCGAGCTTGCTCGCGATCGTGAACGCGCGGGAGATATCGCGGGTGAAGACCGCCGCCTGCAGCCCGTACGGCGAGTCGTTGGCCAGCCGCACCGCCTCCATGGGGTCGGTGAAGGAGGCCACCGGGGCGACGGGCCCGAAGATCTCCTCGGCGAACGCCTCGCTGGAGACCGGCACGTCGGACAGCACGGCCGGGTCGTAGAACGCCTCTCGCCTGCCGCCGCCGGTGACCAGCGTGGCCCCGTCGGAAACGAGCCGGTGCACGGCCGCCTCGACCCGCTCGGCCGCCTCCTGCGCGATCAGCGGGCCGACATCGGTCGACTCCAGCATCTGGTCGCCGACGGTGAGCTTGCGTGTCTGCTCCAGCAGCGCCTCCACGAACTCCCCGTAGACGGCCTGCTCGGCGTAGACACGCTTGACGGCGCAGCAGATCTGCCCATTGCCCCTGGCCAGGCGTCCGAGTACGACGGCGCGGGCGGCCTCGCCCAGGTCGGCGTCGGCGCAAACGATCAGGGCGTCGTTACCGCCGAGCTCCAGGAAGACCTTCTTCAGCGTGTCCGCTCCGCGTCTGGCCAGCTCCCTGCCGGCCACCGTGCTACCGGTCAACGACACCGCCACGATGCCGGGCAACTCGGCGAGGAGCTGGGACACGCGTACGCCGCCGGTGACCACCTGGTGCGCGTGCGGCGGCGCGCCGGCCTGCGCGACCAACTCGGCCACGCGCAGCACGGCGAGCGGGCATCGCGCGGGCGGCTGCGCGACCACGGCGTTGCCTGCGGCGAGCGCTGCGGCGGCCTTGTGGGCGTAGAGCTCCACGGGATAGTTGAACGGCACGATGGCCGCCACGACACCGAGCGGCTCTCGCATGGTCACCGCGAGATGTCGCTCCAGCCCGGGCACGGCGTCCAGCGGGATCTGCCTGCCGAACAACCTGGTCGCCTCGCCCGCGTAGCCGCGGAAGATGCGTACGGCGGCTTCCACCTCGCCCCGCGTCTGCGCAATGGGCTTGCCGTTCTCGGCCGCCAGCAGTCGCGCAAGGCTCTCCGACTCCGTCTCGACGAGGTCCGCCACCCGCCGCAGGAGGGATTCGCGCTCGTACGCTGGTAATGCGGCCATCTCCTGCTGGCCGGCCTGCGCGGTGTCCACCACACTCGCCACGCGTTCCTCGGTGAACGACTCGACCTCGCCGAGCAACTCCCCGGTGCCAGGGTTACAAACCTCGATCATTTACCTGTCCCTGTAACGACAATATGGACATCACTTGTAATTACAGGATGCTAGGATGTTAGGCAAGGGTCTACCGCCGGATGTCTAAAGTTGGGGCCATCCCAGCCCACCCGGAGCGGCAGATGATCCTCACCCATGACCTCGGCACCACCGGCGACAAGGCGGCGATGTTCGGCGACGACGGCGCACTCAAGGCGGCGACCACCGCTCGTTACCCCACCGTGTTCGGATCCGGCGGCCGGGCTGAACAGTCTCCGCTCGACTGGTGGGACGCCGTGATCCGCTCGACCCGGGAGCTGCTGGAGCAGACAGGCACGGACCCGGCGAAAATCACCTGCGTGTCATTCTCCGGTCAGATGATGGGCGCGGTCTTCCTCGACGGCACCGGCGAGCCGGTGCGCCCGGCGATCATCTGGGCCGACACCCGCTCCGCCGGCCAGTGCGAGCCTCTCCTCGGCCGGATCCCGATGGCCAGGGTCTACGAGCTGACCGGCCACCGACTCAACGCCACGTACTCGCTGACGAAGGTGCTCTGGGTGCGTGAGCACGAGCCGGCCGCCTACGCCGCGACGCGCGTAATCGTGCAGGCCAAGGATTTCGTCGCGTACCGGCTGACCGGTCACCTGGCGACCGACCCGTCCGACGCATCCAGCACCAACGCCTTCGACCAGAAGGCTGGCGCCTGGTCGGAGGAGATCCTGGCCGCCGCCGACGTGCCGATGGCGTTGTGGCCGGAGGTCGTCCCGTCCACCACCGTGATCGGGCATGTCACGTCCGAGGCGGCTGCGCTCACCGGGCTCGCCCAGGGCACCCCCGTCGTGATCGGCGGCGGTGACGGGCCGTGCGCGGCGGCGGGCGCGGGCGTGGTGGCGCCCGGCTCCGCCTACACCTACCTGGGCTCCTCCTCCTGGATCTCGCTAGCCGCCGACGAGCCCCTGCTCGACCCCCGCATGCGCACGATGACGTTCAACCACGTCGTGCCCGGCCGTTTCGTGCCCACCGCCACCATGCAGGCCGGCGGCGGGTCGCTGGAGTGGATCAGCGAGCTACTCGCCGAGCCGCACGCCGACCTGCTCCAGGCCGCCATCAAGGTCGAGGCCGCCGGTGACGGCCTGTTCTTCCTGCCCCACCTGCTCGGGGAGCGCTCGCCGTACTGGAATCCCAAGGCACGCGCCGCCTTCATCGGCCTGGCCCGCCACCACGAGCGCGCCCACCTGTTCAGGGCCGTGCTGGAAGGCGTGGCCATGAACCTCCTGACCGGGCTGCGGGCCTTCGCCGGCAACGGCACCGCGATCGAGCGCATCGATGCCGTCGGCGGCGCGGCCGTGGCCGGCGAGGTGCTGCACGTGCTGGCCGACGTCTGGGGCCTGCCGGTGCGCCGCCGTACGATCGTCGAGGCCAACAGCCTGGGCGCGGCGATCGTGGGCGGAATCGCGATGGGCGTCTTCGACGGCTTCGGCATCGCGCCGGCGCTCTCGGCCGCCGAGCCGCCAATCATGCCGGACAAGATCGCCCACGAGCGATACATTCCGCAGTATCACCGCTTCCTCGACGCCTACGCCCGGCTGGAGCCGTGGTTCAATGAGCATTGAAATTTTGTCCCGGGATGCCGCCGAGGCCCGCACCGGCCCCGACATCATGCGGTTTCTCGGCGTCACGACCTCGCGATCGTCGATCCAGGCCCTGTTCCCCCGCTGGGTCCGTGCCCTTGGGCTGCCTGCCGCCCGCCTGATCGGGCAGGACCTGCCGCTCGGCAGCCCGCCGGAGACCTACCGCGCCGCGGTGGCCGACCTCGTCGCGGACCCGCACACCTGCGGCGCCCTGATCACCAGCCACAAGACCGGCGTCCATGCCGCCGCGGCCGACCTGTTCGACGAGCTCGACGACTACGCCCGGCTGTGCGGGGAGATCTCCCTCATCACTAAGCGGGAGGGGCGACTGCTGGGCGCGGCCAGGGACGTCGTGACGGCGGCCCGCGCTCTGCGCGAGCTGCTGCCTCCAAGCCACTTCGCGAGGACCGGCGGACACGCGCTGTGTCTCGGCGCCGGCGGGGCCGGGCTGGCGATCGCCGTCCTGCTGCTGGAACGTCACGCCGACCGGCCGGAGCGCCTGGTGGTGACGGACGTGGTGCCAGAGCGGCTGCGCAGGGTACGCGACGTGGCGGCCATCCTCGGGGCGCCGGTGGACGCGCGATGCGCGCCGTCGGGCGACGACCTGCTCGCCGGCCTGCCCGACGGCTCGCTCGTGGTCAATGCCACCGGCATGGGCAAGGACCGGCCGGGCTCGCCGATCGGCGACGCCGCGCTGTTCCCCCGCCGGGCCGTCGTCTGGGAGCTGAACTACCGGGGGCCGCTCGACTTCCTGCGCCAGGCCAGGCGCCAGGCCGCTCGGCGGGGGCTGCGCGTGGCGGACGGGTGGCGCTACTTCCTGCACGGCTGGACCGACCACATCGGCGGCGTCTTCGGGATCACGATCGGCGAGGAGACATTCGCCCGGCTCGACACGATCGCACACACCTCAGGGGAGTCATGACACGACAGCGGCTGGACCGGGAGTCTTTCGTCCCGATGTACTACCAGCTCCAGCAGGCCCTCATCCAGGACATGGACTCGGGAGCGCACCGCGCGGGCGACCGGCTGCCCAGCGAGAGCGAGCTCTGCGACGCGTACGGCGTGTCCAGGACCGTGGTCAGGCAGGCGCTGCGCGAGCTGGAGATCAGCGGGCGCATCGTGCGCAGGAAGGGACAAGGGTCGTTCGTCGCGCCGCCCAAGACCTCCGAGCGTCTCGTCCAGACCCTCACCGGCCTGCACGAAGACGTCACCTCGCGCGGCGGCACAATGCGCAGCGACGTGCGCCTCCTCGACCGGGTCCCGGCCACGCCCGAGGTCGCCGCCGAGTTGTCGATCGCCCCGGGCGATCCGGTCATTGTGCTCGACCGGTTGCGGTTCGTGGATGAGATCCCCTGGGTCGTGGTGGTGACGTACCTGCCGTACACGATGTGCCCTCGGCTCCTGGAGGAGGACCTGACCCACCAGTCGCTGTACGCGCTGCTGGAGGACACGTACGGGATCGAGATCTCCTGGGGGCGACGGCGCGTGGAGGCCGTGCCCGCGCCCGCGCCGGTGGCGCGGGCACTGGAAATCCGCCGCGACAGCCCGATCCTCCTGCTGTCCAGTACGTCGTACGCACCGGACGGCCGGCCCGTCGAATACTTCGTCGCCTCGCACCGAGGTGATCTGAGCCGGTTCGAGGTACGGCTGGAACGGCGCAAGGGCGCGCCGCGCGGCCCCTTGCTCACGGTACAGTCCGCCGGCGCATGACCGCCCGCGCCTCAGCACGGGCGAGCGGGCGGTCATGATGGCGCTGATCAGCTGGTGGAGACGGTGATGTCGTCGATGAAGGCGTTGAAGTCGCCCGTCGCCCCGCGCCGGTCGTAGCCGACGAGGATCTTGTCGATGACCTTGCCGTTCAACGCCGTGCCGACGTTGCTCTGGATCCTCGTCCATGTACCGACCTGGCCCTTGGGCGCCGCGGGGTGCATGTCCACACCCGTCGTCGTGGTCGCGGAGCTGTCTCGCAGGGTGGATCCGTCCGTCATCAGGAAGTCGACCGCGACGTACCGCCCGGCCGTGTCCTTCGGCAGGAACGCGTAGGACAGTGTGGTCGCGCCGGTCACCGGGACGTTGACGTCAAACACCTGGAAGTAGGCGTAGGAGTGCGCGGTCGTCACGGTGCTGCCCCTGGCCGCCAGTGCCGACTGCCCCACCTGGTTGTCCTGGCCTGTCACGACGGCAAGAGTGGGTGATCCGGTGCCGCCGGGGCCTGCGACGTTCGCCGTGCCGCCGGGGACCGGGGTGCTGGTCCAGGTCGGCTGGGCGTCGGTGTCCTTCTCGACGCTGGTGCGGAAGAAGACGGGACCGGTGGCTAGGGGGATGGGCACCTGGCTGACGAGCGGGTCCTGACCCGTGATCATGCGGGTGGCCTTGCCCGACAGGCGCAGGTAGAAGTCGGAGGAGACGTACTTGCCGTCGGTGCCGGTGGTCTGGAAGTACTGGTCGGTCGGAATCATCGAGGAGTCCTCAGCGGCCGGTGCGATTGCGGTGGCCTCGTCGTACTCGTCGAACATGGCGATGAAGGCCTGCGTGACCCCCGCCCTGCGAACGTTGACGGCCTGCTGCCAGAGCCAGTCCCCGTTTCGCCGCGGGATCTCGTTGCGCGGGCCGTCCTTCCAGTTGGACCAGGCGAAGCCCGGGTAGATGACCGGTAGGTAGTCCTGGCCGGTCGCCTTCAGCGCCGCGACGTCGTCGGCGATCTGGGCCGCCGTGTCGCCCGAGCTGCCGACCATCCACGGCGAGATCATGTCGAACGTCCGGTACACCGGGGCGAAGCCGGGCTTGGCATTGGCGTCGGTGCGCCAGCCGCGCGGGACCCCTCCGACGACGTACACGCCCTGGCTCTTGAACCACTGCACGATGCGCGCGGCCTGCTCGGCCGTGCCCGGCCGGTTCGTGAAGCCGAAGCCCCAGATCTCGACGACGGGCTTGCCGTTCTCCTTCGCGTAGGCCGGGGAGTCGGTCAGGTGCAGGCTGCCGGTGATCACGTTCGTCCAGTCGGCCTTGAGCACCTGCTCCACGTTGGCATCGGTCAGGCCGCTGACGTCGTATTCGATGTAGAAGCCGCGACCGTGCGTCTCGGCCGCGGTCTTGGCTTTGACAGTGATCGCGTTGCGGTCGAGCGCCCTGGCCGCCGTGGGGTTGACGATGTCGCTGCCGAAGCGCTGCAGCGCCGCTCCGTCGATGCCGTACTGCTTCATCCACTTGAAGTGCTGGTCCACGACGGCCGTCGAGTAGGAGGAGAAGAGCGTCGCGGGCTTGCCGTTGCCCAGGGGCGCGTACCCCGTCCGGAACGTGGGCGAGGTGGGGTACTGGCTCATGTCAGGGTAGAGCTCGAAGGTCTGGTTCCCCGGCGCCGGCAGGGAGCCGGCCCAATGTCTCCAGGCGTTGAGCGCCGACCCGTCACCGGGGGCGTTGAACCAGCCCTGGTAGCCGGCGTAGACCCTGTTCTTCAGCGTCGGGTTGGCAGCGGCCTCGGCGGAGGTCGTGGGCCACCACAGGACGGTGACCAGGAGGGAGATGACGAGGATCAGTGGCAGGTGAGGTTTACGGCGTCTATCCACGATTCGCCTTCGCTGGGGGGTGAGGGACAGCAAACGATGGACCGCGCGCGAGGTCTGCGTGGTCAGGCGAGGCACGGCCGGACCACGCGGTGTCGCCGAGAAGACGCCTTATGGCGGCGGCTTCTGTGACGGCTATGTAAATCCAATGGATTGACTATGTCAATGCTCGTAACGACCGCGTCAGGTGCGGGGTGCCGACCGTACCCGCGAGTTCAGGCTCGGCGTGAACGCCTCGTGGAACACGCTCGACGCCGCGCCCACCGCGGCCGCCGCCTCGTTGAGCCGGGACTGGGCGACGTGCACCTCTCGCACGTGCCGAGCGAGGGGAAAGCGGTTGACGGCGGCGGAGATCTCTCGGCGGTAGATCTCCGCCACAGGGGGCAGCACGGCCGGGCCACCGACGATGATGAGGTCGACGTCGAGCAGGTCGATGAAGCCCACCGCGCCGAGCCCGAGCACGCCGGCCACCTCCTCCAGCACGCCGACCGCGCGGACGTCGCCACGCGCCGCCGCCGCGCAGACCCACTCGTACGCGCCGTCCCCCTGGGGGACCACCAGGCCAGCGGTCATGGCACGGTCCACCACCGCCGACATCGGGGCGCATTCGGGGACGCTGCCAGGGCCGCCCTGCGTCGTCATCGATCCGGTGTTGATCGCGCACAGGCTGCCCACCTCGCCGGCGTTGCCCGTGGTGCCGCGGTAGATGTCGCCGTTGAGGAAGGCGCCGCTGCCCGCGCCGGTTCCAAGGTAGAGGTAGACGAAGTCGCCCGCGCGATCGGCGGCGCCCAGCCAGCGCTCGCCGATCGCCGCCGCGGTGGAGTCCTTCTCCATGATCACCGTGGTGTCGAGCCGGTCGGCCAGCTCGGCCCTGAGCGCGACGCCCTCCCATCCCTTGAACAGGGGAGGATCGAGGAAGATCTCGGCGCGTGTGTCGAGCGGGCCGGGCACGGCCACGCCCACACCCAGCGGGGCCTCGGAGGCCGGGCCTGCCGCCTCGGCCGCTTCGAGCGTCAGGCGTGTCATCTGGTCGATGCACCACCACGGGTCTCGCCGCCCGGCCAGGGGCATCTGCCGCTGGTCGAGCACGTCCCCGCTCAGGTCGACCGCCACCACTGTGATCATTTCGGGATCGAGGTGCACGCCGACGGCCGACGCGGCGTCCGGTCGCAACCGTAGCGGCACCCTGGGCTTGCCAGCCCCGCCCAGCTGCCGCTCGTCCTCGGCCAGCAGGCCGGAGGTCAGCAGGTTCCTGGTGATCCTGGAGACCGCCTGGGGGGTCAGCCCGGTCTGCTCGGCGATCTCCACACGGCTCAACGCCACCGCCTGCCGGATGCTCTCGATCACCAGTTTCTCGTTGTAGGAGCCGAGCGCGAGCTGGTTGAACGCCCTGGGCGCCGGGTGCGCCTGCGGCACGGCGGGCTCCCAGCGCAGCCAGGTGAAGGCCGACCCCGTAGACGATTCGGCATACTCCTGCGCGGCCCCGCTGAAAGCGCTCAGGACCGGCCTCATCCGGCCGGGGAACTCGGCCAGCTCGGCCAGCGCGACGGCGCACGCGGTGCCGTGCCAGCTCATCGCGGGGAGGGCTCGATGCCAGACGACCTGGCGCGGTCCGGCGTCGGCGGGCTCGGCTGGCTCTCCCCAGGTGATCACGTGCAGCTCGGCGTCGGGATGACGGTCGGCCATGGCCGCGATGAAGGCTGCCGGGCCGTCCCCGCCGTCTTTCCCGGGCTGGATCTCCGCATGGGAGGCGAGCGTGTCCTGGACACGCTCCAGCTCGGCGGCGAGGGACGCGTGGATCGAGCGGCGTTCATCGGCGTCGGCCGCCCGGCCACGCGATCCTCTCGCCGGGCGGGCGGCCTGGCCCAGGATCAACACCGCTTCGCCTCCCTTCGCCCACACGCCGAGCAGTTCGGCTCGCTCGCCAGGGCAGGGCGGATCGGCCGGCACGGTGGCGGGGCCGTTCTCCCCCGGCCCGTACCCCCAGCGGCGCCACACTCCGGAGACGGTGGCGTGCGGGATGCCGAAGTGACCGGCGAGCGCGCGCGCCGACCACGTACGGGCGGGCGCGGGCGGTCCTGCCAGCGTGACGGCCATGACCTCGCCCTCGTCCACGCGCGTTCTCGACGTGCTCGGAGCGGTGGACTGTCTGCGCGTGGTGCTCACGCCGCGGCGCGCTCCCGGTCAGCGCCCCGTCCGGCGCGGGCGTCCGGCCTGTCGGCCAAACGGTTTGATTGCCTGGGGCCACCTCGCGTGCTGGTGCCGAGCGTCCTCATGATCTCTCGCATGAGCTAATCCAACACCTTTCACCTCGCCGTCTTCAACGTGCGGCCGTCGCGAACGCCCCCGCGAGACGGCGATCCCGAGGACGGGACCGCGGATTTCCCGCAGACCAGAGCCTTGACTTTAGACAATCCAATGGATTTACATGTTGGTCGCTAGACCGGTGTACACCGACCGCCCTCGTCACCGTTTAGATGGGCATCCCCATGTCCCTGCTGACCCGTGAGGATTCACGGAGCGATCCCGAAGCCCCCGCCCCAAGCACCGGCAAACGTGGCATGCGCCGGGATCGCGCACTGTTCTGGTTCACGGTCCCCGGCATCCTCGCCGTCCTGCTGTTCCACTACGTGCCCTTACTCGGTAACGTCATCGCATTTCAGAACTACCAGCCCTTCATCGGCATCTGGCACAGCACATGGGCCGGGCTGGACAACTTCGCCGTGCTTTTCAACGGCGACCAGAAGTTCCTGCACGCCCTGATCAACACGCTGCAACTGCTGCTGATCCAGGTCGTGTTCGTCTTCCCGGCGCCGATCCTGCTCGCCCTGACGCTGAACAGCCTCATCAGCGAGCGCGTCAAACGGCTGGTGCAGAACGTTCTGTACCTGCCGCACTTCCTGTCCTGGGTGGTCGTCGTCGCGATCTTCCAGCAGATGCTCAGCAACGGCGGCCTGGTCAACGTGCTCCTGCGTGCCCAGGAGCTTGGCACCTGGAACATCATCGGCGACCCGGACCTGTTCAAGGCCCTGCTCACCTCCCAGGTGATCTGGAAGGACACCGGCTGGGCCGCGATCCTCTTCCTGGCCGCGCTCTCTCGTGTCGATAGCCACCTGTACGAGGCGGCGGCCGTGGACGGCGCCGGCCGCTGGCGCCAGACCTGGCACGTCACCCTGCCGGCCCTGCGTGGCCTGATCGTGCTGCTGCTCATCCTCCGCCTGGGCGACGCGCTCAGCGTCGGCTTCGAGCAGATCATTCTGCAACAGACCAGCGTCGGCCTGGAGGTGAGCGAGGTGCTGGACACCTACGTCTACAACCACGGCTTGCTGGCCGGCCAGTGGGGCGTGTCCGCCGCGGTCGGCCTGGTCAAGGGGATCGTCGGGGTGGTCCTCGTGCTGGGCGCGAACCGTGTCGCGCACGTCTTCGGCGAGGAAGGGATCTACCGCAGATGAGCACCGCGACCCACATCGACATCCCGGGGCAGACCCCCTCCTCCGCACCGTGGCGGGCCGCCAAGTCGGTCATTCTGCTGATCTGCTGCCTGCTGGTGGCTGTCCCGTTCTTCTCGATCATCGCGACCTCCCTGGCGGACACCCGACAGGTCACCGAGGCGGGCGGTTTCGTGTTGTGGCCGGACCGCCCGACCCTCGACGCCTACCAGGCCATCCTCGCGGGCGGGCTGGTCTCGCAGGCCCTGACCGTGAGCGTCGGCGTCACCGCGGTCGGCACGGCACTGGCTCTGCTGTCCAGCGTCACGCTCGCCTACGGGCTGAGCCGGCCCGGCACGTTCGGGCACCGGCCGACGCTGATGATCCTGCTGTTCTCGTTGCTCTTCACCCCGGGCGTGATCCCCAGCTACCTGCTGATCAAGCAACTGGGCCTGATCAACAGCTACTGGTCACTGATCCTGCCCACCATGGTCAACGCGTTCAACGTCATCGTGCTGCGCTCATTCTTCCTGAGCATCCCCCGCGACCTCATCGACGCCGCCAGGATCGACGGCGCGAGCGCCGGCCAGATCCTGCGCAGCGTGGTCGTCCCCCTGTCCAGGGCGGCCATCGCGGTCGTGGGGCTGTTCTACGCGGTGTCGTACTGGAACGCGTTCTTCAACGCCATGCTCTACATGAACGAGTCCGCGAAATGGCCCATGCAACTGGTACTGCGGACCTACGTGGTCAACAACTCGGCGATCGGTCCCGGGGAGGCCGCCGTGGCGGGAGCGACGCTGCCGCCCTCGCAGGCGCTCCAGGCCGCGATCCTCGTGCTGTCCATCGTCCCCATCCTGATCGTCTACCCCTTCCTGCAACGCCACCTGCGGAAAGGCGTGATGATCGGCGCCGTCAAGGGATGACCACCCCCAGCACGCTCGACGAAGGAGATGCCCCAGATGGGCGCGCATGTTACGCGGAGAGACCTGTTGCGAACTTCGCTCGGCGCCGCCGCAGGTCTGGCCCTGACGGCCTGCGGCGACGGCGGCCCGGCCATCCCGCTCGCCGACAACGCGAAGGTCCGGCTGCCGGAGTACATCCCCTACCAGGGGATCACGCCGGACCTTCCTGGAACCCTCGAGGTGCTCGACGGACACCTGCACTACCCGGCGGAACCGGTCACCGCGTTCCCCGGCGGACCGCCCGCCAAGGGCCCGGCCATCTCGATCATGACAATGACCTTCAGCCCGGTGCCGCCCCCGATCGAACGCAACACGTACTGGCAGGCGCTCAACCGCAGCCTCGGCACAAAGTTGCGGCTGGAGATCGCCCCGATCGCCGACTACCCCAGCAAGTTCCCTGTCATCATCGCGGGCGGCGACCTGCCCGACGCCATGGCGGTGCGGCAGGAAATCCCCCAGCGCCCCGCCATGCTCAACGCCCTCTTCCAGGACCTGTCGGAACACCTGTCGGGCTCGGCGATCCACGAGTACCCGTACCTGGCGAACCTCCCTACCGCGTCCTGGCGGACCACCGTCTACAACGGCGGCATCTACGGGCTGCCGATGCCCAGGGCGAGCGTGGGGTCGGTGATGTTCTACCGAGCCGACCGGATGCGGGAGAAATCACTCGATCCGAACGTGCGAGACTTCCGCGAATTCCGGCAACTGTGCACGGAACTGAACGATCCCCGCAGAAGCCGCTACGCGCTCGGCGACCCGCTCACCACGCTCTATTTCGTGCTGGAGATGCTCGGCGTGCCCAACCAATGGCGGGAGACGCAGGGCCGCTTCACGTCCTGGCTGGAGGACGAGCGGCTGCCGCAAGGGCTGGACGCGGTGCGGCAACTGGCACAGGCGGGGCTGCTGCACCCGGACGCCTTCTCGGTCGCGGGCAAGTTCAAGGACTGGTTCGGCAGCGGCCAGATCGCCATCCACTACGACGGCAACGCCGCCTGGAACGACTTCTACCGCCGGTACGCGCAGGACACCCCGGGTTTCGCCATTGACGGCATGCTCGCTCCCGGGTTCGACGGAGGGCCCGGCACCCACTGGACGGGGGCGTCGAGCTTCGCGATGCTGGCATTCAAGAAGGCGCCGCGGGAGCGGATCCGCCAGTTGTTGCGTGCCTGCAACGCCCTGGCCGCCCCCTTCGGCACGGATGCGTACAAGCTGCGAAAGTATGGGGTGGAAGGCGTCGACCACGAGCTCAACGGCGCCGACCCGATCCTGACACCCACCGGCGGTGTAGAGACGACGGTGCCGACGATCTTCATCACCGACTCCCCCATGTCGCTCTATTTCCCAGAGAATCCGGACGTGGTGCCCGCGCAGCACGCCTTCCAGAAACGCGCGGCCGAGGTCCTGGTCCGCGATCCCTCCGAGGGGTTGTACTCCGAAACCGATGTCACCGTGGGCGGACCTCTCATGGAGACGATGCGCAACGAACTGAAAGCCATCATGCAAGGACGCAAATCCGTGTCGTCGTGGACGCACACCATGCGGTCGTGGCGGCGGGAGTCCGGTGACCGCATCCGGTCCGAATACGAACGGTATTGGGAGAGCATCAACCGGTGACCACCCGAAAAGACTGGGAAGACCTCGCCGACCGGCTCCTGCTCGCCTGCCGGCCGTACGCCTCCCCGCGTCACGCCCTGATCGACCTGCCCGGCCCGCTGAGCATCAGCGGCCGATGGAGCGACGGCCTGGAGGGTTTCGCCCGCACATTCCTGCTCGCCGCGTTCAGGCTGGCGGGAGCGCGCGGCGAGGACCCGCACGGCCTGGCCGACTGGTACTCCGCCGGGCTGGCCGCCGGCGCAGACCCGTCGAGCGAGGAACGCTGGCCCACCTTCGCCGAGTGCAAACAGGCGAAGGTGGAAGCAGCCTCGATCGCCCTGGCCCTGCACCAGACCAGGCCCTGGATCTGGGACCGGCTGCCCGACCGCACCCGCGGCCACGTCCTGGCCTGGCTCGGCGACATGGTCGGCGACGCGATGCCAGGCAACAACTGGATCTGGTTCCAGGCCGTCACCGAGGCGTTCGCCCGCACGGCCGGCGGCTCCTGGAGCGAGGCCGACCTGGCCAGGACCATCCAGCTCACCGACACGTGGTACGCGGGCGACGGCTGGTATTCCGACGGGCTGGCCGGCGGCATGCACCGCAACTACGACCACTACAACGGGTGGGCCATGCACTTCTACCCGCTGTGGTTCTGCCGCATCCTCGGTGACCAGGCGCCCGACGGGCTGCGGGAACGCTACCGGGAACGGCTACGGCGCTTCCTGGACGACTTCCGCCATCTCGTCGGCGGCAACGGCTCCCCGCTGATTCAGGGCCGTTCACTGACCTACCGCTTCGCCGCTCTCGCGCCCGTGTGGACGGGCGTCCTATTCGATGCCACTCCGCTGCCGCCCGGTGAGACCCGGCGGTTGGCGAATCTCATGCTCGGGCACTTCATCGGCCACGGTGCAATCGACGAGCGGGGACTGCTGACGCTCGGCTGGCACCGGCCATTCCGGCAGGTGCTGCAGGCGTACTCGGGGCCGGCGTCGCCGTATTGGGCGAGCAAGGGCTTCGCGGGACTGCTCCTCCCCGCGGACCACCCGGTGTGGAGCGAGGAGGAGGGCCCGCTGCCCGTCGAGGAAGGTGACTTCGCCCTGACGCTTCGGGCGCCGGGGTGGCTGGTGTCGGGTACGCGGGCCGACGGCGTGGTGCGTGTCGCCAACCACGGCAGCGACCACACCGACCCGGCCAGGTCACACTCCGACGATCCGCTGTACGCGCACCTGGCGTACTCGACACACGCGGCGCCGGAGACCCCGGCGGATCCGCGCGGCGGGCCCGTGGACTCTGCGGTTGTCCTGGTGGACGGCGAGGGCCGGGCCTGCCACCGGCGCCCCTTGGAGCGGCTGAGCGTAGCGGGTCGCATCGGCGTCTCGCGCAGCCGCGCGCACTGGCCGCAGGACGAGCGCTGGGACTGCTTCGGCGGGCCGGACACCCGGTACGAACTGGGCCCGTGGATAACCGTGGCGTCCATACTGCGCGGGGCGCTGGAGATCCGGCTGGCCCGCGTGGACGAGGCCGACTCCGGCGCCGACGTGCACCCGGGGCCGTGGCGGCTGCGGCTGGGCGGCTGGGCGGTGCCGTACGACGGCGACGCACCGGGCCTTACCGAACGAGACGGCGATCCACCCGGCTTTTTCGATTCCCCGACGGCCACCGTGCGCGGTGGCGGGCTGTGCAGCACGGTCGTGGGGTTACACGGGTTCGGCCGCGCCGCCCTCCATCACGGCGCCAACAGTAACGCGCTGGCCGTGGCGTCCGCCACCCCCGTGCTTGCCTCCGTCGGCAGGGTGAGCTTCGCGCGGCCGTACGCCGCGGCCGTGTATCTCGCAGGCGCACCCCTGTACGCCGATGACCTGCCGCGCGTGCGATTCCGTGACCTGGACGTCGCGGCCATCGAAGCCGAGGTCCTGTGGCCGGACGGCGAACACGACGTCGTCCTCCTGCCCGCACCCGAACGAGAGGGACGAGCCACCTGATGCATGACGATCGCCGGCTCACCGAGCAACGCATCGCCAGGTTCATTGCCGCGCGCCTGCGACCTGCACTGTACGGCGCACCGCTGCCGCTCGAATTGTCCGCGTGGCGTGTTCCCGGCGAACCGGTCCCGGTCTCCGACGCCCTGGCGGCCTCCTACGAGCCCTTCTCCGTTGGGGAGGGGTGGGGCGCGCCATGGGCGACCACCTGGCTGCGCGCCCGCGCAGCCATCCCGGCCGGATGGGCGGGGTGCCGCGTCGAAGCGGTCTTCGACCTGGACTTCGACCTGACGATCGGGCCCGGGGGCCAGGCGGAGGGGTTCGTGCACGACGCGGCCGGCACGCCGATCCAGGGCCTGCACCCGTACAACCGCTCGGTCCTGGTCACGGAGCGGGCGTCCGGCGGAGAGAAGGTTGACCTGCTGATCGAGCTGGCGGCGAACCCGCTCATCCGCGGTAGCAACGGAGACGGCACCCACTACGGCACGAAGGAGACCGCCGGCACGGACGATCTCTACCGGCTCAAGGTCGCCGACCTCGCGGTGCGCGAGGAGGACGTCTGGCATCTCCTGCTCGACATGGAGGTGCTGGACGAGCTGATGCGGGAGCTGCCTGCCGACTCGCCGCGCCGCCACGAGATCCTGCGCGCCCTCGAGCGCGCTGTCGACGCCGTGGACCCGTGGGACATCCCGGCGACCGCCGCCGCCGGGCGCGAGCGGCTCGCGGACGCGCTGACCAGGCCCGCCCACTCCTCTGCGCACACCATCGCGGCCGTCGGCCACGCCCACATCGACACCGCGTGGTTGTGGCCGCTGCGCGAGACGGTCCGCAAGTGCGCCCGTACGTTCACGAACGTCGTCACTCTGGCCGAGGAGTATCCGGAGCTGGTCTTCGCGTGCTCGTCGGCGCAGCAGTACGCGTGGATGAAGCAGCGCCGCCCGGAGATCTTCGAGCGTATCAGGAAGGCCGTGGACCGGGGCACGTTCGTGCCCGTCGGCGGGATGTGGGTGGAGGCTGACGGCAACCTGCCCGGCGGGGAGGCGCTGGCCCGCCAGCTGATCTACGGGCGGCGGTTCTTCTCGGCCGAGTTCGGCATCGAGCAGGATGGAGTGTGGTTGCCCGATTCCTTCGGCTACACCGCGGCCTATCCTCAGCTCGCCGTGCTGGCTGGGGCGCGCTGGTTCCTGACCCAGAAGCTCTCGTGGAACCAGACCAACCGGATGCCGCACAACACCTTCGACTGGGAGGGCATCGACGGCACCCGCGTCCTGACCCACTTCCCGCCGATCGACAGCTACAACGCGGAGCTGACCGGGCGCGAGCTGGCCCACGCTGAGCGGACGTTCGCCGAGAAGGGGGTGGCAGGGCTCTCGCTGGCCCCGTTCGGCCATGGCGACGGAGGAGGCGGTCCCACGCGGGAGATGCTGGAGAAGGCGCGTCGCCTGCGCGATCTCGAAGGCTCGCCAAAGGTGCGGATCACGCACCCATCGGCGTTCTTCGATGCCGCCCGTGCCGAATACCCGCAGCGCCCGGTGTGGCGGGGCGAACTCTACCTGGAGACGCACCGCGGCGCGTTCACCAGTCAGGCGCGCACGAAGCGGGGCAATCGCCGGGCCGAGCACCTGCTGCACGAGGCCGAACTGTGGTCCGCGACGGCTGCCGTGCACGCCGGGGCCGCCTATCCGTACGAGGAGTTGGAGACGCTCTGGCAGAAGGTGCTATTGCACCAGTTCCATGACATCCTGCCCGGTACCTCCATCGCCTGGGTGCACCAGCAGGCCGAAGAGACCTACCTGCGCATCCACCGCAACCTCAAACGGATCATCGAGCGCGCCCAGTCGGCTCTGACCGTCACTGGCGAGAGCGATCACTGGGCTGTGTTCAACGCGGCCCCTATCGCACGGCGCGAGATCATGGCGCTGCCCGCGGACGCCTCCGTGCCGCCCGGCACCCAGAAGCTGGCGGACGGGCGGCACGCGGTGGCCGTCTCCGCCCCCGCGCTCGGCGTCGGCGCCCTCGATCCCGAGGCGCCCGCGAGCGTCACGGCCACGGCCTCTGGCGACGGATTTGCCCTGGACAACGGACTGCTTCGGGTCCGCATTGACGGCGCGGGCCTCGTGCGGTCGGTGTTCGACCGTACGGCCGACCGCGAGGTCCTGGCCCCCGACCATCCGGGGAATTTGCTGCAGCTCCACCACGACGACCCCAGCCTGTGGAGCGCCTGGAACCTCGACCACCACTACCGCAACACCGTGCGCGACCTGACCGAGGCCGTCTCGGTGGAGGTGGCCGAGCAGGGCCCGCTGCTGTCGTCGGTGCGCGTCACGCGGGCGTTCGGCAGCTCACTCATCGTGCAGGAGCTTGAGCTCGCGGCCGGAAGCCGCCGGCTCGTGGTGCGCAACGACATCGACTGGCAGGAGCGCGACGCAGTGCTCAAGGCGGCCTGGCCGCTCGACGTGCACGCCGAGCACGAGAGCGCGGAGATCCAGTTCGGGCACGTGCGGCGGCCCACGCACGAGAACACGAGCTGGGAGGCGGCCCGCTTCGAACTGTGGCACCACCGCTGGGTGCACGTCGGCGAGTACGGGTTCGGCGCCGCCGTGCTGAACGACTCCACCTACGGCCACGACGTGCGCCGACACACCAGGCAGGACGCGGGCACCACCACGACGCTGCGCCTGACCCTGCTTCGGGCGCCGCACAGCCCCGCCCCGCAGGCCGACCGGGGCCGGCACACGTTCACATACGCTTTGGAGGCCGACGCGGACGTGGGCGCGGCCATCGCCGGCGGCTACGCGCTCAACCTGCCACTACGCGCCCGCCCGGGCAAGATCGCCGCCACTCCCCTGATCACGGTCGACGACCCGGCGGTGATCGTGGAAACGGTCAAGCTCGCCGACGACCGCTCGGGGGACGTGGTGGTGCGGCTCTACGAGTCGAGAGGCGGCGTCGCCCGAGCGACGCTGACCAGCGCCATCGGCCTCTCCTCCGCCCACGTGACCGACCTGCTGGAACGACCCCGGACAACGATCGAGTGCGCCGACCGGCGCGTTCTGCGGCTGTCTCTACGTCCCTTTCAGATCGTCACCCTGCGACTGAGCCGCGCCTGACCTGGTCACACCGAGGTCCTTGAGCGCATAGCCGAGATGGTCGGTAATCTCGCCTTCCAGCGCGGACTCCAGCACCAGCTAGGCCAGCCGCCCGAGCAGCCCGTTCTCGCCGACCAACTCGATGCCCTCGGCGTCCTCCAGGTCCATCTCCGTCGATGCCCTGGATCACACTAACCAAGTGGTGCAACTCCTTTACTAGGAGTTACACCTAAGACTGTACGGTCACGCGGCGTGTCATCGGTCAGGGGACGACCTCGACATTGGCCATCATGCCGTTGTCTTCGTGGTTGAGGATGTGGCAATGATAGGGATACTTGCCGGTGAAGTTGCGGAACCTCATACGTATGACGACTTCGCCGCGGACGGGTAGCTGGACGGTGTCCTGCCAGCCGCGGAAGTGGTACGGCTTGCCGTTGACGCTCATCAGCTGGAAGTCGTTGACGTGCACGTGGAAGGTGTGTTGTTCGTCGGAGACGTTGCGGATGACCCATTCTTCGGTGGTGTTGAGCTTGGCCCGTACGTCGATGCGGTCGGCAGCCCACTGTTTGCCGTTGATGAAGAACTGGTTGGTCTGGTCGTTCTCGGAGAAGGTGATGGTGCGTCGCCGGGCGACGGGATCGTGGCTCAGATCGTCGATCTCGGCGAAGTCGGCGGGGATGGCTGCCTGCCGGATAGGGCTGCCGGAGGAGACCAGAGTGGCGAGCGTCGTCTCCGGGTAGGAGTCGCCGTCCGGGCCGGTGCTGTACGCCGTGGTGATCATCTGGGTCCGGCCCTCGGGAGGACCCTGCACGAGTACGTCGAACCGGCTGCCCGGTGGCATGAGCAGAGCTTCCTCGCTCCAGGTGCGATCAACGGGGTTGGCGTCCTGCGCCAGAACGGTGAAACGGGAACCCTGGAGTTGCACGTTGTAAGCGATGTCGGCGCCGATGTTGGCCAGGCGCCACAGCTGGGTTTCACCGGGGCGGATACTGATGACGGGGTTGACGAGCCCGTTTACGGTCCGCGTGGTCGGGGCGCCGCTGTCGATGTTGGAGGTGGGGATGGCGCCATTCTTGACCTGGAAATCCTTGAGTGCGATCAGGCGTTCGGTGATGTTGCGCAGGCCGGGTGGAAGGTAGCGCTTCAGGCCGTCGACCACGATTGCACCGGACAGCCCGGCGAAGACCTGCGCCTCCGCGTGCGGATGTGCGTGCGAGTGGTACCAGTAGGTGCCGGGGGCGAAATCCTTCGACAGCCGATAGCTGTAGTGATAACTCTGCCCCGGCATGATGTGCAGGTAGACGTTGTCGGAGTTGCCGCTCGGCGAGACGTGCCAGCCGTGGGTGTGCAGGTTGGTGTGGTCCCCCAGACGGTTGACGAGGGTCAGGTCGAGCCGGTCGCCGGGAAGCAGGCGGATGGTCGGCGGCATGTAGTGGCCGTTGTAGGTCATCACCCGTACGTCCTGGCCGGCCAGTCGTACGGTGCGTTGCTCCACCACCAGCCGCACGCGCAGTAGGCCGTTACTGCTTCTCAGCTCCGGCGGTTGGCCGAAGGCCGGCTGAGCCGCCGCCGTCGGGGAGGCGGTGCCGGCAGGTGCGGCCTGCATCGTCGTGGTGCCGGCGCAGCCCGTCACCAGCACGAGCGCCAGTCCCGATGAGGCGATGAAGCGTGACAGCGACATGGTGCTCCTCGGACATGATGTGGGTGCCCCGCGACAGTGCCCCGTGAGCTTCTGATGACTCCCGGTATGAGCTGCATTTTCATGAAGATTGACCAGGCCGCGACGGGATTGGAGCAGCTCGCGGCACGAAAGTTCGGCCAGGTCCTCGAGCGCGAGGCTGAGAGGGGCCCCAGCCGGTTAGGCTCGGGCGTGCGTCTCGCCGGCATTCTGCAAGGCATACGGCACGGGCCACGGCAGAACGGTGAGTGACGGCATGCTCGGCCGCCCGTTGGCAGAGGGATACAGCACGGGCGCCCACGAGGCGGAAGGGCTGTCCGCCGGACCGATCCCGGCGTCCACGAGGGTGAGGCCCTTGTCGCTGCGGATCGCGTACGCGCCACCGCGCGAGGGTGGCGGCCTTTGCGTGCCAGCAACGGAAACACCTGCTGAAACCCCACCCTCGCCGAGTGCAATTGTTCGACTACTCTAGGTGCAAGATGTTCGCATCAGGAAGGAAGCCACATGAGAGTTCCCCGGCCCATCCTCGCCATCTCCGCTACCGCCCTACCATTACGGAGCCCACATATGCGCTGAGCGACTGATCCATGCCGGCACGGCCCACACCCTTCCACGCTGACCGGTCCGGCAAGCGCCGGAACTCCGGCCGGTCGAGCGGCTCGAATTCCGAAAGCAGCCGCCGCACGCAGCCCGATCGGACCTTGCGGTAGCCGCCTTCCTGAGTCCAGGCCACCATGTCGTCATCGCCGATGAGTTCGCGGGCGCGGTCGTCGAGGCTCCACCACATCGCCCCCTCAGTGACCTTGACGAGCAGCCGATCCGGGGTCCCAGACACATCAGCCATGAGGACCGCCGATCCACGGTGATGCGATCCGCGCGTTGCCCAGGCACTCCAGGTGCGGGACACCCATCCGCTCGCGCCACGCATCCTTCCCGGCCAGCTCGCCTTCTTCGCTTCGATGTCCGCGTCGAAGGGCGGCTGGACCGGCCTGCCGTACACGGCGGCCACGCAACTGGTGCCACTCGTCCGAAGCGCAGCACCCACTCGTCGTACCAGCCGGGCAGCAGGCCGTCCGACAACCTCTCGATCGAGCCGGCGCGCACGTCGCCGTCTCGCGGCGGGTCCAGCGGGTCCAGCAGACGCCGCGCCAGCGACCTGGCCCCGTCGCGTCCACCCCGACCTCCGGGCCCAACCCGAGGCCGCTCGCGTCCACGCGCAGCAACCGCGGCCGCCGCCTGGGGGCTGACCAGCGACCGGCGGAAAGGGCCCGACCCGGCCCGCGCGGCGGCTAATCTTGTCGCCCATGACGCAGGTGGGACACAGGACGGCACGTGCGCTGCTGCGCAGGCTCGCCGTCGAACAGGCCGAATGCAGGGTGCCGTCGCTGACGGCCGCGATCGTGCGCGACGGCGCGACGGCGTGGTTCGGCGGGCGCGGCCGCGTCGACGGCGCGGCGCCGACCCCCGCCACCCAGTACCGGCTCGGATCGATCACCAAGAGCATGGTCGCCGTCGTCGTCATGCGCCTGCGCGACGAGGGCGTGCTCGCTCTGACCGACCCGCTGCGGGAGCATCTGCCCGGCGCGCCGCTCGGGCACCTGACCATCGCCCAGCTGCTGTCCCACACCGCCGGGCTGACCGCCGAACCGCCCACCGACTGGTGGGAGCGCACCCCCGGCGTTCCCGCCGCCGAACTGCTGGCCCGGCTCGGTCCCGCAGAGCTCAAGCACCGGCCAGGCCGGCGCTTCCACTACTCCAACGTCGGCTTCGCACTGCTCGGCGAGCTCGTCGCGCGCCTGCGCGGCACCACGTGGCTCAAGGCGGTACGCGCCGAGGTGCTCGACCCGCTCGGCATGCACGACACCACCGCCCGGCCCCGCCTCCCCCACGCCACCGGCTACGCCGTGCACCCGTGGGCCGACGTGGTGCTGGCCGAACCCGAGCACGACGCCGACGCCATGGGCCCCGCCGGGCAACTGTGGTCGACCCCGCACGACCTGGCCCGCTGGGCGGCCTTTCTCACCGGCGAGACCGGCGGCGTCCTGTGCCAGGACACCCTCACCGAGATGCGCGAGCCGGCCGGCGTCGACGACGGCGACACATGGACCGCCGGGTTCGGGCTCGGCCTGCAACTGGCCAGGCCAGGCGGCCGCCGTCTGGCCGGCCACACCGGGTCGATGCCCGGCTTCCTGGCCACCGTGTGGGCCGACCCCGCCGAAGGCGCGGGGGTGCTGTTCATGGCCAACACCACCTCCGGGCTCAGCGGCAGGCTGGCGACCGACCTGCTGGACATCTTGGAGGAGTACGAACCGCGCCTGCCCGACGAATGGCGCCCGGTCGCCGCCGACCCGCACCTGCTGGCACTGACCGGGCTGTGGCACTGGGGGCCGAAACCGTACGCGCTGCGGCTGCTGCCCGAGCGCGGCCTGTCGCTCGAACCGGTCGGCGGCGGCGGGCGCGCCTCCAGGTTCGTGCCGCAGGACGACGGGACCTGGCTGGGCCTGGACGGCTACTACGCCGGGGAGACCCTGCGGGTCGCGCCCGACCATCTCGACCTCAACACCTTCATCTTCACCCGCGACCCCTACGACCCGAAAGCGCCCGTGCCGGGCGGCGTGAGCGCCTGGCACGCCTGACCCCCTACCGGCCCGGGTGACCACCCCGCCCGGACGGTCTCCCGGGCCGCCGCCCGGTCCTCCGCCGCACGGCCGACCATGTTTCGCCCGCTTCTGGGCAGAGGAAGCGGACAACGATCCCCCCGGTTCCCGTGGAGATCGCCGCGTCGGCGCGTGAGGTCTCCTCGGCCGTACAGCCCGTCGAGCAGCGAGGACCGGCAGACGATGCGCTTGTCCTTGACCCGTCGGCGCACCCGGTCCATCAGGGCCGTGTGGTCGATCCGATCGAAGCACGCCTCGATATCCGCATCCAACACCCACCGGTAACCGGCGGTGGCCAGATGATGGATTTCGGCGATCGCGTCGTGCGCACGCCGGTTCGGCCGGAAACCGTAGGAGCACGGACGGAAATCCGCCTCGAAAATCGGTTCCAGGACCAGTTTCAGCGCCGCCTGCACCACCCGATCCGTGAGGGTCGGGATTCCCAGCCGGCGAAGCTTGCCGCCGGTCTTGGGGATCATCTTCTCCCGCACCGGTAACGGCCGGAACTGGCCTTGAGCAGGGAGCGAACATGGTTCAGCAGCGCCTGCGCCCCGGCCATCCGGACGTGGATGATGGTGACGCCATCCACTCCGGCGGTCCGGGCTCCGGCATTGCCCGCGACCCGTTCCAGCGTCATCACCAGCGTGGCCGGGTCGCAGACGAAGTTGAACACATCGTCAAACCGGAAGCCGTGATCGGCTACCGCCCAACGGTGCAGCTTGGTCTGCATCCCCCGTACCCGCAGCCATGCCTCATCGGCCGACGGCCACGCGACAGCGGCATCCACCGCTGTGTCTTCGGGCATTGCAGCACCTCCCTTGCGATCTCGCTGCCGCCCTTCCCCATGTGACGGGCTCTCCCCGCCTCGGAGTACTACGGCGGCTCCGTCCCCTCCCGGCCCGATCGGCCGACGGTGGACCCAGCCCGCCGCGCCGCACCGGCAGTGCGGCTGCAGAAGGCAGAGCCGGGAAGGTTCCCGTGTTCACTGACTGATCGCTCGACGAAATAGGCACCCGGCTATACCCCCGCGGCGTCGCCACGGCTACCCCGCAGCACTTCACCGTGGCCTCCCTGCCGCCGAACGTGAGCGGCCCGGAAGTTCCCCGCCCCGTGATGAGGGAGCAGGTGCGCACCGCACCCAGCCCGTATCCGCCAGGTTGGAGCTGGTAGGGATTGTTAGGAGGCTTCATGCACCGGTTCCTCGCGTATACCTTTCCGTCTCGCTTGCCGGACCGCGCCATCTGGCAGTACTGGTCACACGTCCCGGCGTTGTCGGGGCCGCTTGCCACCCTTCCCGGCACTTCCCGGGTCAGGCTGCCCCCAGCTTCATCACCCTGCTGCGACAGGGCGAAGGTGGCGGTCTCTCACCTCCACTCGATCAATCAGCGCGTCACGGCGCACGCGCTCCACCACCCACCTGCGGGGCAGGACCACGAAGCCGCTGACATCGTCGCTGCGCTTGACGATCACCAAGGTGAGCCGGACACGAGACATCCCCACCAGACCTCAGACCACCAGCTCAGAGGCTCCCTGGAGCGGATCCACACCCAATGCCCTTGGCAACCGGGCCGAAGCGATAGCGGTGCCAGTGCCGGTCGGCCACGCGTGCGGCGACCTCGGCCCTCGGATAGCGGGCGGTATACGACAGGAGGAGTACGGCGAGGGACGCTACCGGGTGGATTCGGCGATGAGCCGGCGGGGGCAGGATCGGGGTCAACAGCTCGAGGTCGGCCGACCTCAGAGGGCAGCACCACTCACCTGTCACTAGGAGTTCTGCCATGCTCGCACCTCGCGTGCCCCGTCATTCCGCCGCTCTGTCCGCCGCCGTCCTGGCCGTGACCCTGGCGAGTGGCTGTGCCGGCGCCCAGGCCAGCCAGTCCGCCCAGGCCAATCCCATGACGACCTGGATCGGCGACAACGCCAAACGCTTGAAGCGAACCGACGCCAGCGGATCGGTCGCCGATCTGGCCTCGCTGCGACCGATCGTCAAGGACGCGAAGGTCGTCGCCCTGGGCGAGCCGTCGCACGGCACGCATGAGCAGCTCACCGTCCGGCACAGGGCCATCCGGTACCTGGTGGAGGAGCTGGGATTCCGGACAGTGGCCTGGGAGGAGAGTTGGGGCAGTGGCGTGGCCATCGACCGCTACGTCGTCACCGGCAAGGGCGACGCGCGCGAGGTCGTCTCCCAGATGGGGTTCCAGTGGCGAAGCGAGGCCATGCTCGGCCTGGTGCGCTGGATGCGCGAGTTCAACCGGGACCGCGCCGACGACGACAAGGTCCGTTTCCTCGGCGCCGACGTCATGGAAGTGCGGGCCATCCCCTTCGAAGAGGTACGGCGATACGTCAAGGACGTCGCGCCCGGCCGCCTGAAGGAGCTGGACCGCGACCTGCGCCCGATCCGCTACCGCGGCACGCTGGAGGCTCACTTCGGCTGGTATTTCAAGCAGTCCCCCAAACAGCAGCGGGAGCTGGTGCGGCACGCCCGCGCGGTCAAGAAACTCGTGGACGGTCTACCGGCGGGCATGTCGCGGATCGACCTTGACGACGCCGTCCAGCACGCCACCACGATCCTGGGATTCTACGAGTCCTACGCCGAACAGATCGCCGAGGTCCCAGAACCGGTACGCGACCAGTACATCGCCGACCTCATCGAGGGGTGGCAGCGTCGCACCGGTCACCGGATCGTCTACAACGCGGCCAACGTCCACACCACCGCAGCTCCCCGGGTCACCTGGCAGTTCCCGCCCGACCCCAGCGCTCTGCGGAACAAGGTCATGGCCGGCGGTCATCTCCGCAAGCGGTACGGCCGCTCGTACATCTCGATCGGGACTGTCTCCCACCGCGGGAAGATTCTCGGCGGCTGGGAGCTGGGACCGCCCTCGGTCTTCACCGTCCCGCCGCCCGGCCGCGCGATGATCGACCACATCCTTGGGACGGCCAAGCATCCCAACTACCTGCTCGACCTGCGGGCGAAAGCGCCCGCACAGGTGCGTAAATGGCTGGCCGCCCCCGCCACGATGCGTATCATCGGCTCGGCCTACGACGCGAAGAAGGACGCCGACTACATGATGCGGATCGACTCGATGGGCGGCGGCTTCGACGCGATCCTGCACCTCGGCAGGACGACGCCCACTCGCCTGCTCAATGAGGGCTAAGGTCATCAGGGTGCCGTTGGTCCGCTCGACGATCCATCGTTTCGGCTGGGGAACCAATTCCTGGTCGGCAAGGTTGCGCTGGACGATCTCGACGTCGATCCCGAGGGTGGCGCCATGGTCGGCGACGCTGTTCTTGAAGCCCTGGTCGACCAGGGCTTTGGCCACCGTTCCGGAGGTCTGCGCGGCGACCCGGTCCAGCAGGGCCATCCCCGCCGCGTTGTCGTGCCGAGGCGGGCCAGCGTAATCACCGCGATGACCGGGCCGAACACGTCCACTGCCAGGCCTTTTTCGGCCGGGCTCCTTCTTGGTCGCGTCCCAGGCCCGTCGTCGTGGCCGCCAGCCGCCAGCGGGGGCCCCGGCCGCCGCGCGGACTCTCTGGGCGGCCGGCACCACCAGATCGTCATCCCGCGGCCGTGCATGGTGGGGACGACCGCTCCCCAAAATCGATATCGAGTCGTGCTGATCGATCCGGCATCTGCAGGCTGGTCTCCGCGCCGGACCCCCTGGACGCCCGCACTCACGAACTGACGTGTAGTGACCGTTCAACCACCGCAGAAGTTCCAGCGCGTGTGGACCGCCGCCCTCGCACGGAAGCCGGAAGGGACCGCTGACGGCGGCCGCCTGGCCTACGCGACCACCTTCGCGATGAAGGCGGTCAGGTTGTCCCGCGTGCGAGCCACCCGCTCCTGCACCGTCAGGGTCTCCTCGAAGTCGCCCCCCGCCGTCTGCTTCTGGCCCCGTGCATAGAGGGAACAGTCCAGGTCGGAGCAGAGATACCGGCCCACGGTGTTGCCCAGCCGCCCCGCCTCCCCGGTGCGCCGCGCGCTCATCAGTGCCACCCCGCCCCCGGTGCGGATGGTCAGGCACAACGAGCACATGCTGCGCGAGGCGAAGCCCCGCGCCGTTCCCCGAACCGCCCGCAACGCGATCCCCACCAGGCGGCCGTCCTCGCGCTCGGCCACCATGTAGCCGCGGTCGGGCGCCCCGGGATCGCGCCAGCCGAGGAAGTCGAGGTCCTGCCATGGTTGCTCGGCGAGGTCCGCCGGCAGGCTCAGCCGCTTGGCCTCGCCCTTTGAACAGTTCACGAACGAGCTGCGGATGTCGCCTTCTGTCACCGGTCTCATGTCCCGTACGCTAGTCAGCCTAATATAATTAGGCAAAACATTAATTCTCTTAGCGGAGGTCGTCATGGCACGCGCGGGCATCACCGCCGATCGGCTCGCCCGCGCGGCGGCCGAGGTGGCCGACGAGCTCGGCTTCGACCACGTGACCGGCTCCGCGGTGGCACGCCGCCTCGGCGTGAAGGAGCCCAGCCTGTACGCCCACATCCGCAACGCCCGCGAGCTGAAGGTTCGGGTGGCGCTGCTGGCCCTGCAGGAGATGGCCGACCAGACCGCCGCCGCGATCGCCGGCCGCGCCGGCAAGGACGCCCTGACCGCCTTGGCCGGCGTCTACCGCGACTACGCCAGAACCCACCCCGGCCGCTACGCCGCCTCCCGCCACGAACTCGATCCCGAAACCGCCGCCGACAGTGCCGGCCCCCGCCACGCCGAGATGCTGCGCGCCCTGCTGCGCGGCTACGACCTGCCCGAACCCTGCCAGACCGACGCCGTACGCTTCCTCGGCGGAGCCATCCACGGATACGTCAGCCTTGAAGCGGCCGGCTCCTTCAGCCACACCCCGCGCGACACCGACGCCTCCTGGGCCTGGGCACTAGACACCCTCGACCTTGCCCTGCGAGCCCGCTCAGCCAACCCCGACTGACGGTCGCCCCGACACATTGATAGTGATCAACTATGCTTGTGAACGATGAGCTGATCTTGCATGCCGTAAATCTTGAAGGGGCTGATTCTCTGGAGTGCGTCCTCGCTATCTCGATATCGGTGTAGGAAGTACACTAACGCGTTGCGATTTCAGTGGGATCCGGCCCGCAGGTCCACCCACGTTCGGCAGCGGGGCGGAGCCGACGACCTACGTGGAGTGCACCTTCGACCGTATGTCCATCGAAGGTGGAGGTGCGGGTAGGGCAAGCTTCCTGCGCTGCTCATTTCTCGGCGTAGTGATCAAGGATTACCGTTCGCCGACTCGCAGTTCACTGACTGTCGTTTCAGCGGCGATCTGGCTGCGGTCATATTTTCAGCACGCCCCAGTCTCGGTTTTGCACCGCCGCCGCACCGCTCCTCGCCATGTCGAGTACGGCCGGCTCGTGATCATCAGATGCTGATCTTTGCTGCGGCCGTAGGTATGGCAGAACGACGGATACAGACCCTGCCACGACCAGCGATTACGCCTGACCGCGGCCTCTTTTTGCGCATTCGGTTCCCCCTATAGTGAGTGAGGTGGCTCACTCGAAGGGCATGCGGGCCAGGACGGCGACCGCCAAACGGCAGCGGCTGACGGCCGCCGCCGCCCGGATCGTGCACGAGCAGGGCGTCGAGCGCACCACCATCGCCGACATCGCCCGCGCCGCCGACGTCCCCGTGGGCAACGTCTACTATTACTTCAAGACCAAGGACGATCTTGTCGCGGCCGCCCTGAGCGAGCACGCCCACGGGCTGGAGACCCTCACCGCCCGGCTCGACCTCCTCCCCGACCCCAGGCAGCGGCTCAAGGGCCTGGTCGAGGCGTGGGTGGGCGAGCGTGATCTCGCCGCCCGCTGCGGCTGCCCCACCGGCACCCTCGCCGCCGAACTCGGCAAGCGCGGCGAGGGCGGCCTCGGCGAGGAGACCGGCAAGGTCATCCGGCTGCTGCTCGACTGGGCAGAACGCCAGTTCCGCGAGCTCGGGCTGCCCGCCCCCGACGATCACGCCCTGACGCTGGTCGGCGCCTACCAGGGCATGTCACTGCTGGCCAACGCGCTGCGCGAGCCCGACGTCATGGTCCGCGAAGGCCGGCGGCTCAGCGCCTGGCTGGACTCCCTGCCTGACAAGGGGAGCTGAACGCCGGTCGTGACCGGCGACGACGCCCTCCGGCCCGCGAGCCGCGGGCAGGGGTGGGTAGGGTCCGAACGGGAAGAACACACGCCCGGAGGGCAGGAACCGGATGAAACCCGTGTACGCGGCCGTCGCCGTCCATGTGCCCGCACCGCCGGAACGGGTGTTCGCGCTGATCACCGACTGGCCCAGGCACCGGGAGTGGATGTTCATGACCACCGCCCGCCGGGCAGGCGAGCACGCCGTCGAGGCCTACACGGGCATGTGGCCGTTCGGCTTCCTGGACACGATGACGATCACCCGCTGGGACCCGCCCGCACTGGTGGTCATGGACCACACCGGGCGCGTGGTGCGCGGCCGCGGCGCGATCCGGGTACGGCCGCACGACTGCGGCAGCCGGGTCGTCTGGGCCGAGGAACTGCGCCTGCCGTTCGGGCCGCTGGGCCGGGCTCTGTGGCCGCTGGCCCGCCCCCTCGTCCACGCGCTCGCCCGTCACTCCCTGCGCCGGCTGGGCGCACTGCTGCGCCGTACGGGCTGATCCCCGCTTACTCGACGCCGCCTACTCGACGGTCCGTAAGATCTGCTCGATCGACGCCGTACGGGCCCGTAGCTCTGCCAGGTCGGCGGCCGTTCGCTGCTGGGCGTCCAGCGTGGTCTCGGCCAGCTGCTCGAAGCGGCGCACGAGCCGGCGCAGGTCGTCGGCCTGGTCGGCGGCGGCCCTTATCTTGCGCGCGTCGAACAGGCCCACGACGACCACGGCGATGAGGAAACCGGCCACGAGCAGTACGGCGATGAGCAGGATCGCCACGGGCCACGACATGTCCATCAGGAGTGCTCCTTGGATCCTGGACCCTGCTCCGGGTCCGGCCTGGTGAGTGTCTTGGCCGCCTCGGCCAGCGCGGGCGCCGTCAGGCGCAGGTCGAACCCGGTGACCTCGTAGTACTTCATGGCCTTGCCGTCGTCCGACAGCTCGAGAGTGCCGGTGACCAGGCCGGCCGCCTCCAGCCGGCGCAGGTGCATGTGCAGCAGCGGGCGGCTCACGCCGATCTCGCGGGCGAGATGGCTGACGTAGTCGCGTCCGCCGGCCAGGGTGGCGACGATACGCAGCCGCAGCGGGTTGGCCAGCGCGGCCAGCATCTCCACCAGTTCGTCGCCGGTCGGCTCGGCCGCCGTCATGACATCCCATCCTGTAAACACTTCGTTACAGGTGTAACCGTAGTGCTATGCCGTTTCACGATCAACTCGTGAGGGCGGCGCTTGACCTCGGCCACGGTTGATGAATCGTGGTGTCATGGTGAAGTTCGGGGTCGGGCTACCGACCATGCAGGAGATCGAGACGTTGGGGCCGGGGGGCGTGGCGCGGGCGGCGCGGCTGGCCGAGACCGTCGGAGCCGATGCGGTCAGTGCCCCGGACGTGCTCGTCGGAGACGGGACGACGGCGCTGGAAAGCGTCGTCGCCCTGGCCACTGCCGCCGCCGTGACGGAGCGGGTGAGCCTCGACTTCGGCGTGCTGTCCGTTCCCACGCGGCCGGTGGCCATGATGGCGGCCCAGGTGCAGACGCTGCAGCACCTTTCGCGGGGCAGGGTGCGGCTGGGAGTGGGAATCGGCGGATTCCCCGGCTCGCCGTTCTGGGCCGCGCTCGGCGCGCCGCGCACCGGACGGGGCCGCATGACCGATGAGGCGCTGCGGGCGTTGCCCGGCCTGATCGCGGGCAGAGACACCACCGTCGCCAACGGGGTGAGCCTCACCCTGGCCCCCGCCGCTCCGGTGCCACCCCTGTTCGTCGGCTCAGGCACGAGCGGAACGGCGTTGCGGCGGGTGGCACGCCTCGCCGACGGATGGCTGGCCTCGGCGCTGACACCGGCGGGAATCCGGACGGCCCTGGCGAGGTTGCGCGAACTCGCCGAGGAGTACGGCAGGCCGATGCCGCGCGTGCTGCTGGGCGTGCACACCGTTCTTGGCGCGGACCGCGAGGCGCGGCAGGCCATGGAGGCGCAGCTGGCGGAATTCTTCCAGCTCTCCGCCGACGAGGTACGCCAGGCCTGCATCTCCGGCTCACCGTCCGAGGCGGCCGAACGGGTGTCGGCCTTCGCCGAAGCCGGAGTGGACGAAATCGGGTTCGCGCTCGACGGGCGCGACTTCCTGGGCCAGATCGAGCTGGTCGGCGAGGTCAGGACGCACCTGCCCCAGTAGAGCGGCCTCCTGCGCAACGCCGGCCGTGTTGTCACGACTCCAGGAAGTGCAGCACCGCCAGCACCCGGCGGCTGTAGCCGGTGGTGTGCGACAGGCCCAGCTTGTCGAACAGCGAGTTCACGTGCTTCTCCACGGCGCTCTGCGACACGTGCAGTGCCTGCGCGATCGAGGCGTTGGTCAGCCCCTGCGCCATCCGATCCAGCACCTCACGCTCGCGCGCGGTGAGCCGGGCCAGGGGGTCCACCTGGGTCGTGCGGGCCAGCAGCTGGCGCACCACCTCCGGGTCGAACGCCGCTCCCCCCGCCCCCACCCGCTCCAGTGCGTCCAGGAAGTCGCCGACCTGCGCCACCCGGTCCTTCAGCAGATAGCCGACACCTTCGACGTCCGCGCTCATCAGCTCGGCGGCGTACCGCTTCTCGACGTACTGCGACAACACCAGCACCCTGACCGCCGGCCAGCGCGCCCTGATCTCCAGCGCGGCCCGCAGCCCCTCGTCGGTGTGGGTCGGCGGCATGCGCACGTCCACCACGGCGATGTCCGGCTCGTACGCCGCCACCGCCGACACCAGCGACTCGGCGTCGGCCACCGCCGCCGGTACCTCGTGGCCCTCCTCCACCAGCAGCCGGACCAGGCCCTCGCGCAGCAGCGTGGAGTCCTCGGCGAGGATCACCCGCACGGCAGCACCGCCGTGATCGACGTCGGCCCGCCCGGCGGGCTGGTCAGCTCGAACGTGCCGTCCAGCGCCGCCACCCGCCGGGCCAGCCCGGACAGGCCGCCGCCCGCCGCCCTGGCGCCGCCGCAGCCGTCGTCGCGCACCCGCACGACCACCTGATCGTCCTCCTCGTGCACCTCGACCGTGATGAGCGAGGCGGCGGCGTGCTTGGCGGCGTTGGTCACCGCCTCGCTGACCACGAAGTAGGCCGCCGTCTCCACCGCCATGGGCGGGCGCCGCCGCAGCTGGCACGTCACCTTGACCGGTACGTCGGACCGTTCGGCCACGCCCGCCAGCGCCTCGTCCAGGCCGAGGGAGTCCAGGCCGCTGGGATAGACGCGCCAGGCCACCTCGCGCAGCTCCGCCAGCGCCTCCTGCGCCTCCTGGTGCGCCTGCTCCAGCAGCTCGGGCCGGTTCCGCTTCGAACGCCCGATCAGCATGGACAATGCCACCAGCCGCTGCTGCAGGCCGTCGTGCAGGTCACGCTCGATCCTGCGCCGCTCGGAGTCGACGGCGGCCACGATGCCCGCCCGGCTCTCGGCCAGCTCGGCGATCCTGCGCTCCAGCGCCCGGGTACGGTCGGGGCCCAGCATCCGCACGATCAGCATGCGCTCCAGCGCGTGCACCCCCACCACGCCCGACAGGTCGAGGAACAGCAGCACGCACCCGGCCACGAACGCGTAGGCCGCCAGGGGCAGCGAGGGAAGCATGCCGTCGAACGGCAGGCCCTGCCCCCACAGCACGACGATGAGCACCGCCGCGCCCGCGCCGTACGCCAGCAGGGTGATCACCATCCCGCCCAGCAGCCCGAGGGGGACGCGCGCGGCGAGGTAGAGAGAGGCCCGCAGATCGCCGCCCGTGAGCGCGGTGAGGCCGGCGGCGTCCAGGCGCAGCCGGCGCGCCTCCAGCCGGGCCAGGCGCCGCGCGGAGGCCACGACGTTGGGGTTGGCCTGGAACGGCAGCGTCACCAGCAGGAACACCAGCTCGCACAGCGCCGTCAGCGCACCGAGCGTCACCGCGCCGAGCAGCCGCAGCCCCTCAACGGCCAGACGCATGCCTGCCCTTGCGGCGTTCGGCCAGCCGGACCCCGACGAAGACCACGATCGCCAGCACGACCAGGCCGATCACCACGTAGCTGCCGGCGCCCACGTACGTCTCCACCACCGCGTAGTGCCGGCCCAGGAGATAGCCGGCCATCACGAAGATCGTGTTCCAGATGAGGCTGCCGGCCGTGGTCAGCAGCGTGAACGTCGGCAACGGCATACGCTCCACGCCCGCGGGGATGGAGATGAGGCTGCGGAAGACGGGGATCATCCGGCCGAAGAAGACGGTCTTGCGGCCGTGGCGATCGAACCAGGCTTCGGTCTTCTCGATGTCGGAGGTCTTGACCAGGGGAAGCCTGGCGGCCAGCGCGAGGGTGCGTTCGCGGCCCAGCGCCGCGCCCACCCAGTAGAGCGCCAGCGCCCCCAGCACCGAGCCGAGCGTCGTGCACAGCAGCACCTCGAACAGCCCCAGCTCGCCCTTGCTGGCGGTGAACCCTGACAGCGGCAGGATCACTTCGCTCGGCAGCGGCGGGAAAATGTTCTCCAGCGCGATCGCGAGCCCGGCCCCGGGGGCCCCGAGGCTCTCCATCAGTCCAACGACCCAGTCAGTCATGGGAGCCACGCTAGGGACGATCGGGCACGACGGTAATGCGGCAGGTGGCCGTCCCGGACTGTGGTAAACCACACCTCCGGTGTACCGTACACTGTACGGCCGTGAGCTCCTTGACGGATCTGGTACGACACGCGGCAGTCTTCCAACCCGGCGATCCCCCCAGGTCGGGAGTGGTCGCCTTTCTCGATCCGGACGGTGAGTCCACCATGACGGTGGCCGAGCAGAACGGCGGCAAGGTGCGCACCCAGCAGGTCGCGGCGACCGTCGTGCCGGTGAACGAAGCGGTAGCCGCGCTGGCCCGGGCCCGCACCGGCCCCGGCGTCCACCCTGCCACACGATTCTGGGGCGCGGTGGCCCTCGTGGCGCTCCAGCTCGTCACCCGGGGGCGCGTGCTGCCCGGGGTGACGGCGGGCGAGCACGACTCCTGGCGCGCGGGGCCGCTCGACACCGCCGACGTCCAGCGCGTACGCGATCTGGCCGATGCCATGCCCGCCACTGCCCGCGCCGTGCCCCTGGCAAACCCGGCCTCGCAGGACGACGGGATCAGGCTGCCCGACGCCGAGCCGCTCGTGCGCGCCTTCCTGGACGCCGTCGCCGACACCATGCCCCGCTCCCCCGGCGCGGTCAGGGCCACCGGCACCGCCGCCTACGCCGCCATGAAACCCGTCAAGGTGCCGCACCTGCGCGGATGGGCCGAGGAGGTGTCGGCGGGACTCGACGCCGGCGTGCGCCTGTCGCTGCGGCTGGAGGTCGACCACCTGGGCGGGAACTCGGCGGGGGGCCTCGCCGCGGAGTTCCGCGCCGTCGTGCAGGTGCACAGCCTGGCCGGCCCCTCGCTCGTCGTCGACGCCGCAGCCCTGTGGCAGGGCGGCGGGCACAATGGAAGGCACAGCGGTGGGCACAGCGGTGGGCACAGCGGCGGGCACGGTCTCGGTCCCCGCGCCAGAATCGAGACCACCCTGGCCGTACGCCGCGCCGCCCGCGTCTGGCCCTGCCTGGAGCACCTGCTCGGCAACGCCGTCCCCGACCAGCTCACCCTCTCCGACGGCGACGTCGACGACCTGCTGGCGGGAGCCGCCGACCGCCTGGCCGCCGCCGGCGTCGAGGTGCACTGGCCCAAGTCCCTCGTACGCGGCCTGAGCGCCCGCGCCGTCATCGGCGAGCGCGACGGCCCGCCCTCCGACCTGCCCTCGTTCCTTGGCGGCCGGCAGCTGACCAGCTTCGACTGGCAGCTCGCCCTCGGCGGTGAGCCCCTGACCGCGGCCGAGATGGACCGGCTCGCCGAGGCCCACCGCCCCGTCGTACGGCTGCGCGACCAGTGGGTGCTCATCGACCCCGACCTGGCCCGCAAGGCCCGCCGGCGCGACCTCAAAGCCCTGACCGGGCTCGAAGCGCTCAGCGCCGCGCTGACCGGGACGGCCGAGGTCGACGGCGAGCAGATCGAGGCCGAGCCCACCGCCTGGCTGCGCGAGCTGCGCGAACGCCTCACCGAACCCGCCGACGCCGGCCCGCCGCCCGGGCTGGCCGCCACCTTGCGCGACTACCAGTTGGCCGGGCTGCGCTGGCTGGCCAGGATGACCTCGCTCGGCCTCGGCGGGTGCCTGGCCGACGACATGGGCCTGGGCAAGACGATCACTCTGATCGCCCTGCACCTGCACAGAACCGGCACCGGCCCGACCCTCGTGGTCTGCCCGGCCTCCCTGCTGGGCAACTGGGAGCGCGAGATCACCAGGTTCGCTCCCGGCGTGCCCGTGCGCCGCTACCACGGCGCCGCCCGCACTCCGGCCGACGAGGGGTTCGTGCTGACCACGTACGCCACCATGCGCCTGGACGCGGCCCGCCTGGCCGCCCACCCGTGGGGGCTGCTGGTGGCCGACGAGGCCCAGCACGTCAAGAATCCAGCGTCCGGCACCGCCCAGGCCCTGCGCGAGATCCCCGCCGGCGCCCGCGTCGCGCTGACCGGCACACCCGTGGAGAACAACCTGTCGGAGTTGTGGGCCATCCTCGACTGGACCACCCCAGGGCTGCTCGGCCCGTTGAGCAGATTCAGGGCGCGATGGGCCAAACCCGTCGAGTCCGGCGACCGTGAGGCGGCCGACCGCCTGGCGCGGCTGGTCGGCCCGTTCCTGCTGCGCCGCCGCAAGAGCGACCCCGGCATCGCGCCCGAGCTGCCGCCCAAGACCGAGACCGACCGGCCTGTCCCGCTCACCTCCGAGCAGGCCGGCCTGTACGAAGCCGCCGTACGCGAGATCATGACCCAGATCAGGGACGCCCACGGCATGGCCAGGCGCGGCCTCATCGTCAAGCTGCTCACCGGGCTCAAGCAGATCTGCAATCACCCCGCCCACTACCTGCACGAGAGCGACCCCCGCCTGCCCGGCCGCTCCGGCAAGCTGGAACTGCTGGACGAGCTCGTCGACACCATCACGGCCGAGGACGGCGCCGCGCTCGTCTTCACCCAGTACGTCGCCATGGCCCGCCTGCTGGAACGCCACCTGACCTCGCGCGGCGTGAGCACGCAGCTGCTGCACGGCGGCACCCCCGTCGCCCGCCGCGAGGAGATGGTTCGCCGCTTCCAGGACGGCCGGGCGCCGGTGTTCCTGCTCTCGCTCAAGGCGGCCGGCACCGGGCTCAACCTCACCCGCGCCGACCACGTCATCCACTACGACCGCTGGTGGAACCCCGCCGTCGAGGACCAGGCCACCGACCGCGCCTACCGCATCGGCCAGATCCGACCCGTCCAGGTGCACCGCCTGATCACCGAGGGCACGATCGAGGACCGCATCGCCGGCATGCTCGCCGCCAAACGTTCGCTCGCCGAGGCCGTGCTCGCCTCCGGCGAGGCCGCCTTCACCGAGCTGACCGACGCCGACCTCGCCGCCCTCGTGGAGCTGCGGTGACCGCCGCCCGCGGGTTCCCCGCCTTCGGCCCCCAGCGCGCCGGCGCCCGCTTCGCCACCTCCTGGTGGGGGCGCGCCTGGGTCAAGGCCATGGAGGACACCTCCCTCGACCAGGTCCTGCTGCGCAGGGGTCGCGCGTACGCCAAGACCGGGCAGCTCGGCCCCATCACCGTCAGCCCCGGCCGCATCGCCGCCGTCGCGGAGAACGACTACGACACCGTCGTACGCGTCGAGCAGCTCACCGACGCCGCATGGGAACGGTTCCTCGACCAGGTGGCCGCCAAGGCCGGCCACATCGCCGCGCTCCTCGACCGCGACATGCCGCACGACCTCGTCGAGGCCGCCCAGGACGCCGCCGTGCCGCTGCTGCCAGCCGTCGGCGACCTGGAGCCCCACTGTTCCTGCCCTGACTGGGGCCACCCGTGCGAGCACGCCGCCGCCCTGTGCTACCAAGCCTCGTGGCTGCTGGACGCCGACCCGTTCGTGCTGCTGCTCATGCGCGGGCGCGGCCAGAACGAGCTGATCGAGGCGCTTCAGCAGCGCGACATCCCCGAGTCCCAGCCCGCGGGCGTGCCGGTCGCCGAGGCGTTCGCGCTGGGCACACCGCCGCTGCCCGGCCCGCCCCCGTACGACGTGGCCT
>NZ_SMJZ01000430.1 GCF_004348345.1 Nonomuraea longispora
GAATCCCCACCCTAAGCCCCGGAAACCCCCAAGGACAGCGAATCAACAGGCCGTCAAACCAGCCGTCAGACCCCCGCACCCCCTCTACTTGACATAATGGTCATTATCAATCAACTGCGGAAGCGGCCCGCATAAACCGTTCCATCCCGGGAAGACGCCCACACATGTCACCCCTGGAGGTCACCACCCCGAGCCTCGTCGCGCTGACGGCCGTCATCACCGCCGCCGTCATCTGGTTGATCATCTGGGCCGTACGGCTCACCAAGGCGCCGCGCAACCGGCCGAACCCCAGTGTGGATCTTGTGGACCAGGCGCGGGAACTCAAGGCGCTCGGCCAGATCCGTGAGGCCGTCTTCCTCGTACGCGGCGAGACCGGCATGAGCCAGCGGGCCGCATCGAGGTTCGTCAACCGCCTGTAGGGTCCGGCGGCCCCCTTTCCTTGCGTCCCTGCGGGAGCCCTTCTTGATACCCGACAGAACAGGGATTCTGTCTGGTATCGGGTGGTGTGTCCTGCTTTGGTGCTGCTTGTCCGGTGGTGTCGGGTGTTCGTGCCGCTTCCGCCGGGCGTGCTGGGCTGCCGTCATTCCTGTCATCCCTCCCGGGTGGACGCTAACCGCGTGCGGTTGTGATCAGGCAGGCCCTTTGCGGGGGGTCCTCCCCCGGCCGTGGCGGATCGCGGGCCGCTCCTCGGGTTGCCCTGCCGGTCGCCGACGGGTGTGGCCACGTCGCAGAGCGTGATGTTTGTGGGCAAATGGGACTAATCGGCGCTGGTCAGCAGGGGTTTTTGCGGTGAAGTGTCAGCGGTGGTGTGAGTTTCGTGTCAGCATCGAAGGCATGTATGGGTCATATGGGACGGACTGTAATGTCCGAGACCAGTGGGTTCGCCCGTCCGGCTGAGTCCGGTCCCCCGTGCCCGTGCGTCGTGTCGTCTCCCTTGTCCTGAAGGAAGTACCGCGTTGCGTATCTTGCTGCTCTGCTCCGCGTTCAACGGCCTGACCCAGCGTGCCTGGCTGGCGTTGCGGAGGGAGGGTCATGAGGTGAGTGTCGAGCTGGCCGTCTCCGAGCAGGCGATGGTGGAGGCGGCCGAGCTGGCCAAGCCGGATCTGGTGATCTGCCCGTTCTTGAAGGAGCGGGTGCCGGCGGCGTTGTGGCAGGGGCACCGTACGGTGATCATTCATCCTGGGCCTCCTGGGGATCGTGGGCCGTCGTCGCTGGATTGGGCGATCGTGGATGCCGAGCCTGAGTGGGGGGTGACGGCGTTGCAGGCGGTGGAGGAGATGGACGCGGGTCCGATCTGGGGGTATCGGGTGTTCGCGATGCCGTCGGAGCCGCCGCGTAAGTCGGCGTTGTACAACGGGCCGGTGTCCGATGCGGCGGTCGAGCTGGTGGTGGAGGTGG
>NZ_SMJZ01000431.1 GCF_004348345.1 Nonomuraea longispora
CGTTTGACGATGCGGTCTTTGGTGCGGACTCGCCGGGCGGGCAGGAGATGGGCCAGGACGTGACGGCCGATGGTGCCGATCAGGTCGATGTCGATGTCGGTGCTGGTGATGATGCCTGCGGCCAGGATGAGCTGGTCGCGGGCGGTGGTCAGGGCGGTGGTGAAGCTGGCTCGGTCAGGGTCGGTGCCCGGGATGCTGTCGGTGGCGTCGGTCATCGCGGTCCGCAGGGCCTGGTAGACGGTCAGCAGGGCCCAGACCTCCTGCTCGATGCCGTCTGGGGTATGTGAGCGCAGGACGTGTCCGCTCAGGATGGTGGCCTTCAGCTCGGCGTAGGCGGTCTCGATCTCCCAGCGTTCGTGGTAGAGCCGGATGAGGTCGGCCGCCGGGTGGGTGGTGGCGTCGGTGAGGGTGGTCAGCAGCCGGTAGTGGCCTGTCCGGGTGCCCGCCGGGGTGCGGATGGTGATCTCGGCGTCGATGACGCGAACGGTCAGCGCGCCAAGCCGGGCCAGGGTCGAGCCGTCCCGGCAGCGGGCCAGGGCGGGCAGGTTGCGGCCGGACTTGCAGCGCACCAGTAGGTCAGCGCCGGTGGCCGCCAGCTGGTTGAGCAGATCGGTGGCGGCGAAGTTCCGGTCGCCCAGCAGCAGCATCCCGGCCCGCAGGTACGCGGCCAAGCGGCGGGCGTAGTCCAGCTCGCCGGTTGTGGCGGGCCCGAACACGGCTCCGAGCACCGACCGGGTCCCGCAGGCCACCAGCGCGGTCAACCGTAGTTGCGGGTATCCCGAGGTCCCGTTGGCGAGCCGCTGCCGGGTGAACACGGTGAGGTTGGCCGGACAGTCCGGGACCGGCAGCAGGGTGCCGTCGATGGCGACCACCCGCAGCCCTCGCCACCATCCTGCGGCAGTGGTCGTTACTGCGGGGCCGCTGACCAGGTCGAACAGCGCCTTCATCGGGGCTGATCCCAGCCGCTGGCGGGCCTGACGCAGAGCGCTGCCGCTGGGCCGAGCCGGTGCCAGACCGGTCAGCCCGGCGCACAACCGGTCGAACACCTGCCGGTAGCCCAGGCCGGTGAACAACGCCGCGGCCAGCAGCAGGTAGACCGTGACCCGCGCCGGCACCAGCCGAACCCTGCGCTCCAGCGCACGCGTCTGCGCCAGTACCTCATCGACCATCTCGAACGGGATGATCCGGGTCAGTTCGCCCAGGTGTCCCGGCGCGAACACCCCAGCGGCTACCCCGCTCCTACGTTCTATGGCAACCTGTTCCAACAGCGGAGCTCCTGTGGTGAGGATGTCTTGGAGTGACAGACCTCTTCTACAGCAGCTCCGCTGCTTTGTTCATCGGTCTTGACGAACAGCCCTCTCCCTTAACTGAACGGCGTTG
>NZ_SMJZ01000432.1 GCF_004348345.1 Nonomuraea longispora
GCCGGCGTCAGGTCAGGTAGCGGAACCACAGGTACGGCGCGGTCAAAGTGATGGTCACCACGGTGACGACCAGGCCGTACTTGGTGAACTGCCAGAAACTGATCGGGGTGCCGTTGCGGGCGGCGATGCCGAGGATGACCACGTTGGCCGCCGCGCCGACGGCGGTGGCGTTGCCGCCCAGGTCGGCGCCGAAGGCCAGCGCCCACCACAACACCTGAGCCTGCTCGTGGCCTCCGCCCGCCTCGACCAGTTCGGCCACGATGGGACTCATGGTGGCCACGTACGGGATGTTGTCCACGATGGCCGACAGCCCGGCCGAGGCCCACAGCAGGCCCATCGCGGTCAGCTCCGGCCGGCCCGCGGTGGCGGCCGTCGCCGCCTGTGAGACCTGGCCGATCACACCGGTCTCCACCAGCGCCCCGACCATGACGAACAGCCCGGCGAAGAACACCAGCGTCGGCCACTCCACCTCCTCGATCGCATCATGCGTGGTGACCTTCGTGGCGGCCACCAGAACCCCCGCCCCCAGGATGGCCACCACCGACGGCTCGTAGTGCAGCACCGGATGCAGCACGAACCCGACCATGACCAGGCCCAGCACGACCAGGCTCTGCCACAGCAGCCGCGGATCGGCGATCGCCTCCCGCTCGTCGAGCACCATGATCTCGGCCGCGCGGTCAGGGTCGTAGCGGAAGGACCTGCGGAACAGGATCCGGCACAACCCGACGAACACCACCATCAGCACCACCACCAACGGCGCCATGTGCACGAGGAAGTCGTTGAAGGTCAGCCCCGCGCGGCTGGCGATGATGATGTTCGGCGGATCCCCGACCAGCGTGGCCGCACCACCGATGTTGGAGGCCAGCGCCTCGGCGATCAGGAACGGCGCCGCGTTCAGCGCCAGCCGTTCGCACACCAGGAAGGTCACCGGCGCGATCAGCAGCACAGTGGTGACGTTGTCCAGCAACGCCGAGGCCACGGCGGTGATGACCACCAGCAGCACCATCAGCCGGTACGGACGCCCTCTGGCCCGCTTGGCCGCCCAGATCGCCAGATATTCGAAGATGCCGGTCTGTTTCAGCACGCCGACGATGACCATCATGCCCAGCAGCAGGAAGATGACGTTCCAGTCGATGCCGGTGTGCTCGTCGAAGAACGCGGCACCGGCGTCGGTGGCGTGGATCAGCAGCATGAGCCCGGCACCGCCGAGCGCGGCCGCCACCCGGTGGATCTTCTCGGTGGCGATCAGCGCGTAGGCGCACAGGAAAACCGCCACCGCCAGCCATGCGGTGACGCTCACGCGGCCACCGCCCGGTCCAGCAGCGCCT
>NZ_SMJZ01000433.1 GCF_004348345.1 Nonomuraea longispora
CGGGTGGGGGTTGCTGGCGGAGCTGGTTCTGCGGCGGCTGCTGCCCGATGGCCCGGGTGGTGATCCGGGGACACGGCTGGCCGCCGCGGTGCACGCCCGGCCGCCCCTCGCGCTGGCCGAGCTGGCCCCGCTGGTGAGCGAGGCGGCCGTGGGCGGCGATCCGGTGGCGGTGTCCGTCGTGGCCGAGGCCGCTGCCAGGCTGGCGAGCACCGCCTCCCTGGTGCACGAACCCGGGAGTCCTCTCGTGCTGGCCGGTGGTGTGCTCACGGCGGAAGGCCCCGTACGCGATGCCGTACGGGGCCTTCTGGAGGGTGCGGTCACGGCGGGAGATCCGGCGGGGGCGGCGGCATGGCTGGCCGCGCGGCCCCTCCTAAGCCTGAGGGAGGCCGAGGCGTATCACTCCCGTTTCACACGGACTGCTTAGGCGCGCTGTCCCCGTCTCCGCGCGGGCGCGCCGTACCCGGTTCGCGGGTCGCTATCGTGCCGAGCTCGACGCCGCTCGGGCGAGTGGCCGTGGAGGTCGGCCCACTCGGTGTCGAGCGCCGCGACCCTGTGCCGGTGCGTTGACCACTCCGTACTCGTCGAAGGGACCTTCAGCTTTTCAGCCGATTCTTCAGCTCACGAGCAGTGCGGCGCTTCCGTAGCTCCCGCCGAACCCCGTCACCAGCGCCACCGAGCGCCCCGATCGCAGCTCCCTGACGGCCTGGGCGACGTTGTTCAGCCCGTGCACGTACCCCTCCGAGAGCAGACCTCCGTGCGGGTTCACCCAGGCGTGCCGCCCCTCCAGCAGGTAGGCTCCGAGCTCCTCGCGCGCCACGAAGCCGAAGTCCTCCAGTTGCCCGGGCACGAGCCACGAGTAGGCGTCGTACGGCAGAGCCACGTCCACGTCCGCGGGCCGCATTCCGGAGGCCTCCCAGAGCATGGGGGCCACGTACGCGGAGAAGATCGTGCTCACGTCGGGCGCGCGGTCCATCGACGAGCAGCCCGGCCCTCCCCCGCGCACCACGGCGTGCACGCGCGGCCCGTCGAGCACCGCGCTGACCAGCACCGCGCACGCCCCGTCGGTCTCCTGGCAGCAGTCGACCGTGCGCAGCGGGGTGCAGACGTACGGTCTGGCCAGGTAGGCGTCGAGGGTGAGCGGGTCGCGGCGCAGGGCACGGGGGTTGGCCGCGGCGTTGCGCCTGGACTGGGCGACGACGGCGTGCAGGTGCTCGGAGGTGAGGCCGGTGTCGTGCAGGTAGCGGGTGGCGGCCAGGGCGAACAGCGGGATGGGGCCCGCCAGTCCGTACGTGGGGGTGC
>NZ_SMJZ01000434.1 GCF_004348345.1 Nonomuraea longispora
CTGAGGTGCCCAGCAGATTCCGGACAGTCGGCTACATAAGCTGACAGAAGTCTGGAAGAGGTAGGTACGTGGCAAGGCGTCGCAGGCAGTTCTCGCCGGAGTTCAAGGAAGAAGCCATCCGCATGGTGCTGGAGGGCGATCGGACGGTCGCGTCGGTGGCGCGCGAGTTCGACATCAACGCCAGCACCCTGGGCAGCTGGGTGAACCGGCATCGGATCGCGCGCGCACAGCAGGAGCAGCCGCCGGTCTCGGGGCCGGACCGGGCGCGGATCCGGGAGCTGGAGCGGGAGAACGCCGAGCTGCGCGAGAAGTTGATCTTCTTGAAAAAAGCAGCCGCCTTCTTCGCGTCCGAGACTCGATGACGCTCGCCAAGTACGAGCTCATCGACGCGGAGAAGGCCCGTCATTCGATCGTGAAGATGTGCGCCTGGCTGCAGGTGTCGCGCTCGGGCTTCTACGAGTGGCGCGAGCGGCCGGCCTCGGCCACCGCCCAACGCCGCGCTCTGCTGGCCGCCCTGGTCGCCGAGATCTTCGCGGGCTCGCACGAGACTTATGGCTACCGGCGGGTGCACGCCGCGCTGGCCCGTCGCGGCGAGCACTGCTCAGCCGAGCTGGTCCGCGCCCTGATGCGCGAGCAGGGCCTGGTCCCGGCCCAGGTGCGGGCGTTTCGGCCGGCCACCACCATCCAGGGCGACTACCGCGGCATCCCCGACCTGGTCGGCCGCGACTTCACCGCCGCCCGTCCGGGCATCAAGCTGGTCGGAGACGTCACCTACGTCCGCACCTGGGAGGGCTTCCTCTACCTGGCCACGGTGATCGACTGCCACAGCAAGGCGGTGCTGGGCTGGGCGATGGCCGACCACTACCGCACCGAGCTGGTCACCGACGCGATCCGGATGGCCGCTGGCACCGGCCTGCTCCAGAGCGGCGCCGTGTTCCATAGCGACCGCGGCTCGAACTACACCAGTGATGAGTTCGGCCGGTTCCTGACCGGCCTGGACATCCGCCGCTCGGTCGGCCGCACCGGCGTCTGCTGGGACAACGCCATGGCCGAGTCGTTCTTCTCCTCGCTCAAGAACGAGTGGCTGCACCGCTTCGTCTTCACCACCCGAGCCAAGGCGAAAAGCCAGGTCATCCGCTATATCGAAGGGTTCTACAACCGTCGGCGCCTGCACTCGGCGCTCGGCTACCGGCCACCCCTGGAGGTTCTCAACGAGGCCCTTACAACCCAGACAGCCGCATAGGCTGCACTCATAACACGGCTGTCCGGAATCACGGTGGCCCCTCA
>NZ_SMJZ01000435.1 GCF_004348345.1 Nonomuraea longispora
GAGCGGGGGCGCTCCTCGCGGTGCGCCGGCGCTCATGGTGAAGGCGGCCAGGTCGGCGGCGGCCGGACGGGCGTCGGGGTCCTTGGAGGTGGCCTTCATCACCAGGTCCGCCAGCTCGCCCGGCACACCGGCGGGCAGCGGCGGAGGGCTCTCCGTCAGGACCCCGAGCGTGAACCTGGCCGTGCTCCCCGGCCCGTCGAGCGGGAACGCGGGCCGCCCCGCGAGCAGCTCGTACACCATCGACCCGAGCGCGTACACGTCCGACGCGGGCTCCGGCGCGCGGCCCTCCAGTTCCTCCGGCGCCGCGTGCACCGAGGGCACGGTCCCGTCGGGCAGTTCCACGATGGACATCAGCGCGGACATCGCGAACCCGGTGAGCGCGACGCCGCCGGCCGTCACGATGACGTTCTCCGGCTTGACGCGCCCGTGCACGCCGTCCACCGCGTGGGTGGCCGCGAGCGCCCCGGCCACCGCCCGCAGCAGCCCCGCCGCCTGGGCGGGCGGCATCGGCAGGCTGCGGCCGGGCCGGTCGCCCAGCGTAAGTCCCTCGTGCACCGGCGTCACCAGGTACGGCCGCCCGTCGCCCGTCGCCCCGACCTCCAGCACCGGGATCACGCCCGCGTGGGCGGCCAGCGGCTCGGGAAAGCCGAATCCGCGTATGATCCGCTTGAGCGCCCGCTTGTCCACCCGGTGGCAGGCGAGCGTCTTGACCAGGACGTCGGTCCCGGTCGCCGCGGACCGGGCCAGGTGCACGGCCCAGGGGCCGTCCTGGCCTGCCCGTTCCAGCAGCCGGTAGCCGCGGACGCGTTCGGTGATCACCGTCATGCGACCACGGACGGGCCGCCCATGTCATCGGTCTCGAATGCCTCGTCCTCCACCAGCGGGAGCCTGGCGCGGTCCCGGTCGCGCTCCTGGCCGCCTTGCCCGGCGCCGCCCATCATGGGCGGGATCATGCCCATCGGCATGCCGCCCGCCCCGGGCCGCCCGCCGCCAGGAGGCGCCGCCGCCGCGCTCCCGAGCTGCGTGGCGGGGGCGCTGCCCGAAGGAGCGCCCGGCCCGGTGGGTCCCGGCCCGAGCGTGGTGGGACCGGGGTTGCCCGGAGTCTGAGGCACGCCGGACAGGTCCGTCGCGGAGGGGGTCTGGGGCAGGTCCGGCGTCTTCACCTCAGGGGTCTTCAGGTCCGGCGTCTTCAGGTCGGGGTTCTGAGCGGGGTCCTGCAGCGACGGGTCCTTGAGCGAGGGGTCCTGCTGGGACGGGTCCTGCTGCGACGGGTCC
>NZ_SMJZ01000436.1 GCF_004348345.1 Nonomuraea longispora
GCGGTGCTGGGCGAGTTTTTGATCTTGCCGGTTTTCTCCTTGTGTGCGGCGCGTTCGCGGGCGCGTTTGTCCTCGATGTTGATGATGGCCAGCCACAGCAGCTTGACCACGGCGTCGTCGCCGGGGAAGTGGCCGCGGGCTTTGGTGACCTTGCGCAGCTGGTAGTTCAGGGACTCGATGCTGTTGGTGGTGTAGAGCAGTTTGCGGACCGCTGGGGAGAAGGCGAAGAACGGGGTGAAGCGGTCCCAGGCGGTCTCGAACACGCGGGCCGCCTGGGGATACTTCTGTCCCCAGGTGGAGGCGGCGAAGTCGGCCAGGGCGTCGAAGGCGGCCTGCTCGGGGCGCGGTGTAGATCTTCTTGAGTTCGGCGGCCAGCGTGGCGCGGTCGCGGCGGGCGACCGGCCGCAGCGCGTTGCGGATCAGGTGAACGACGCAGGCTTGCACGGTGGTGTGCGGGAAGGCGTGGTGGATGGCGTCTTCGAAGCCGGTCAGGCCGTCGGTGCAGGCGATGAGGATGTCGCGCACGCCCCGGTTGCGCAGATCGTTCATCACCGCGTTCCAGAAGCGGGCCGATTCGCCGGCGGTGGCGGTATCGAGCGGGGTCTTGGCCAGCCAGATGCCCAGCACGTGTTTGTCGCCGTCGGCGTCGATGCCGATCGCCAGGTAGGCGGGCTTGGCCTGGACGCTGTGGTTGTCGCGGACTTTGACCACGATGGCGTCCAGGAACACCACCGGGTAGACCGTCTCCAGTGGCCGGGCTTGCCAGGTGCGGACCTCTTCCAGGACGGCGTCGGTGATGTTGGAGATGGCCTCATGCGACAGCTCGACCTCGTAGATCTGGCGTAGGTGGTGCTGGATGTCGCGCACGCTCATGCCGTGCGCGTACAGGCTGATGATCATGTCGTCCAGGCCGCCGGAGACGCGGCCGGTCCGTTTGGGCACCAGCACCGGCTCGAAGGTGCCGGCCCGGTCGCGCGGGACGGCCAGCCGGACCGGCCCGACCCCGGTCTGCACCGTTTTGCCGATCCTGCCGTTGCGGGAGTTACCTGACCCGTGACCGGCCGGATCATGCTTGCCGTAGCCCAGATGCGACGACAGTTCGGCCTCCAGCGCGCGTTCCAGCACCGCCTTGACCAGCTCGCCCAGCATCGAGCCGTCGCCGGTCAGCCGCAGGCCGCCCTTGCCGTCTTTCGAGCGCTCCAGCAGCAGGTCCAGCACCTGATCGCCGAGCAGGTCCCGCAACGGGACCTCGCCGTCACGATGGGGGGATTTTT
>NZ_SMJZ01000437.1 GCF_004348345.1 Nonomuraea longispora
CTCCTCGGGGTCCGCGTCCGCCGGGCTCGTCGGTGGGCCGCTGGACGTCGGGTCGCTGGACGTCGGGCCGGGCGTGCTCTCGGGCGGCGTGCCCGGGGTGCCTTCGGTGGGTGTCCCCGTCGAGGGCGTGGACTCAGGGCCGCCGCCGGGCGTCTCCGGCGGGCCCGAGACCGGTCCCGTCGAGAGCTCCGTCGGCGGCACCGCGGCCGCCGCGCCGATCGGGTCAGGTGGCGACGGCTGCCGGTTGAGCAGCACGACCGCAACGGCCACGGCCACCGCGACGGCCACGCCGGCGGTCACGACCACGCGGACCGCCTTCGACCGCATGCCCCGTAACACCTTCAGGCGGGTCGCCCGCGAGCCCGTCCCGCGCGGCACGCGGGTCGCTTCGGAGCCCGTCTCCCGGAACACCGTCCTGGCCAGCGACGTGCCGACCTCGGGAACGGGCGTATCAGGCCGGGGCAGCAGCAGGGCGAGCAGCGCGACGAGCGCCGCCAGCCGCCGCCTGCCGCGCTCCTCCCAGTCGTCCCCGTACGCCGCCCTGGCGGTGGCCTCCACCTCGGCCACGAACGCCGACGCGCTCACCGGCCGCAGCGCCGGGTCCTTGGCCAGGCCGCGGATGACCAGCCCGCGCACCGGCTCGGGAACGTCGTGGGCGGGCACCGGGGCGTACAGGTGCTGGTAGCCCAGGACGCTGGGCTCGGTGGACCGGTACGGCCTGTGCCCGGTGAGGCATTCGAAGAAGACGGCCGTGGCCGCGTACACGTCGGTCGCGGGGGAGGCGGGCCGCGCCTCCCACAACTCGGGCGCCATGTAGGGAGGCGTGCCCTCGGCACGCGCGACCGTGCCCTGACGCACCGCGATGCCGAAGTCGACGAGTTTGCTCACCCCGTCGTCGCGGACGATCACGTTCTCCGGCTTGTAGTCCCGGTGCACGAGGCCGAGCGCGTGCGCCTTGGCCAGGCCGAGCAGCGAGCCCTTCAGCACGACGAGCGCCGCCTCCGGCCCCGTCGTGCCGTTCTCGCGCATCAGCGCCCGCAACGAGACGCCGTTGACGAGCTCCATCACGATGGCCGCGCCGTGCGGGTCCTGGACGTACTCCCACAACGTCGCGATGTGCGGGTCGCGCAGCGTGATCAGCAGCCGCGCCTCCGACTGGAACCTGGCCAGCGCGGCGGGATCGTGCAGCAGCCGCGAGGAGAGGTATTTGATCGCGACCTCGACGCCCGTCTCGTCGTGGACGGCCAGCGCGACCCGGC
>NZ_SMJZ01000438.1 GCF_004348345.1 Nonomuraea longispora
TCCACGGACGGGTGTTCGCGCTGAACACGCTCATCGCCTGGTCGACGCTGCCGATCGGGTTCGGGCTCGTGGCGCCGTACGGGGCGGCGGTGTTCGATCCGCTCGTGGCCCCGGACGGACCGCTCGCGTCCACGGCGGGCGTGCTGGTCGGCACCGGGGAGGGGCGCGGCGTCGGGCTGATGTACGTGCTGTTCGCGCTGGCGATGGCGGTGGTGGCGCTGGTCGCCCTGCGTTCCCGGCTGCCGTCGCTGGTCGACGGGGGCGCCGACGCGCTGCCCGACGACCTGGTGGGCCTACAGGCCCTCGGACGGCGTCCCCTCTAACGTCTCCTTCAGCGCCTGGAGGAAGAGCACGGCGTCCCGGCCGTTGATCAGGCGGTGGTCGTACGAGAGGCCGACCACCGCCACCGTACGCTCCCCCTCCCGCTGCGGGGAGGTGAGGGCGACGGCGCACGCCTGGCCGGGGAAGACGATCGGGACGGCCATGACGATGCCGGCGTCGTGGTGCAGGGTGACCACGATGGTGCCGCCCGCGAGCTGCTCCTCCCTGAACCCGCCGCGCTGGGCCAGTCTCCGGTACTCCGCCAGCTCACCGGCGATCTCGGCCACGGACTTCGTGCCGGCGTCCCGGATGACGGGGACGTAGAGCCCCGCGCCGAGATCGATCGTGACGCCCACGTGCGGCGACTCGGGCACGCTCGCCGTGCCTTCGTCGACGAGGGCCGCGAAGAACAACGGGAAGTCACGGTGCAGGCGGGCGACGGCGGAGATGAGCAGGTCGGGCAGGCCGACCAGCCTGCGCAGCCGCCGCGTGAGGTCGCGCGCCGCGGCGACGGCGTGCCCCACGTCCACCTTGACGGCAGTGTACGCGGCGGGCACCGTCTGGTGCGAGAGGCTCACGGCCCTGCCCACGGCCCGCTGGTTCGCGCTCAACGACCGCGGGCTCCTGCCGCTGCCCGGCCCGGCCGCGCCGTCGCTCCCAGGCGTGACGCGGGTGCCTCGGTCGATCTGCTCGGTGCCGCCGGGAGGACTCTCCTGGCGCGTCGGGGCCGCGGCGGCCAGGCGTTCGACGTCGGCGCGGCGCACCACCTTCACCGCGAGCGCGCGCACCCGCTCCGGGTCGACGCCCAGCTCGTCGATGAGCGCCTGAGCGGGCGCGGTGACCAGCGGCCCATCACCGGTTTCCGCCCCATTCGACGCGGCGGCGGACGCGGGCGGGTGGCGGGGAGGC
>NZ_SMJZ01000439.1 GCF_004348345.1 Nonomuraea longispora
TGGACCCCTGCCCTGGTGACCGTCGACCTCGCGCTGCCCCTCATCGATAAGGACCTGATGTCCGTCGGAGCGTTCTTTCTGCTGGTGTCGTTCTGGCCACTGGCCAGGAGGAGCACTTCCGCCGCCCGGCACACCCTCGTCCATGCGTGAGGAAGGACGAGGCATCGTGTCCGATCCGACGCTCATCACCGTGGCGCGCCGCAGGTTCCACGCTCTCCCCCACCTCCGGGTGGACGCCGGGCTCGCTGTGCTGATCACGATCGTGCAGCTCTGGCCGCTGATCTCGCGTGAGAGCCCGCAAGGGGGGCTGTGGCACTGGTGGGGGTACGCGGTCGCGGTCGCCGCCTCGGTCCCCCTGGTGTGGCGGCGACGCGCGCCGATCGTGGTGCTGCTGGCCAGCCTGGGCGTGAGCACGCTCTACGATCTCGCCGGCAACGTGGCCGACCAGCCCATCTGGTACGGCGCCCTCGTCGCGCTCTACACGGTCGCCGCCTACAGCCCGCGCGGGCCCAGGCTCATCGCGTTCGCAGTGACCGCGGCCGGCGGCCTGCTGACGGTCGGCTCCTGGGAGACCGCGCTGCGCGGCATGGTGCTGCTGGTCGCCGCGTACGCCATCGGCAGGGCGGCGGCCACCTCCCGCGCCCACGCGGCCGCTCTGGAGGAGCGCGCGGTCCGGCTGGAGAAGGAGCGTCAGATGGAGGCGGAGCGCGCCGCGCAACGCGAACGTGACAGGATCGCCCGCGACATGCACGACATCCTGGGCCACGCGGTCAGCCTGATGGTGGTCCAGGCCGAGGCCGGACCCGTGGTGGTGCGCAGCGATCCGGCGCGGGCGGAGGCCGCGTTCGACGCCATCGCCGAGGCGGGACGCGATGCGATGGTGCAGCTGCGCCGCATGCTCGGCGTCCTCAAGGAGGGTGAGTCCCCGCGCGCGCCGCAGCCCACCCTCGGCGATCTGCCCGCGCTGGCCGAGCAGGTGGCGGAGACCGGCCTGCGGCTGACCTTCGACGTGCGGGGCGAGCCGCGGGCCGTGGCGCCCGACTGCGCGGTCGCCGCCTACCGCATCACGCAGGAAGCGCTCACCAACATCGTCAAGCACTCCGGGGCCGATCACGCCGGCATCCGGCTCACCTGGGAGGACCACAACCTCATGATCGACATCACCGACGACGGGC
>NZ_SMJZ01000043.1 GCF_004348345.1 Nonomuraea longispora
CCGGCAGCCGAGGATTGGTCACCCGTCCGGCCAGCGACGACACCGTGTACGTCCCCCCGCCGGCCAACTCGCCGGCCAACTCGGCGGCCAGGGCACGCGCCTCGGCGGTGCCGCCCAGGATCAGGACCCGGCGCACGGCCGTGCCCGTTCCGCGCTGTAGAGGTGGCTGTCGGGGAACTGCGTCGCCGAGAGCACCCGCCCGACGACGATCACCGCCGTGCGCCGGATGCCGGCCTCGTGGACCTGACCGGCGATGTCTGCCAATGTCCCGCGCAGGATCACCTCATCAGCCCTGCTGGCCCGCGCGACCACCGCGACCGGGCAGTCGGGGCCGTAGGAGGGCAGCAGTCCGGCCACCACCGCGTCGATCCGCTGAACGGCCAGGTGCAGCACCATCGTCGCGCCACTGGCGGCGAGCGTCGTCAGGTCCTCGCCCTCGGGCATCGGCGTGGCCCGTGCCGAGGTGCGGGTCAGGATGATCGTCTGGCCGACCCCGGGCACAGTCAGCTCGCGGCCGAGCGAGGCCGCCGCCGCCGCGAACGCCGGCACTCCGGGCACCACCTCGTACGGCACCCCGAGCGTGTCCAGCCGACGCATCTGCTCGGCCACCGCGCTGAACACCGACGGGTCGCCCGAGTGCAGCCGGGCCACGTCCAGGCCCTGATCGTGGGCGTCGGCCAGCTCCGCGACGATCTCGTCCAGCGTCAGGCTCGCCGTGTCCACCAGCCTCGCGTCCGCCGGGCAGGAGGCGAGGAGCTCACGCGGCACCAGCGAGCCCGCGTACAGGCACACCGGCGAGGACTCCAGCCGCCGCAGCCCGCGCAGCGTGATCAGATCGGCGGCGCCTGGGCCCGCTCCGATGAAGTAGACGGTCACGGCTGATCCTTCCTGGTGACCGACCAGACGGTCACCGGCATCGCGGCCCGCCATCCCGTGAACGAGCCGACGGGCGAGGCCCGCTGCACGGCCAGACGCACCAGATCGCCGCCGAGCCGGGCGTACCATCCGGCCACGACGGCCTCGGACTCCAGGGTGACGGCGTTGACCACGAGCTTGCCGCCGGGCCGCAGCGCCGCCCAGGACCTGTCCAGCAGTCCGGGCACGGTCGTGCCACCGCCGACGAACACGGCGTCCGGTGCGGGCAATCCGTCCAGGGCGGTGGGCGCCCTGCCCTCGACGACCCGCAGCGACGGCACGCCGAGTGCGTCGGCGTTGCGCCGGATCGCGGCTGCCCGATCGGCCCGGCTCTCGACCGCGACGGCGGCGCACGCCGGGTGGCTGCGCATCCACTCGATGGCGATACTGCCCGCCCCCGCGCCGACGTCCCACAGCAGTTCGCCGGGCAGCGGTGCCAGCCGCGACAGGCTGACGGCGCGGACCTCGCGCTTGGTGAGCTGTCCGTCGTGCTCGAACGCCGAGTCAGGAAGGCCGGGGACGCGGGCCAGCGGCTCGGTGCCCGGCTCGGCGACGCACTCGATCGCGATCACGTTCAAGGAGGAGGGCGCGGACGCCACCCATCCGTCTGCCGTGCTCCGCAGCTCCGACTCCGCCGCCGCGCCCAGATCCGACAGCACCGTCATCGGACTGGGGCCGTACCCCCGCCCGACCAGCAGCCCCGCCACCAGGGACGGCGAGTCGACCCCCGCGCCGAGCACGACGATCCGCCGTCCCGGCAGCAGGGCGGCGTTCAGAGCCGCCGGCGGGCGGCCCACGAGGCTCACCACTTCCACCTGTTCGACCGGCCAGCCGAGCCGGGCACACGCCAGCGACAGCGACGACAGGTGCGACAGCACCCGGACCCGCGAGGCGCCCAGCAGCCGCACCAGGGTGGAGCCGATGCCGTAGAACATCGGGTCGCCGCTGGCCAGCACGCACGTATTGTGGTCGGCGTACTCCTCCATCAGCGCGGGCAGCGCCGGGAGCAGCGGTGAGGGCCAGGCGACCCGTTCGGCGGTGGAAGCCGGCACGAGGCCGAGCTGCCGGGTGCTGCCCATGATGATCTCGGCCGCCTCCAGCGCACGGCGCGACTCGGCGGGCAGCCCGTCCCAGCCGTCCGCGCCGATGCCGACGACGGTGATCACACGTTGCCCAGCACGTTCGTCACCCTGATCTCCACGACCACCCTGGACGGGTTCGGACGCGGCGGCTTGTAGCGGGCGGCGTAGCGGCGCTCGGCGTCGGCCACCTGCTCCGGCTCGGTCCGCAGCACGGCGAGGCCCTCCAGCGTCGACCACCGGCGGCCGTCCACCTGGGTCAGCGCCACCAGCGCGCCGGACGGGCCGGACCGGGCGATGAGCCTGGCCTTGTACGAAGATCCGGAGGTGATCACACGGGCGGTCGCCGTCGCCAGGTCCAGCGTGACCCCCACCGGGACCACGTGCGGCGGCCCGCCGGGGCGAGAGGTGGCGATCGTGCACAGATGCCGCTCCTGCCAGAACGCGGCGAAGCCCTCGCCCTGCTCGGCCAGATCCACGGTCCTCCTCGGGTGTTTTAGCGAGCGATATCGTATATCTCCCGCTCTGGCACACTCTTATGGGTGAAGCGGCTACTAGTCATCGGCATCGGCGCGGGCGATCCCGACCATCTCACCCTTCAGGCGGCCAAGGCCATCGCCCGCACGGACGTGTTCTTCCTCGTCGACAAGGGCGAGGTGAAAGACGAACTGGTGCGACTGCGGCAGGACCTGATCGCCGAACACGGCCGCCCGCCGTACCGGATCGCCGAGGCCCGCGACCCCGAACGCGACCGGGACGCCTCCGCCTACACCGCAGCCGTCCAGGACTGGCGCTCGCGCAGAGCCCTGGCCTGCGAAGCGCTCATCGGCGAGGAACTGACCGACGGCGAAACAGGGGCGTTCCTGGTCTGGGGAGATCCGGGCGTGTACGACAGCACGCTGGCCATCGTCGAAGAGATCCTCCAGCGCGGCAACGTCACGTTCGAGTACGAGGTGATCCCCGGCATCAGCAGCGTGGCCACCCTGACCGCCCGCCACCGCACCAGCCTCAACCAGGTCGGACGGCCCGTCCACCTCACCACGGGGCGCCGCCTGGCCGAGGAGGGCGCCACCGCCGAGGACATGGTCGTCATGCTGGACGCCCACTGCTCCTTCACCGGCCTCGACGACTTCCACATCTACTGGGGCGCCTACCTGGGCACCCCTGACGAGATCCTGGTTTCCGGGAACGTCGCCGAGGTCGGCGACCGCATCCGCGAGCTCCGCGCCGAAGCGCGCGCCCGCAAGGGATGGATCATGGACACCTACCTGCTGCGCCGAACTCCTCACGCCGATCGTTGAGTTGCCCGCAGGGCAGTGCCTCCAGAAAAGATCATCCGTGTTCCGTCGCCGGCGATTCCGGCGCCCGGAGCTCCCGGCCGGTCCCGGTCCTTCGGCCTGGGGACCGGAGCGGTCAGTAGGTGTCCGGTCTGGGGATACGGATGCCCGCGGCGCGGAGTTTGGCCTCGATGAGCGCGACCCCCCGGGAGGTGGCCGATCCCTGCTCTTCGCCGTGGTGGGCGATCAGGTGGTACCGGGCCGCGGCGTCGGTGCGGGCTTGCAGGCTGGTCACGATCTTCAGGTGTGCGGGGTTGGCGAGGAAGTGGTCGGCGATGGCGGTGGCGAGGTCGGCAATGCGCGGGTCGTCCGGCTCCCAGCTCGAAGCTTCGGTGGCGCGCTTGATCAACGCGACGAAGCGGGGGTCGTCGAGGGCGTGCTCGACATGGGTGAGGTAGTCGTCGAAGCCTTCGGGGACCAGGGCCCTGGCCAGCACCCAGCCCTCCCTGGTGGCCGCCACGTCGTCCGCGGGGAAGCCGAGGCCGGACAGCCGCTCCAGCAGCGCCAGGGCGCGGTCGGGCAGCAGAGCCCGGTCGCTGTCGGCGAGCCGGTGCAGCATGTCACGGCGCGCGATCAGCTCCTCGATCCGTTCGGTGAGCTGCTGCTCGACGCCGGCGAGCGCGGCGGCGAACAACGCGGGGTCGGCGTCGAGCAGGGGCCCGACTTCGGCCAGCGGCACCCCGGCGGCGGCCAGCGTCCGGACCTGCACCAGCCGCAACAGCTCGGCCGATGCGTACCTGCGGTAGCCGGAGCTGTCGCGTTCCGGCTCCTTCACCAGGCCGAGCTTGTGGTAGTGGCGCACCGTCTTCACGGTGACGCCGACGAATGCCGCCGCCTGCCCGATCGTGACTTTGTTCATCGGCACAATCCTGCCTTGTGCTCGCGCTCGGCGACCGGGCGGACCACAGCCGAGCAGGTGACCCCGGTTCGCGTTCTCCCTGGTGCACGACCGGAAGGGGTCGCCCTTCGAGACGTACGGGGCACAGATGTTCAGTCCGCCGGCTGAGCCGGGTCGGCCTGCTCGCCGCAGAACACCTCGTTGACGAGCCTTCGCTGGGCGCTCTGGAACGCTGACGCCACGGACAGATCGACGTCGTCCACCCAGTTCAGTACGGCGGTCAGGGTCTTGCCGCCACCGGGCGTGCTGCACATCATCCCCGCGGAGCCGGCCAGGCCGCCGTTGTGGGTGATGACGGTGCCGCCGCAGTCCGTCTTCTGGACGAACACCCCCAGCCCGTAGTCCATGTTCGGGATGCCCGTCGGGCGCGGGGCGCACATCTCGGCCAGCAGCGGGGCCGGCAGGAGCCTGCCGCCCATCAGCGCGGAGATGAACGTGGCCAGGTCCTGGCTGGTCGAGATCATGTCACCGCCGGTGGAGACCCAGGAGGGGTTGTGGCGGGTGATGTCGATCGTCTTCCGCTCTCCGTCTTCCTCGTAGCAGTGATAGAAGTGGGCGTGCGGCTCGGGGATCTCCGGCGAGGCGTCCGGCACCACCGTGCCCGACAGCCCGAGCGGCCCCAGGATGCGCTCCTGCAGCTCCTCGGCCAGCGAGCGGCCGGTGACCTTCTCGATCAGCAGCCGGGCCAGCACGTAGTTGGTGTTGGAATAGCTCCAGCCCGTCCCCGGCGCGAACCGGGCCGGCTTGGACAGCGCCAGACGTACCAGTTCCTCGGGCCGGTAAGTGCGGAACCGGTTGTCCACCCACTCCTTGGCCGTGGTGCCGTAGGGCACGGGGATCCCCGGCACCATCGTCCCGTCGCCGCCGTCGTCGCCGGTGAAGTTGAACAGCCCGCTGGTGTGCTGCAACAGCATCCGCACCGTGATCCGCTCGTTCAGCCCGAACTCGGGCAGGTAGACGGCAGCCGGGGTGTCCAGCTCGATCTTGCCCTCGGCCACCAGCTGCAACGCCAGGGTCGCGGTGATGGTCTTGGTGTTGCTGCCGATCCGGGCATGCCCGTTGACCGGCGGCTTGGCGGTCCCGCCCAACTCGGCCACCCCGGCGCTGCCGGCCCACTCGCCCCGCTCGTCGCGCACACGCAGCGACATCCCGAGGAAACCGGACTCGACGATCTCCTCGATCGCCTTCTGCAGCTCCGGACGATCCTGCCCGGCCGCGGCTTCCAGCACGGCCCCGCTGTCCGCGACGGCCACCCCGGCGGCGTCGAGCGCTTCGGTGATCTTGCAGGCCATCTCGGCCGTGGCGGGGCTCGGCCGGCCCCGGTGCGTCTGGGCGGTCTCGACGGCGACGAGGACGGTGCTGCGGAAGCTGTCGGCCTCGGCCGGGTCCTGCTGTTTCAGGAGGTTCACGGCCGCGGTCAGGGCCGGCAGCACGCGGTCGGCGATCTCGGCCACGGACCTGCCGTTCAGGTCCTTGCCCTCAGGGTAGTCGGCGAGCACATGCCCGATCAGACCTGTGGCCGGCCCCAGCGCGATGCTGCCGGAGGTGGCGATCTTGTGAGGCTTGCCAGGGGCGCCGGCGGCGGCCATCAGCGTCACGGCGCCGTACGCGGCAATCCGCAGGGTGCTCTTGTCCTGATCGGAAAGGATGATCGTCATGGTGGTTCGCCCTTCGACGTGTCAGGTCCGCGGCGTCGCGCCGCTGCGCCGAGCTTCCACCCTGACCCCAGGTCAACCTCAACCGCGATCCAGAGCACAGCCGCTTCGGGTCTGAGACAACCCCGGGAGCAGGACGCCGTCCCCCGCCGGGTGGCAGTCGCCTCTCGCGCGGGAGGTCCGGTGGTGTTCCGATCCTCAGCCGGAACACCCGCCGGCCGAGATAGCGCCCCAGGTCGAGGTGTTCCGTATAGGTGTTGCGCGAACTGTTCCGGCGAAGGCCCCCTATCCGGAAACGCTTCAAGAGCTGACCAGCGGGGTCGTACGGGCCTGCGCCGAGGGTGGCGGGGCCAGCCGAGGGATCGGGAAGCTGACCGCGATAGTCAGGCCGCCCTCAGACCTCGCGCTGGCGGTGATGGTGGCGGCGTGGGCGGTCGCGATGGCCTGCACGATGGACAGGCCGAGGCCCAGCCCTTCGCCGCGGTCGGCGCGGGCGGTGCCGAGACGCTGGAACGGCTGGAAGAGCTGTTCGACGGCGTTCGACGGCACCACGGGACCGGTGTTGGCTACGGTGACGACGGGGTGGCCGTCCACGATCCCGGTGGTGATCTTTACGCGGCCGTGTGGTGTGTTGTGCCGAATGGCGTTGTCCAGCAGGTTGGTGACGAGGCGTTCGGCAAGGGGGCGGTGACCGGTCGCCAGAGCGGGGGAGATCGACGCCTGGATCGTCACGGTCCGGTGGCCGGCCTCGGGCCTGTGGGCCTCGATGACCTCGTTGGTGAGCTGGCCCAGGTCGAAGGGGTGATGGACGTCGATGCCCGCGTAACCGCGGGTCAGGGTGAGGAGCGCTTCGATGAGGCGTTCCTGCTGTGCGCCCGCGATGAGGATCCGCTCGTGAGCCGCCCGCAGGGAGCCCACGGTGGCGTCGGGGTCGCAGAGGGCGACCTGGCCGAGTGCCCGCTGGCGGGCCAGGGGTGTACGGAGCTCGTGGGAGGCGTTGGCGACGAACTGGCGCTGGGCCCGGAAGGCGGCGTCGAGCCTGCCCAGGAGGTCGTCGAAGGTGTCCCCCAACTCCTTGAGTTCGTCACCCGGGCCGTCAAGGGCCAGGCGCCGATGCAGGTTGGTCGCGGAGATGTCCCGCGCCGCCGCGGTGATCGTGCGCAGTCGGCTCAAGATGCGCCCGGCGACGATCCAGCCCAGCGCGATCGAGATCACCGACATCAGGGCGAGGGCGATCCAGGACTGGATGAGGAACTGCTCCACGAGGGCGGACATCGAACGTGTCACGGCCTCCTCCGCCAGGTGGACCTCGGCTTGGTGGTCTCTGGGCGGCGGGACCGCGAACGGGTCCACGGGCTTCGGGGTGGTGCCGGGGGCGGGGATGAAGCCCTTGACAGGCAGGCCGGCGACGGCGTGGCGCACCAGGAAGTTGGTGACCGTCAGCAGGCCGGCGCCGGAGAGGAGGAACAGGCTGCCGTACAGGAGGGTCATCCGCAACCGCACGGTACGGCGCGGCAGGTGCGGTAGGGCTATCCGGCTCGCGAGCCGGTTCACGACGCGCACGTTCGCCTCAGATCCGGTATCCGCTCTTGGCCACGGTCTCGATGATCGGGGGATCCCCGAGCTTGGCTCGCAACCGGCTGATCGTGATCTTCACGGCCTTGGTGAACGGGTCCGTGGCCTCGTCCCAGACCCGTTCGAGCAGTTCCTCGGCAGACACGGACCGGCCTCTGGAGGCCAGCAGCAGCTCCAGCACGCCGAACTCCTTGGGCGCGAGCTCCAGCGGCCGATCTCCCCGGCTCGCCCTGCGCCGCGCGGTGTCGACCACGAGGTCTTCATGGCGGAGCACCGGCGGCACGACCGGATGGGCGCGGCGCGCCAGCGCACCGACCCGCGCGACCAGCACGGGAAAGTCGAACGGTTTGGGGAGGTAGTCGTCGGCGCCCAGGCCGAGCCCGTCGACCAGGTCCTCCGTCGTCGCGGCGGCGGTCAGCATCAGCACCCTGCTCCGGCACCCGGCCGCGAACAGCCGGGCGCACACGGTGTCGCCGTGCATCCCGGGCAGATCCCGGTCCAGCACGATCACGTCGTAGTCGTTGCACACCGCGCGCTCCAGACCGCCCGGACCGTCGAACGCCACGTCCACAGCCATCCGCGCCCGGCGCAGACCAACGGCGACCGTCTGCGCCATCTCCTTGTCGTCCTCCACCACGAGCACGCGCATCGCCGCCTCCTCACAAGCCGCGCGTCCGGACAGGAACGCATATCAGCAAGGATGTTCTATATCGGGTTGCCTTAGGGTTTCATTCCTCGTGCGGCCGGGCCGTGCCGGAGGGCGTCCCCGGCTGGAACCAAAGACTGCTCGGCTTCGGGCCGCTCCGTGACGAGGCGGTCGGCCGCCTCCGTCTCGGCCGTTGCGGCGGACGCCGCCCGTTCGAGCACGTCGAGGACGGTATACCGGATCCGGTCGACGTGCGCGTGCCTCGCCGTCCGGCGCTGCCGGGACCGCCATGAGGCGTGTGTCCCGGCAGCGCGGCGAAGTACGAGGATCGGCTACGACCGCGGCGGCTGCGGCCCGCCGGTGCCCGGAACCTCGATGCCCGCGCAGCTACTGCCACGCGCCGGGACCCTGAGGTTGATCAGGTAGTCGTCGATTAGATCGTTGACGCAGTCACTCGGCCCGTAGGCGACGGTGCGGGGGTAGACGGTGTGCCCGTAACCCTCGTAGGTGACGAGGGTCGCTCCGGCCTGCTTCGCGGCGTTCTTGGACCAGGCGTAGACGCTGGCGTACTCGTTCACGTTGCCCACCATGACCATCGGCGGCGCGCCGACGATCTTCAGGGGCGCCTGGGGGTTGGTGGCCTTGCCCGGGTATCCCGCGCAGTCCAGGACGGCCGCGCGATGGACGTCGTTCCACATCATGTTGGGGTACTTCGCGGCGAGCCGGGAGAGCAGGGTCCTCAACTCGGAGTACTGCTTGATCCGGAAGTTCCAGTCCTGGCAGAACGACGCCTGCCGGGTGAAGTTCTGCGTCTTCCCGGCCTTCGCCTTCGGTGCGGCCTTCGGCTTGGGCATCGCGGCGCCGCCGTCGTAGAGGGACTTGAACGTGCTGGCGACGTCCTTCCACAACTCCGGCATGTTCACGCCGAGGGCTATCCGGGACAGTCCGTACACATCGAGAGGCTGGCCGTTGAGCGGGTCTTTGAGCGTTCCCTTCTTGGCCCGCTCGCGCAACTCGCCGAAGATCTTCTTGGTGCCCCTGCCGTACAGGGCACAGTCAGCGGTCTTGTCGCACCAGGCGGCGAACTGGAGGAAGTTTTTCTCCGCCGGGGCGGTCGCGGAGTCCATCATCTCGGTGATGGTCTCGATGCTGTGGTCGACGTTGCCGTCGGCGACACTCGCCCGGACGCGATCGGGGAACATCGCGGCGTACTGCTGGACCCTTACGGTTCCGTACGAGTATCCGATCTGGGTGATCTTGTTCTCGCCCAGCGCGGCCCGGATGGCGTCCATGTCCTGGACAACATGCAGGTTGTCCATGTGGTCGTACAGGGGACCCGAGAGCTTGCGGCAGTTCTCGCTGAGCTGCTTGTTGGCCAGCTTCAATGATTCGAAGGCGGCGTTGCTCTGCGGCATCGGGGTGTTCATCACCTTATCGACCAGCGCGGTCGCGCACTTGATCTGGGTGCTGGTGTTGATGCCGCGCGGGTCGAAGGTGACGACGTCGAAGCGCTCCTGCACCGCCGCGGTGAACTGCGGGTCTCGCGCGAGCACGGCGACGCCGGAGGTCCCTGGGCCGCCCGGGACCATGAGGGCGGTACCGATACGGGTGGAGGCGGGACCGGTGGCCTTGCGGCGGGCCAGACCGATCTGGATGGTCCGGCCCTTGGGCCGCGACCAGTCGAGCGGCACCTTGATGGTGGCGCACTGCATGCCTTCCTTGGGCTCTGTACAGGATTGCCAGTCGATGGCGCCCGCCTGTGCCTGAGCGACCACCGGGGTGGCCACGACAAGCGAGGCCACGAGCGTCAGCGTGCCCGTGAGGACGGCCGGCAGGGGGCGACTAGGAAGTCTCATGAAAAGACGGACCCTTTCGGTGAGTGCGGGGGAAGAAACACCACTGCTGACGGCACGGATCGGCTGCGCGATCCGTGCCGTCATTCACAGTCAGAAGACTTAGCAAGGCGGTGGTTTCGGGGCGGTATCGGCGCTCACCGGACGCCGGGGCACCGCACCTGGGGCCCTCCCCCCGAAGTGTGGACACCTTGAGTGCCGGATGATGGACATCCGGAGGCAAGGAGTTCCACGTGGCGATGAAGTCGTATCCGCCGGAGTTCAAGGCGGACGCCGTCGCGTTGTACCTGTCTGACCCGAGCCGGACGTACGCGTCGGTCGGCCGGGACCTGGGCGGGAATGCCCGATGACGGTGATCGTCACTGGCGGTCGCGCGCCCCCGCCGAGAGCCTCCACCACCTCGGGCGGCTCGACGAGGGTGCGGACCTTCACGATCTGCTCCTTGCCCTTCCTCTGCGGCTACTCCGCGGCGGGCTGATCCTTGCCCTGGGCGCTGTAGCCGACGCGCCAGATGTAGCCGTCCGGATCGGCGAAGGTGCCGCCGTACCCACCCCACGGCAGGGCGTCGGCGGGCTTGAGGATCGTGGCGCCGGCTTCCTCGGCCTCCCCCATCACCTCGTCAACCCGCGCCTCACTACTGGCCTCGTAGGTAAGGACCAGCCCGCTGAAGCCGCTGCCCTCCGAGCTCGTGCCCACCAGCTTGGCCAGACCTGCCCGGCCGTAAAGGCCGATGGGAGAGGCGCCGTCGGACTCGAAGAACACCGAAATGCCGTAGTCGTTCTTGACCTTCCAGCCGAGCCCGTCGGTGTAGAACCGCTTGGCGGCCTCCATGTCCTGGACGCCGAGCAGGGTCGGGATCACGTGCGCTGTCATGTCTTGAGCTCCTGTTCGAGGTGTATGTGCTGCATGACCAGCAGGTGAAACGCCGGATGTCACATCGGCGTGTATTCACCGGTCAATCAGTAATGACCGGCTAGACGGAGGAATGTGACAGATGATCGAGCAGGACTGGCTGAGCGAGCGGTTCGCCGAGCACCAGGATCGCCTGCACGCGGTCGCCTACCGGATGCTCGGCTCATCCGGCGAGGCCGAGGACGCGGTGCAGGAGGCGTGGCTGCGGGTCAGCCGTGCCGACACCAGCCAGGTAGAGAACCCGGGAGGGTGGCTGACCACGATCGTCGCCCGGGTCTGCCTGAACATGCTCGATGCACGCCGAGCCCGGCGCGAGGACGTGGCCGGGGCGCTGCCGCCCGGGCCGGCCACACCACAGCCCAGCGTCCACCCGAACGGTCAGGCCGGACCCGAGGACGAGGCGCTGCTCGCCGATTCGGTCGGTGTCGCGCTGATGGTGGTGCTGGACACGCTGACCCCCGCCGAACGGCTCGCGTTCGTCCTGCACGACGTCTTCGCCGTGTCATTCGCCGAAATCGGCCCCATCATCGACCGCTCCCCGGCGGCGGCCCGGCAACTGGCCAGCCGAGCCCGGCGCCGGGTGCAAGGAACGGCCCAAGCCTCCGATGCCGCGCAATCGGCCAAGCGGGACATCGTCGAGGCCTTCCTGGCCGCCTCCCGCAACGGGGACTTCAACGCCCTGCTCGAACTACTCGATCCGGACGTCGTGGCGGTCGAGCTCCGCGGCGCACGCGCGGTGGCCTCCTTCTTCTCCGGACGAGCCGAGGCCGCCCGGCTCGCTCTGGTCGACGGCGTCCCTGCGGCTGTCTGGGCACAGCGCGGCCAGCCGAAGGCCGTCTTCGCATTCACCATCAGCGACGGGAAGATCACCCACATCGCCATCGACGCCGACCCCGACCGGGTCCGCGACCACGACATTGTCCTTCTCGGCACCGGCAACACGGAGCGGCGATGAGCCGGCCTTCCCAACCGGGTCGTCGCAGGGCAGGCACGGATCTCAGACTGGCCTCTTGCACCCTCACCGTCCACGACATCGACGAGGCGCTCGGCTTCTACTGGGACGTGCTCGGCTTCGCCGTACGCGACGACGTCGAACTCGAGGGAATGCGGTGGACGAGCGTCAGCCCGCCCTCGCAGCCGGGCATGCAGATCTTACTCCAGCCGCCCGGCGCGGACCCAGGGGCCTCGCCGGTCGATCGGCGGGCCATCAAGGATCTGATCGCCAAGGGTCTGCTGAGCCGTCTGATCTTTCAGACCGACGACTGCGACGCCACCTTCGAGTACCTCGAGGCCGCAGGCGCCGAAGTGATGCAGGAACCGATCACCCAGCCTGACGGCGTCCGCGACTGCGCCTTCCTCGATCCCTCCGGCAACATGCTGCGATTCACCGAGCCACTTGGGTCGCGGCGGGCACACGCCGCGACAGACCACCCGGCGACCTGAACGCGGCCACGGACACGCCGCTGCCGCGCACCAACTGGCCCAGGTGGGCCATACGGTCGTCGTGGTCGGACGGTCGCCGCACAAGACAAAGGCCGTTGCGGCCGCGATCGGCGCGGATCACTTCGTGGCCGACTTCACGCGCCTGAACGACGTACAGCGGCTGGCCGCGGACCTGGATGCCAGGTATCCGCGGATCGACGTGCTCGCCAACAACGCCGGCGGGGTCTTCGGCGACCCCGCGAAGACCGTCGACGGGTTCGAGAAGACCTTCCAGATCAATCACCTGGCGCCGTTCCTCCTCACCCGCCTGCTGATGGACAAGCTCATCGGCTCACAGGCAGCGATCATCCAGACATCCACCCTGCACGGCGGCATGGTGCGCGCGCTCGACCTCCTCGGATCAGCTCGTCTGGCTCGCCGGGGGCACCCCCGGCCTCGACTGGGCCTCCGGCGAGTTCTACGCGAAACGGGTACCGGGCAAGGGGCTCAACCCGCTCGCGCTGGACACCGACCTCGCCCGCGGCCTCTGGGAACGGTCCGAGGAACTGCTCGGGTGGGCTGGGCAGACCGAGGCAAAGGACGGCGTCGGCTGACTGTCGCGGCGCCGAGCTGGGCGTTCACGCGTGATCGAGCGCACGATCGCCCTGCTGCACCGGTTCGGCCGCCTGCGCATCCGCCGGCAGATCCGTGACAACATTCACGAAGCATTCATGGCCCTCGCCGCCCCGATCATGTGGTGAACGAGGCCTTATCCGTTACGCCCTTGGTTAGGACCTCTTAGTGGTCAGTGATCAGGGGCAGTCCGCGCCGGATCGTTGCGAAGGTCTCCTGCGCGAGCGACCCAAGCCGGATCACCGACGCCGCAGGTGCCGACATCGATGTGCTTTGCAACGGGGTGAATCGGGAGACCCGCCCATTGAGGGAATCGCAGTTGGACGAGACGGCGCACCTGCTCCACGGTGATCCCTCGATCGAGATCGCCCGTCCCGGGCACACCATGGTTGCCTCCCGGACGGATTTGTGCTGCTCCGCGTCGGCGTACGGATGCAACCGACCTCGTCCAGAATGATCTTCATTCAGGTTTCCCCTTTCGGTTACCAGGTCACCGGCAGCCGGTGAATGCCGTAGACGAGCGCGTCGCTCTTGAACGGCAGGTGCTCCACGGGGTCCGCCAGCGCCAGGTCCGGTATCCGTGCGAACAACGTGTTGAGCACGATCTCCAGCTCCAGTCGGGCCAGGTTCTGCCCGAGGCACTGGTGGATCCCGAAACCGAAGGCCAGATGGTGCCGTGCGCCGCGGTCGACGTCGATCCGATCCGGCCGCGCGAACACGTCCGGGTCGTGGCTGGCGGCCGCGGCCGCCACGATGACGCCGTCACCGGCGCGGAAGGTGGTGCCGTTCAGTTCGAAATCCTCGACGACCACCCGGGACGTGGCGTTGTCGACGATGGAGTGGAACCGCAGCAGCTCGTCGACCAGTTGCGGGGTCTGCTCGGGCCGCTCCCGCAATCCGGTCAGCAGTTTCGGATCGTCCAGCAGCGAGGCCACGCTCAGCGAGATCATGTTGGCGGTGGTCTCGTGACCGCCGACCAGCAGCAGGAGACCGATTCCGGTCAGGGTCTCGCGGTCATAGGCGTCGATGCCGCGGTATTTCTCGATCAGGCGGCTCAGCAGGTCCTCGCCCGGCTGGGCCTCCTTGCCCGCGACCAGGTCGTTGATGTACTGGCGCAACCACAGTGCGGTGTCACGTCGCTGTTCGCTTGTCGAGTTACGACTGAGAATGATCTTGGTTCTGCCCTGGAACCGGCCGCGGTCAACGTACGGCACCCCCAGCAGCTCGCAGATCACCAGCGACGGCACCGGCAGCGACAGGGCCTCCACCAGGTCGGCCGGCCGCGGTCCGGCGAGCATCTCGTCGATGGATCGGTCGGTGATCCGCTGGATCTCCGGCCGCATCTGCTTGACCCGCCTGACGGTGAACTCATTGGTGATCATGCGCCGGTGCCGGGAGTGCTCCGGCGGGTCCATGGCCACGATCGTGCCCTTCAGAGGCACCGAGGCGACCCCGGGGACCAGCTGCGGAAAACCGGGGTTCGCACGGTTCGAGCTGATCTTGTCACTGGACAGGAACGCCCGCGCCAAGGCGTGCCCGGTGATCAGCCACGCCTGTCTGCCGTCCTGCAGGGTCACTCGCGAGATCGGCGCCTCTTGCCTGACTTGGGCGTACTGCGGCGGCGGGCCGAATGGGCAGGAGCGGGGCATCGGGTACGCCGGAGGGGTCTGAGCGGCGGAGATTGTCATGATGTCTCCTCTCGGAATAAGAAACCATTAGTTTCTTGTCCACAAGATAGGCTCGGCGATTAGGAAACGCAAGGTTTCTTGGGAGCTGTGATGCCGAACACACCGAGGACGGACCCGTCCGCAGTCGAAACCGTGTCGCGCCGCCGGGGAGCCGAGCTCGAAGACGCCATCCTGGACGCGGCTCGCGAGGAACTGGCCGAACTGGGCTACGCGAAGTCCACCATGAGTGGCATCGCCAACCGGGCAGGCACCAGCAAACCCGTGTTGTACCGCCGCTGGAGCAGCCTGCCCGAGCTGGTGCTGGACACGCTGGGGAGCCGGTTCGCGAACGTGCCGGTCCCCGACACCGGCGATCTGCGCGACGATGTGCTGACCCTGTTGCGTCAGGCGCAGGCGAACCTCGCCGACACCCGCCGCGACACGGTCTCCGGGCTGATCGCGGACACGGTTCACGACGCGCGGCTGACACAGCGATTGCGGGACCTCATCGCCGGCTCGACCCTGTCGGACGCTATGGCCACCGTGCTGGAGCGCGCGGCCGAGCGCGGCCAGATCCCGCCCGGCCGCCGGCCGCGACGGGTGATAACGCTGCCGATCAGCCTGCTGCGGGACGACTTCGTGGTCTTCGGAATCCGGCCATCCGATGCCGACCTGGCCGCTGTCACCGACGAGGTCTTCCTTCCGCTCCTGGGTTACGCGCCACCTTCCAGCGTGGTTCGGAATCGCGACCGTCCGTCGAGCGAGCATCGAGAGTGATTGGCGCTGTCCGAGTGCGGTTCGCGAGCCTCGCGTGCCGTCCGGCGTTGATCCGGCCTTCCGCCAGGCCAATCGAGGGCTTCACGCCGCCTGGTCCTGGACGCTCGGCATGGACCTTCCCCTATGACAACCCCAAGGCCGGTCAGGGGCCAGGCCGGCGCAGCACCATGCCCGGCCGCGCACCGGTGGGCGAGCCGTCGGCGAGTACGGCGACGCCGGCCACCAGGACGGCGGCGAAGCCGGTGGACAGCCGCCAGGGATCCGTGTAGGTCGAGCGGTCGGCGACGGTATCGGGATCGAAGACGGCTATGTCGGCCACCGCTCCCTCGGTGAGGCGGCCGCGGTCGGCCATTCCCAGCCGCCGCGCCGGTAGCCCGGTCATCTTGCGTACGGCCTCGGCCAGGCTGAGCACGCCGAGTTCGCGAACGTAGCGTCCCAGCACCCGCGGGTAGGTGCCGAAGCTGCGCGGGTGCGGCAGCCCCGCGCCCTGCGGCCGCAGCACCCAGCCGTCGCTGGCGACCGACACCATCGGGTGACGCAGCACCGTGACGACGTCCTCCTCGCTCATCGCGTGGTTGACGATCTTCACCGAGGCGCGGTGTGCCGCGAGAACGCGAAGCGCGGCCTCCGCCGGATCGGTGCCTTCACGCCGCCCGATCTCGGCGATGCTGTCGCCGACGGCGCCGCTGTAGGGTCCGTCCCCCAGCTCGGCGATGACGACCCCGTCGGGGTCGACGTCGCGGCCGAAGCGGGATCTCAGGCCCTCGGCCACCCGTTCGCGATCGGCGGGGTCGGCCAGCCTGTGCAGCAGCGCGGAAGGCCCGCCGTCCATGCTCCACAGAGGGAGCCGCGAGGTCAGGGTGGTGCTGGAGGCGGTGTACGGGTACACGTCGGCGGCGGCGTCCACGCCGCGATCCCGTGCCCCGTCCAGTTCGGCGAGCGCGGTGACGACCGAGCCGTGGTTCTCCGGTCCCATCGCCTTGAGGTGGGAGATTTCCAGCCGTCCGCCGGCGGCCTCCGCCGCGCCCAGCGCCTCCCGTACGGCCGGCAGCAGCGCCCCCGACTCGTTGCGCATGTGCGTCGAGTACAGCAGGCCCGTGGCCGCGGCTTCGGCCACCAGCGCGCGTACCTCCTCCTCGGTGGCGAAGGAACCCGGAGCGTAGATCAGGCCGGTGGAGAAGCCGTAGGCGCCCTGGGCCGCCGCCGCGCGGAGCAGCGTGCGCATCGCGTCGAGCTCGGCGGGCTCGGGGGGCCGTTCCGCTCCCCCCATGACGGCGACCCGCAGTGCCGCGTGCCCGACCTGCAACGCCAGGTTGACGGCGGGCCGCGCGCCGGACACCGTGGCCGCGAACCCCCCGGTGTCGGTGAAGTCCCACCCGGTCTCGGGAGCGAGGAAGCCGCTCCACTCGCGCAGCAGGCCCGCCGCATCCTGCGGGAACGGCGACCACCCGCAGTTCCCCGTCACCAGGGTCGTCACTCCCTGGTGGAGCTGGGTGGTGGCCTGAGGCCAGCCTTCGACGCTGAAGTCGGCGTGCGAGTGCAGGTCGATGAAGCCCGGCGTGACCGCCAGACCTGACGCGTCGACGGTGGTGCGGCCCCTCGGCGGGTCACCGTCGGCGGGACGGGCGATCCGGGTGATCCGCCCGCCGTCGACGCCGAGATCAGCCCGGTAGCCGGGGGCGCCGGTGCCGTCGATCAGGGTGCCGCCACGGACAACGGTGTCGTGCTCTGTCACTGTGCTCATCCTCCACGTGGTGCGACGTTCGGCTCTCATGGGGACAGGAAGAGCAGGATGACCGTGTACATCAGGCAGGACGGCACCAGCAGCGCCCACCCTGTGATCATCATGTTCCGCAGGTTCGAGGAGCGTGCCAGCCCCATCGCGCCGACCATGTTGCCGTTGGGGAAGGGCCCGTAGGTGTCGGCCTTGGAGGCGAACAGCAGCACGATCGTCCACGCGCCGACGCCGACGCCGATATGCGTGGCCAGATCGCCGAAGACCTTGTCGAGCAGCACCACCTGGGCCGCCGTCGCCCCCGGCACGCCGACCCAGCCCAGCAGCGCGATGAGGATCGTGAACACGAAGGGGGAACTGCCCGCCAGGCTCTCGCCGTACATGTCGAGGATCACCTTGAAGGGCGCGAGCTTGTCGATCGTGATGAACAGTCCCGCCAGCAGCCAGAAGAGCAGGAAGATGCTGATCAGCCGGGAGGCGCCCCGGTAGAGCAGTTCGATGATCTCCTTGGGGCCGAAACCGCTCGCCAGGCCCGTGACCAGGCCGAGCACCGGCAGGGCGAGCAGCGGGAACGCCGTCCCCGCCCTGGTGACCGTCGCGTAGACGACGCTGACGAGCAGCACGATCAGGAAGGCGGCCGTGGCCCGGCCCGCGCCCGCGTCCGGCGCGTCCGCGTCGCTCGCCGCGCCGACCTCGGCCTCGCTGTAGTAGTCGTCGGCGCGCTCGGTCCTGCGCTGCATCCACGGGACCACGATGAGCCCCATGATCAGCGAGAGCGCCGCGAGCGGTCCGGCTCCATAGCTCAGGTAACCGAGGTAGCCGATCTCGGCCGCGTCCATGATGGCCACGTTGGACCCCGCGAAAGGCGCGATGGTCAACCCGGCGCAGCCGCCGATGAACATCATCGACGCGGTCGCCGACCGGGTGAAGCCCATTCTCGCGGTGATCGGCAGCAGGATGGGAGCCGCGATGGCCAGCGCCCCGGCCAGGGTGCCCAGGCTGGTCACCAGCAGCAACGAGGCCACCATGACGCCCAGGATCACGGCGGAGCGGCTCTTCTCGCCCACGACGCGCATGACCCCGCGCACGATGGTCCCGGCCACGCCGGTGACCTTCAGGATCTCGCCGACGCCGGACCCCAGCATGATGATCAGCCCGATCATCGTCACCTGGTCGGCCAGGGAGTCACCGAGCAGCGCGCCGATCTCGAGCGGCGGCATCCGGGCGACCAGCACCCCTGACAGCAGGGCGACGACCGTGGCGATCACGATGTCCATGCCGAGCAGGGACAGCAGCGCGTACAGCGCGATCGGCAGCAGGCCCCAGAGGGTCGGGCCGTTCCCGAGGAAACCGGCGCAGACCGAGGCCACCAGGCCGATCAGGGCGATGACGTTGGTCAGCCTGTTACGCCCGGGTGAGGTTTCGACGGCATAGGCGTTGGTGTCGTTCTCGCGGGAGGTGCCGGAGGAGGCGCTCATGTGCTTCTCTCTGCGCGGAGGTCAGGCTGCGGATGGGGAGCCGCGGCGGGGGGACTCCGCGGGGGCGGTGATCGTGGTTTCCTTCAGCCGGTTCTCGCCGATGAAGGCGACATCGACGGTGTGACCCAGCCCCGGCCCGTCCGGTACCCGGACGACGCCCTGATCGGCGACGACCTCCGGCTGGACGACGTCGCGGGCGTAGTACTTGGCCGAGGCGGACACGTCGGAGGGCAGGGTGAAGCCCGGGAGGCTGGAGAGGGCCACGTTGGCTGCGCGGCCGATGCCGAACTCGTGCATGCCGCCGCACCACACGTCCACGCCGTGCTCCCGGGCGAGATCGTGGGCCGCCACGGCGGCCGTGAGCCCGCCCATCCGCGACACCTTGATGTTGAGCACCCGGCCGGCTCCCAGCGCGAGCGCCGTGCGCAGGTCATCGATGGTGTCGACGGACTCGTCGAGGCACACCGGCGTCCGTACGCTGCGCTGCAGGGCGGCGTGGGCGACCAGGTTGCGCGGCGCGAACGGCTGCTCGATCATCAGCAGCCCGAAGTCGTCCAGGCCGCGCAGCACGGCGAGTTCCTCCGCCGTCTCGCCGTAGGCACCGTTGGCGTCGACATGGACGGCCAGGTCCGGGAACGCCTCGCGGACCAGCCGTACCGGTTCGGTGTCCCAACCTGGGGCGATCTTCAGCTTGACCCTCGGGTAACCGGCGTCGACCTGGCGGCGTACCTGTTCGAGGAGCGCGTCGTAGGTGGGTTCGATGCCCAGCGACACCCCCGCCACGACCTCGCCGCGGGTCCCGCCCAGTGCCTTGGCCAGCGAGACTCCGCGGACCCCCGACCACAGGGCCCAGCCGGCGGCGTCGACGCCCGCGATCGCGAAGCGGTTGCCGCGCACCTTGCGCCAGAGCCGGGGCAACTCCGCCGGATGCTCCCAGACGGCGTCGACGACGGAGGGCAGCACATACCGTTCGGCGATGTGCCAGCAGGTCTCGGTGGTCTCAGGGCAGTAGAAGGGGTCGGACGGAGAGGCGATCTCGCCCCACCCCTCGGCTCCCGACTCGTCCACCAGCCGCACCAGGATGTGGTCGAGATGAGTCTTGCGATGGGAACTGGTCTGGAACGCGTGCACCAGCGGCAGCCGCACGAGGTGCAGCGACGCTTCGACGATGCGCATGGTTCAGTCCTCCAGATAGTTGCCGAGGGCGTGGCTGAGCCGGTCGCGTTCCGCGAGCCTGCGCCGGGCGCCCTTCGAACTGGCGGTGGCCAGGGTGGTCAGCAGGTGCACGACCGCGGCGACCGCCGTGGGAGAGTCGGCGTAGGAGGCGCTGTCGGTCCGTACGACGATGGTTTCGGCCGCGATGGAGGCCAGTGGCGCCCGCGCGTCGTCGGTGATGGCCACCACCGCGCCGCCGGCCTCGGCGAAATGCCGGGCGACGACGACCGTCTCGCGGCGGTATCGGCGCAGCGACACCGCGACCAGCACGTCGTTCTGGCTCACCTCGCTGAGCACGTCGAGGACCCGCACCACGGCGCCGTCGACGAGGGTGACATGGGAGAGTCCGGCGGACAGGTCGGTGGCCAGCAGCGAGGCGTAGGCGAACGACTTGCCGTACCCGGTGACGAAGCGCCGCCGCGCGGCCACCACGGCGGCGGCGGCCCGGGTCGCGGAGCCGTCGGCGGTGATCCGTTCCAGGGCCTCGCCGAGATTGCGGGTCTCCTGCTCGATGACCTTCTGCTGTAACGCCTCGGCCGAGGAGCGGCGTTGCAGCCGGGCGCCGAAGCGCTCGCCGGGGCTGCTCAGCCTCCGGTTCTCGGCGTGGGCGAGTTCGAGGTCGCCGGTCGTCACAGGGCACGCTCCAAGCGGTAAAGGGCGGTCTGGGGGGTGTACGGCAAGCAGGACACGGCCGCCCACCCGTCATTCATCAACGGTGCGAGTGCGGCTGCCAGATCGGTGCGCACCCGTGCCGCGCGAAGCGGGTCCCGCGCGGCGAGAGCGGTGTAGTCGGACGGGATCGGCAACCAGATCCGGTCGCCGTCGGAGACCGGTCGGGCCCAGTCGCCCAGGTCAGCGGGGGGGTCATCCTGGGCGGGTGCGCGGGATCCCGGAGCGGTGCCGAGATCCCAGTCGACGAGGAGGCGGTCGGAGTCGTCGTCGTAGAAGCCGCCGTGGAACCAGCGTGCGACCGCGCCCAGCACGTCCAGGTTGAAGTGCGCGTTACGCGCGATCAGCGGGTCGTAGGTCCAGCGCATCCGGGTGACGCCCCAGCCCAACGCGACCTCGCGCTGGGCCGACTTGAGCGCCCGGCCCAGACCGCACCCCTGGTGGCTGGGGTGGACCACGGCCGCCTGGGAGTAGTGGTAGGAGCTGGTCCCGTCCGTGGCCTGGAAGCCGAAGGCGAAGGCGATGACGCGGTCGCCGTCACGCGCGCCGACGACGGAGCCGCCGTTGTCGCGCAGGGCGGTGAGCAGTCGCGGGCTGGCGCCCTGGCGCAGATCGGTGTAGCCGAACACGTCCCGGTAGAGCGTGGTCGCCTGACCGAGCTCGTCCGGGGTGGTGAGGGTCCTGACCACCGGCGTTGTGGTTGACGTCATGGGGGCGGGGTGCTCCTGCAACGAAGATCTTATGTCGTGGATTCGTACCTCAAAGTCGCATCTAGAGTAGGTATCAACATGCCCTCAATGCTGTCAATGCGTCCTGAGCTGCGAATAGTAGCGACATAGGCGCCGAAACCCCGTGACAGCCGGTCCATCGCGACGGATATACGTCACGTATCATGCTCTTCGACGCAGGGGCGGTCCGCGCTGGGCCGCCTGCCCTCCAACCCCGAGGACAGCAGATGATCAGCGTCGGATCCCCCGACGACGGTACGGCGGGCACCCCGGCCACCGGGCTTCGTGAGGCGGCCCAGGCGCGCGCGGCGGAGATGACGGCACGGGTGCGCCGCTACGTGGAGCACGAGACCCCCACCGGCGACGCCGAGGCGCTCAACGCACTCGCCGACCTGCTGGTGGCCCGCTACACCGAGCTCGGCGGCGTCGCCCGCCGGGTCGGCGAGCCTACCGGCGACCACGTCACGGCCGACTTCCCCGGCTCCCCCGGACGAGCGGACGAGGCTCCGCTGCTGTTCATCGGCCACCACGACACGGTGTGGCCGAAAGGCCAGCTGGCAGGGCCGATGCCCTGGCAGGTGACGGAGTCGGCCGAGCACGGCACCCTCGCGCACGGGCCCGGCGTCTTCGACATGAAAAGCGGCCTGGTGGTGATGGAGACGGCCCTGGAAGTGGCCGCGCGCGCCGGCGTCCGGCACCGGCCGGTACGCGTGGTCGTGGTGGCCGACGAGGAGATCGGCTCCCCTACGTCCAGCACCCTGGTCAGGGAACGCGCGGAGGGCGCGTTCGCCGCACTCGGCTTCGAGTCCCCGCACCCCGGCGGCGCGCTCAAGCGCGGGCGACGCGGCAGTACCCGGCTGCGGCTGAACGTGCACGGGCGCGCGGCGCACGCCGCGCTCGACCCCGAGAAAGGGATCTCGGCGATCGACGAGCTGGTCGACCAGCTCGTCAGGTTGCGCGAGGTCGTCGGCAGGCATTCCCGAGGAGTCCTGTGCAACGTCGGCACGCTGTCGGGCGGGGGCAAGACCAACGTGGTGCCCGAACACGCCTCGGCCGACATCGGACTGCGCTTCGCCGACGCGGCCGTGGAGGGCGCGGTGCTCGCCGAGCTGACCGCCCTCACACCGGTGCGCGAGGGGGCGCGGGTCCGGACGGAGATCCTGTCCAGCAGGCCCACATGGGCGTTCGATGGCCCCGACGATCCCTTCAGCGCCGCCGTACGTACGGCAGGGCAGCGGCTGGGCCAGGACATCACCGCCGAACCCGCAGCAGGGGCCGCCGACACGAACACGGCCGGCTCGCTGGGCCTGCCCACACTCGACGGATTCGGCCCCCTCGGGGCCGGCGCGCACGCGCTGCACGAGCGGATCGTGCTGTCCACTCTGCCCGGGCGCGCGGCCCTGGTCGCCGCCATCCTCGCCGAGCTCTGACCGCACGCCACGCGCCTGGACCCGCCCCTCCCTCTGGGAACCGCCACCACCGACAGCGCCGCCGTGCAGGTGCATCAGGGCATCGAGGAGCCGCACTCGTCCTGGCCGCCCAGGGCGGCGACACGATGGCGATGAACGACCTGCTGGCGGAGCCGTGGGTCATGTGCTGAGACCGACAAGTGCGCGGGCGCGGTCAGCGGCTGCTGCGCTTCTCCACGAACGCGCGGATCGCGTCGGCCGCCTCGGTGGTGGCGAAGAGCCGGTCCAGCGCCGCGCGCTCCTCCCGGCGCCCGTGCGGCGCCAGATCGATCACCCGGCACGCCTCGGCGACCGCACGCATCGGTCGCGTGGCGAGTCGCTCGGCGATGGCGGTGGCGACCGCGAGGGCGCGACCGGACGCGCATACGGTGGTGACGAGGCCGAGGTCCGCCGCGGTGGCGGCATCCAGCTGCTCCCCGAGCAGGACGATCCCCTTCGCCCGGCGGGGACCCACCTGGGCGGTGAGCCGTTGGGTACCACCCCACCCCGGCAGCAGACCGAGGCCGACCTCCGGCAGCCCGAAGCGGGCGTCCTCGGCAGCGACGACCAGGTCGCAGGCGAGCACGCACTCGAAGCCGCCGCCCAGCGCGACACCTTCGACCGCCGCGATCACGGGCACGGGGGAATCGGCGATCTCGTCGCACATCGCGTTCGCCTCGTCCATCAACGTGGCGATCGCGGCGAGGTCTCCCTCGGCGTAGGTGCCGATGTCAGCCCCTGCGCTGAACACCGGCGAACCGGTCAGAACGACCGTCCGCACCTCCGCTTCCCGCGACGCCGACCGCAGAGCCGCCCGGACGCCGCGAACGACGGGCAGGTTGATGGCGTTGCGCTTGCGGGGCCGGTCGATGCTCACGACGAGTACGGCGCCGTCACGGCGGATCCGCACCGCGGCCGTGTCCGGGGCGGTCATGATGCGTCGTCCGTGCGGCCGGCGATCCCACGGGCGACGAGGCCCTCGACCTCGTCCTCGGTGAAGCCGGCCTCGCGCAGCACCTCGTCGGTGTGCTGGCCGAGCAGCGGTGCCGGGTCGTAGCGGCGGCCGGTCGCGGCGGACATCCGGATCGGGTTGTCGACCACGTTCACCTGGCCGAGCCGCGGCTGGTCGAGCGTGCGTACGACATCGTTGTGCACGACCTGCGGATGCGCGAGCACCTCGTCGTAGTCGAGGACGGGGCCGCAGAGGATGCCCGCCGCGCCCAGACGCTCGAGCACCTCGTCGGTGCCGAACCGCTCCAGTTCGGCATCCATGATCTTCCACAGCGCCGCCCGGTTCTGCTGCTGCGACTCGGCCGTCGCGAACTCGCTGCGCCGGGTCAGGTCGTCGATCCCGAGCGCCGTGCACACGTCGCGCAGGGGTTCGGGCCGGAACAGACCCACGATCGTCACCCAGCCGTCGGCCGTCTTGAAGGCTCCGACGAAGTTGTCGCGTTCCCAGTGGATCTCGTGGCGGCGCATCATCCATGCGGTCATCTCCTGCATCTGCTGGAACACCACGGTGTCGATCAGCGAGACGTCCACCCGCTGGCCCCGGCCCGAGGCCGACCGCTCGATCAGCGCCATCAAGATGCCCTGCACGAGCGCCATGCCGGCGCCGAAGTCGATGAACGGGACAGGGTAGATGCTCGGACGGCCGTCGTCACCGCGGTTGTGCCAGGCGGCCCCGCCGAACGACTGCAGCGCCATGTCCTGGCCGCCGAGGTCGCGCAGCGGGCCGGTGTCGCCGAATCCGGTGCCGTAGGCGTAGACCAGGCGCGGGAATCGCTCGCGCAGGGCCTCCCACCCGAGTCCCATCCGCTCGGCCACGCCGGCGCGGTAGTTGGACACCAGCACGTCGGTCTCGGCCAGCAGCCGCATCACCACGTCAAGTGCCTCGGGCTGCTTCAGGTCGAGCACGATCGAGCGCTTGTTGCGATTGAGCGAGATGAACGACGCGCTGTCCTCTATGCCGTCGGACTCGGTGTCGATCGACCGGCTGATGTCGCCGACGCGCGGCCGCTCGATCTTGATCACGTCGGCGCCGAAGTCGGCGAGGATCTGGGTCGCCTGCGGACCGAACTGCACCTGGCTGAGGTCCACGACGCGTACGCCGGCCAGGGGCAGGGGTCGTGAGTCACTCACGGGTACTCCTCCTGTGGTGGTGGGTTGGAGCCGGCTCAGATCCGGCCGGCCGGGACCACGCCGGTCAGGACCATCAGCGACTCGAGCAGAAAGTAGCTGCCGAAGACCAGCTCGACGTTCGTCGCCGCGTCCTGCTGACGCACGGTGCCGCGACGCGTGAAGCATCCGCCGGTGAGCATGCCGGCCGGTCGTCCATCTGTGTCGTCGGTCGGCGTCAGATAGCGGTCGACCACGGCGTGAGCCGTGCGCTCGGCGAAGTCGCGGTATGGCGCGCCGTCCTCGCCGAGCGCGTGTGCGAGCCGCAGCGCGGCTGCGATGGCCATCGTGGTCGCTGCGGTGTCGCGGTCGGTGTCCGGAATCGCGGGGTCGTCGAAGTCCCAGAAGGCGATCAAATCCTCGGGGACGTGCGCGATCCACCAGTCGATGGTGCGGCGGGCGACGTCTCGCCACCGCGGGTCCTCGGGGCGTACGACGGCCGCGTGCGCGGCGTACAGCATCGCCCAGCCCTGCGCGCGACCCCACGTGCTCCGGTCGTCGTAGCCCTTGTGGGTATGGGTGCGCAGCACCCGGCCGTCCTCCGGGTCAAGGGTGGAGGACTGGACAACCGAGCCATCCTGCCGCACGTGGATCTCCAAGACCCGTTCCAGATGCCGCGTGGCGATCCGGTCGAACGTCTCGTCGCCGGTGTGGTCCGCCGCCCAGAAGAGCAGGGCGATGGCCTGGAGGGAGTCGATGCTGCTCTCGGCGGCGCCGACGGAGCTCGCCTCTTCCGCGTCCTCCCCGAGCGGGATCAGTCCGAGCCGCTCGTCGTACATGTCCGTGAGCACCCGCGCAGCCCTCAGCGCGATCATGTCGGTGCCGGCGTGGTCGACCAGCCGGGTGGCGGCCGCGGCGCCGAAGTAGAATCCGAAGCCCTTGAAGGCGGTGCGGTGATCCAGCCGGGGCAGCATCAGATCCAGCGCCGCCCGGGCGTGCGCGGCGCTGACCCGGGCGGGATCGAACGCGTGGGCGAGCCAGAGCTCACCTACGTACGCGCCACCGGTCCAGTCGCCGTCGGGGGTGACCGTCCAGTCGCCAGTCTCGCCCGAAGCCCAATGGGGTAGCCCACGCGACAGCACCGAACGACTCCGGACGGCGCGCTCCACCATCCGTTCGCGCGCGAGTGCTAGTGATGTGCTCATGGAAGTCCTCCCGGGCGGAGTGGCATGGAGCCGACGCCTGCGATAGTTGCGCATTTCTCCGAAATATCAGACGATGTCTGTCATGGTAAACGACCAGCCGACACAGGTGCGACCGACCTCCGCGAACGGCGGACGGACGACGGCGCCGGCGCTGCGTCGAGGGCTCGACATCCTCGAGCTTTTCCTCGACTCCTCCGAAGGCCTGCGGGTGCCCGAGATCACCGCCCGCCTCGGGCTGCCCCGGGCGAGCGTCCACGAGCTTGTGGGCGCACTGGTCGACCGCGGCTACCTGAAGGCGAACAGCGACGACCATCCGAGCAGCTACAGCCTCGGGGTGAAGGTGCTCCAGCTCGGCGGTGCCTACGAGCAGGCCCTCGACATGGCCGCGCTCGGCCGCAAGATCGCCAAGTCGGTCGCCGCGGAAAGCGGGGAGACCGTCCAGGTGGCCGTGCGCGACGGCCGGCTCGCGGTGTACGTCGTCCGCGTCGACAGCCGGCATGCCGTCCGCCTGGTCTCGTCCGTGGGCAGCCGGCTGGCCGCGCACTGCACCGCGGGCGGCAAGATGCTGCTCTCCGCGCTCGACGACGACGAGCTCGACGCCCTCTACCCGGACGACGACTCGGTGGAGCCGATGACGCAGCGGAGCATCGACTCCAAGGCCCGGCTCCTCTCCGGGCTGGCCGAGATCCGTCGGCGCGGCTGGTCCGAGGAGTTCTGCGAGTCCAACGACGACGCGGCGTGCGTCGCGGCTCCGGTCTTCGACGCGCACGGCACCTGTGTCGCGGCCATGAGCATCACTGTGCCGACCATCCGCTGGAACGAAGCCACGCGCGAGCGGAACCTCGACCTGGTGCGCGAGGGCGCCAGGGCGCTCTCCCGCGAGCTGGGTGCGAGCGGCAAGCACGTCTGAACTCACGCGCCGGGCACGATGACCGAGCGTCCGGTCGCGCCTGCCGTCAGCGCCGAATAGGCCTCGTTGACCTCATCGAGAGCGAACCGGCGTCCGACGAGCCTGTCCAGCGGCAGCAAGCCGCGCTGGTGGAGGTCCAGGATCTGGGGGATCTGGACGACGGGGTTCGACGAGCCGTAGAGACTGCCCACCACGCGGCGCTCCTGCTGCACCAGAGCGTTCACCGGGACCGTGAACCCCGCCCCGACGCGGCCCAGGCCGACGGCCACCAGGGTGCCCGCCGTGCTCAGGCTGGCGAACGCCTGTTCCATCGTGGCCGGCGCACCGACGGCGTCGACGGCCCAGCGCGCACCGCCGGGAGCGACCTCGTCGAGGACGGCGGTGAGGTCGTCGGCGGTCGCGTCGACCGTGTGTGTCGCGCCGAGCTCGCGAGCGAGCCGAAGCCGGGCGTCCACGGTGTCGACCACGACGATCGGAGCGGCGCCGACCAGGGTCAGGCCCATGACCGTGCTCAGCCCGACGCCGCCGGCGCCGATCACCACGACCGGCTCGGCCGTGGCCGTGGACATTACATTGAGGACGGCGCCGACGCCGGTCACGACCGCGCACCCCACGATCGCCGCGACCTCGGCGGAGACGTCCTTGGGGATGACGACGACGGACCGGTCGGAGACCACGCAGCGCTCGGCGAAGCAGGAGACGCCCATGAGGTGGTGGACGGTTTCGCCACCGGCGCTCAGCCGGGTGGTGCCGTCGGGCAGGCCTCCGGTGGTGCCCTGAACGCGGCCGAGCACACACAGGGCGGGGCGGCCGCTGGTGCAGAACTCGCATTCGCCGCAGCGCGGTCGCCAGGTCATCACCACCCGGTCACCCGGGGCGACGCGGGTGACTCCCGGACCGACGCCCTCGACGATGCCGACACCTTCGTGGCCGAGGACAGCGGGCAACCGCCCCTGGAGATCGCCGGTCATGTAGTGCAGGTCGCTGTGGCACACGCCCGCAGCCTCCACACGGACCTGCACCTCTCGGCGCTGCGGCACAGCCAGGTCAATGTCCTCGACCGTCAGTGGCGAGCCCGGCTCGCGGAGGACGGCTGCTCTCATCGGTTGCTCCCTGGACGATGGGTCGTCCGGACCGTGGAGATGTCCGGTGCTGCGAAACGCGGCAGTGCGGGTTGGTCGCGTGCACCGAGCGGCGCCATCGGGGGTATGCCGGGCGTGCGCGCGAGCTGGTCGAGTCCGAGCCGCGCCCGGCGTACTCGCTCCCGGGCGGACGCGAGAGTGACCTTGTCCAGCTGGGCTCCGGCCGGGTAGATGTCCGGCGCGTTGCGCAGCCCGAACTTCAGGTAGACCGGGGCCGCGACCCGCACGATGTCGCCGATCTCGCCGTACCGGACGAAGCCGCCGATGTTGTCCGGTGTCTCGACGTAGAAGTCGATCGTGGCGTCGCTCGCACCGCGCATCTCGGCCAGCTGAGCCAGCGAGAGATCCGAAGAAACGTTGATCGTGTCGGCACCGAGGCCGGCCTGCACGGCGAAGGAGACCGGGTTGGCAGGCGCGGACATCACCGACACCTTGAGCTGCGTCCGGGCCGGCAGCTTCCCGGTCGCACGCAGCCGGTGAGCCGCCCACAGCACTCCCTCGTCCGCGACAAGGAACGAGGCCACGCCGAGGTCGCTGGCCCGCATGATCTCCTCGACGGCGGCTCGAAGCTGGTTGGTCCCGCGGGCGCGTGTCCCGGGGGAACCGGCAGGGCTGAGGCGCGATGCCCCGACGTCCCAGTCCGCCCCGGGCCTGGCGAACAGGCACAGCTCCACCGATCGCTCCTGGCACAGCTGCACCATGTCGACGATCTCGCGATCGCTGAGCATCGTCACGCCCGAGCCCTGCGAGATCCGGTGAACGGGTACGCCGAGCGACTCCGCCTCCTTCAAGGCGACCTCCGTCGCGGCCGGCCCCTCCACGCTGGGCAGCTCGACCCGCCACGAACCGCCGCCGGGGAACACGAGAGACGACGCGGGCGCCTCCGGCGGCAGGGCGCCGAGAAGGCCGTTCTCCACGAGTGTCCGGACCGCGGGCGAGCCGGCGACCGTCCCGTCGGCCATGAACCCTCCTGTTCAAAATCTCAGACAATGTCTGGCTGGCTAAACAGTTATCCCACCCGGGCGGACGGTGTCAAGGCAAGGTAAGGCGCCAGGTCGAGGGGTTGACCGATCCCGAGGTCGTGTGTCAACGTGCTCCAAATATCGGAGGCCGTCTAAAATGTCAGATGGATCGGGACGGCTCGCACGAACGGAGAACCGATGCACCCGGAGCAGCAGGTGCCGGTCGAGCCTTCCGCGAACATGGCGCGGCCCAGCCGGCGGATGACGGCGGGCCTCGGCGGCGGCGTCGCGCTGGAATGGTACGACTGGAACATATACGGCCTGATGGCCGCCTTCCTCGCGCCCCATTTCTTCCCGTCGGAGGATCCGACCACCGCCGTACTGGCCTCGCTGGCCGTCTTCGGGGCCGGCTTCTTCGCACGGCCGATCGGGGCGGCGCTGCTCGGGCCGGTCGCCGATCTGATCAGCCACAAGCGGGTGATGCTGATCTCGGTCGCGGCGATGTCGGCCGCCTCACTGATTGTGGCCGTGCTGCCCACCTACGAAACGCTGGGCGCCGGTGCCGGCGTGGCGCTCCTGGTGCTGCGCCTGGTCCAGGGGCTGGTCACCGGAGCCGAGGCCGGCGTGGCCAACGCCATTGGCGCGGAGCTCTCTCCTGCCGGTGAGGAGGGCCGCTATCTCGGACTGATCAGCGGGACGTTCATCCAGCTCGGAATCGTCAGCTCCAGCGCGATGGCGTTCGTCGTGAGCGCGATCGTCTCGCCCGACGCGATGGCGGACTGGGCCTGGCGGTTGCCGTTCGCGATCGGCGGGCTGGCCGGCATCGCGGTTCTCTACCTGCGCAGAGTGCTGCCCGAGACGCTGGTCACCCGTGCGGTCAACCGCAGCCACGACAACGCCGAGCCGCGCGGCGCGACCTCGCTGTGGAAGACGCTGTGGCGGGCCCGGCTCGCGCTGGTGGCGGTCGTGGTCGTCATCGGGTCCGTCCAGATCGCCAACTATGCCTGGATCACCGGGCTCCCCAACCTGGCGAACTCCACCTACGCCGAGAACAGCACGTGGGTCTTCGCGCTGACCACGGTCATGGGAATCGTCTGGATCGTGTCCGGGCCGATCATCGGTGGCCTGGCGGACCGAGCCGGCACCGCCCGTGTGTTCACCACGATGCGACTGGCGCTGGTGCCGACGTTCTTCTTCATGCTGCTCTACCGCGAGCAGAACCTCGCGATGTTCGCACTGGTCATGGTGATCGGCGGTGTGGTGGTCGGCTTCAACATGTGCCTCTACAACTACGTCGCCGTCACGCTGATGCCGCGCGAGATCCGCACCACCGGCGTGGCGCTCGGCTATGCGCTCGGAGTCTCGATCTTCGGCGGCACCTCGTCGTACTTGCTGGTCTGGCTGCGCTCCAACGGCAACTTCTGGCAGTTCGCGGCGTACGGAGCGATCGTGGCGCTCGCCAGTGTCGTCCTCTACCACCTCGCCCGTTCCCGCGGGCACGTCCACGTCGGGCGCTGACCGACCCGAGGAGGTCTCATGAGCACCACCGCCGTCGCCGCACCCACCACAGACCTGGAGTCCCGTCTGGAGCGCGCCGCCGAGGTGCCGCGACGTGTCGGCGGACGGGTCGTGACGCCGGAGGGGCGTTGACCACCGTGGAAGCCCGGCCGGCAAGGGAAAGCGATGTGGAGACGGCTCGTGCGCCGGTCGACGACTACGTCGCGCCCTGGACGTCGTATCGCGGGCTCCTTCTCGATCGCCGCGCCGACCGCACCACCTACCTGGTCGAGGACCCCTCGCGTGCCGGGTCGCGTACGTGGACCGGCGCCGCTTGGGCCGCGGACGTGCGGTCCGTCGCCGCCCGTCTCCGTGCCCGCGGGGTGCGCCCCGGCGACGACCTCGCGATGGCCGCGATCAACCGCCCCGAGACGCTGCTGGTCGCGTTCGCCGCCTGGTGGATCGGCGCCTGCTTCGTCCCGCTCGACCCGCGCGACGGCCGCGAGCGTCACGCGGCCTTGCTCGCCGCCTGCGAGAATCCATGGCTGGTCGCCGACGACCCGGACGGTCCGGGCCGGCCGCTCCCGACCGCCGAGGTGCTGCGGCCGGCCGAGGTTCCCGACGACGAGGGTCCGGAGCCCGGACTGGACACACCGGTGCTTCGCCTCCACACCAGCGGCACCAGCGGTACGCCGAAGCCGATCCTGCTCTCGATGCGCGGGCTGTTCGTCAACTGCGACGCCATGCGCACCGCGCTCGGCTGGACACCGGACACCAGGCTGATCAACGTCCTGCCGATCAGCCACGCCAACGGGCTGGTCATCTGCTCCTTCCTGCCCTGGTTCGCGGGAGGCTCGACGGTGCTGATGGACCGCTTCCGCAGCGACCGCTTCTGGCCGACCGTCGCGAGATCGAGAGCCAACGCCTGCAGCCTCGTGCCGACGGTGCTGGAGTACCTGCTCGCTGATCCGTCGATGCCCGAGCCCGGTCACGGGCTGGGCCACGTGATCTCGGGCAGCGGCCCCCTGCGCCCGGAGTCCGCGAAGCAGTTCGAGCAGCGCTTCGGCATTCCCGTACGGCAGCTCTACGGCCTGTCCGAGACCACATCGGTGCTGACGATGACGCCCCCACAGCCCGTCGGTGCGCTGACCGGCCGGATGCGCGGCTCGATCGGCACGCCCGTGCGGCATGCCGAGGTCCGCATCGTCGGCCCCGAGGGTCGAGAGTGCGCGGACGAGGAGCGCGGCGAGATCGTGGCGCGCGGCAGCATGCTCATGCTCGGCTACGCCCGCGATCCGAAGGCCACCGCCGCAGCGTACGCCCAAGGCTGGTTCCACACCGGTGACCGCGGTTACCGCACCACCGGACCCGACGGACGGCCCTGGTTCTTCCTCGAGGGGCGGCTCGGCGACTCGATCTCCCGCGGCGGCTCCACCGTGCTCCCCCAGGTCGTCGACGACGTGCTCGCCGCTCATCCCTCCGTTACCAGGGCGGCCACGTTCGGCTTCGCCAACCGTTGGTACGGCGAGGAGGTGGCGGCGTTCGTGATCGCCCACGCGCCGGTGACCGAGGACGAGCTCCGGGCCTGGTGCGTCGAGCGGCTCGGTTTCGACGCCAGCCCGAAGGTCGTGATCTTCGGCGAGGAGCTGCCGACGACGTCGGTCGGCAAGATCCAGCGGTCCTCGCTCGCGAACCGGATGGCGCCGGAGCTCGCCCCGCTCTGGGACCACCAGTTCCGCTCCCGCGACCGGACGAAGCCCGGCCGCCACGTGACTTATGAGAACCCAGGGGAAAAGACATGACCGACCAGACCATCGTGCCGGCCCCGGCGACGATCGAGGCGGTCGAGGAGTTCGTCGAGACCACGGTCCGGGAGCGTGGCGCCCGGATGGACGCGACGGGAGAGTTCGACAAGGACCTGCTCGACCAGGCGGCCGCCCTTGGCCTGGTCCGGCTGATCTTCGACGACGACCTCCGTCTCGACCTTTCCCGGATGCCGCTGGCCCACGAGGTGAGCGAGCGGCTCACGGCAGTGTGCGCGCCGCTGGCGATGGAGGTCGGCGTGATGCGTCTGGTCTCCTACCTGCTGGCGCGCTTCGCACCGGCTCCGGTCCGGGACCGCTGGCTGCCGTTGACCGTGGCCGGCAAGGCCTACGGGTCCTTCGCCCTCTCCGAGCCCGAGGCCGGCACCGACCTGCGCGGCATGACGACCGTGGCCCGCCGCGACGGTGACCACTACGTCCTCGATGGGGGCAAGTGCTGGGTCGGCTTCGCTCCGGTGGCGGACTACGCGATCGTGCTGTGCAAGGCCGAGACCGACGCCCGGTTCGCCAAGACCCTTGCCCTGGTCGTCGATATGGCCTCCGAGGGCGCCTCCGGAGAGTGGGGCCCTCGGCTGTCGGGCTACCGCGGCCTGCCGAACGGGATCCTCACCTTCGACGGCGTGCGTGTGCCCGCCGGCCACGCCCTCGAAGTGGAGGGCTTCGCCGGGATGATGGACGGACTCAACATGGCGCGGATCGACGCGGCCGCCTACGCCTGCGGCCTGCTCCGCGCCGCCCTCGAGGAGAGCGTCGCGCGGGCCGCACACCGCGAGGCGTTCGGTGGCAAGATCGGCGACCTCCCCAGCATCCAGATCAAGCTGGGCCGGATGCGGGCCGCCTACCAGGCCGCACGGGAGCTCACGCTCCGAGCGGCCGAGAGCTACATGGCGAAGCCGGGCGGCGACCAGGATTTGATCTCGGTGGCCAAGATGACGGCCAGCGACTTCGCCCGCGACCACACCGACCAGGCCATGCAGATCTTCGGTGCCTCCGGAATGGTGATCGGCAGCCGTGTTGAGCGCCTCCACCGTGACGCCAAGGCGACCCAGATCTTCGACGGCACCAGCGAGATCCACGAGACCATGGTCGGCCGCCGCCTCGTACGTGCCTACGCACGCACCAACGGCGGCGACTTCATGGCCGGCTGGTAAGGGCTCAAGAGATCCGTCCCTTGGTTCGGCCTGAGGCGCCCCGGATCTGCCGAGCAGGTCGAGACAGAGGCGGCTGGCGACCGTGGTGAGCCAGGCGCCAGGCGAGTCGATGGCCTCCCGCTGCTGCCGGGTCATGGCGTACCAGCGGGCGTAGGTCTCCTGGACGACATCCTCGGCATCGGCCAGAGAGCCGAGCATCCGGTAGGCCAGATTGATCAGCTGACGCCGCTCGCTCATGATCGTGCCCAGCGCTGGATCGGACGGGATGCTCATGGCGTCGCCGGGTGCCTTGGTCGCAACCGCCGCTATCCGTGCCGGCCGGGCCGGTAGGCGCCGGCCGGCTGCTGGGTGATGATGTTCAGCCGGTTGACGGTGTTCATGATGGCGATGAGGGACACCAGGGCGGCGAGCTGGTCCTCGCCGTAGTGCTTGGCGGCGTCCGCCCAGGCCTCGTCGGTAACGCCGCCGGCCGCGTCGGCGACGCGGGTGCCCTGCTCGGCGAGCTTCAGGGCGGCCCGTTCGGCGTCGGTGAAGACCGTCGCCTCCCGCCACGCCGCGACCAAGTTGAGGCGCACCGAGGTCTCCCCGCGGTGCGCGGCCTCCTTGGTGTGCATGTCGACGCACACGCTGCAGCCGTTGATCTGACTGACGCGCAGCGCCACCAGCTCCTGTGTCGCGGCGGGCAGGGCCGAATCGTTCACGACCTTGCCCGCGGACAGAATGTGCTTGAGGAGCTTCGCCGCGATCGGGCTGCCGAGGAAGTCGAGACGGGAGTCCATGCTGTTCTCCTTGCCGGGTTGGCTGTTACACCCCCACCGACGAAACAGCCCGGCGAGATGTCACAACCGGCCGCATGTGACCTGCGTCTCCCACCCATGCCACTACGGGCCCGGCCGCCGGCGCTGCTGCATGGTCCTGCTCACGTTCGGTCCTGATCAATCGGGGGTCCCGCCGCACCCGGCCGAGGTGGCCAACGGTCAGGAGAACCAGTTGGCGCCGAGTTCCCGGATCGTGTTGCTGTCCTTGGGCACCAGCAGCGCTTCGCTCAGCACGTTGTTGATGGCCTTCTTGTCGTCATTGAGCAGGGCGAACAGGAAGAACGAACCCCCATCGGCCGTACGGAAGCCGAAGATCGATCCGGTGCCGGCGAACCCGACATACGCCCCCTTGTTGACCGCGGGGAACGCCTTGCGGCTGTAGCTGTTCGCGGCCAGGCGGTAGCCGGAGTCGCCCTCCTTCTTTCTCTCACCGTTCCAGAAGTTCTCGTACTCCTCGGCCACGGCGCCCGCCATGGAGTCGTCCATGTCGGTGACGTAACCGTCGGCGTCGAGCAGTGGCTTGGGCATCCGCTCACCCCAGTGGATCGGAGTAGCGACGGCCAGCCTGAAAGGCTGCCCGGGAGAGCGGAAGAACGCGAGCACGTGCGGGCGGGCACGGCCCTTGGCGTCCTGGTAGGTCGCCTGCGCGATGAACCAGTCCCCGCTCGACGGCTGCCGCTCCGGCCTGGGCACGAAGACCGTCGGGGTGCCGACCGGGTTGATCGGCTTGTGCCTCGTCTTCCGCTCGGAGCCCCACTGGCTGCGTTCGAGCACGCCCTCGTGCAGCGCTCCCTCGATGAACAGCGCGTCGAGCCGGGCGTTCGACCGCCACCACTCGTGCTTCTTGAGTGTCGCGTTGTACCTGCCCACCCACTTCTGCATGGCCTGTCCGGCCTCAGGGATGGTCAACGCCGCCTTGGCCGGGGTGGGGGTGGCGCTCGTGGGAACCACGGTGCCCGACGAGGGAGCCGGGGACGTCGCCTGCGTGGACACATCGGAGGGCCTGGCGGCCACACCGCAGCCGGACAGGCTGACAACGAGAGCACCGCTCAGCAGCATTCTGCGCACCGGCATCACCCCCTGGACCGAGCGCAGACTTCCGACGAACGGAGCTCCGAACCGCGAACCAGCCCCCGGGCAACCGTCTGCGCGCCCAGTCGCTGCTGCGGCGGATGTCGGCAGGAGGTCCACACCATTCAGGTCGAACAGCGACAGCGGGCTGTCGGCGTGGGACTGGGTGAACGTCCGCGTCACCCGGCTGGACGGCGACTTATTTGCTCGCATAAGCAAACCGTAGCTTACTTAAGCAAATCAACGTCGGGGCTATCCTGCTTCGGGTCTCACAGGACGGTACGTGTCCCGCCGGAGCGTCGGTGGCCGCCGCTGCCCTGACCCATGTCCGTTGACGTATCAGGAAGCGCCGCGTCCTGAGGTCCAACGGTCGTGTGACGGCGCGGAGTCTTGCGGAAGTAGGCGTTGGCCTGCGGCAGGAACATCAGCGCCATCGCGGTGAGCACGGCGAGGACGTGCACCACCCGGCTGCCGGCGAACAGGAGATCCAAGCCGTCAAGCGGCCCCAGCGGTGTGCCTGCCAGCAGGTCCTTGATGGGCTCGATCACCATGGACAGCAGCCCGAACACGCCCAGCATGACAGCGATGGCCATCCGGGCCCAGTTCCGACCGGCACGTAACCGCAGCGTCAGGAAGATCGCGACAGCGAAGACCGCCAGTCTGAGTCCGACGCCGGAAATCAGCGCTCCCGCGGTCGCCGTACCGTCGGCCAGCATGCCGCCGACAGCCAGCACGGTCTCGAAGGCGCCCGCGGCGACGGCCGTCAACCAGGCGATTGCCGCGAAACGCACAACGGGCGGAGGTGAAGAGGTAAGCGTGGTCATAGGAACCAGTTTCCGGCACGCCGCACTCAAGATCATTCTTGTCCGCCCCCGAATCCGCGGTAGGGGCAGCACCACCAGGCCGCACTCACGAGCGGGCGTCGAAGCGCCGGCGAATCGGCGTGTCCTTCCCGAGGGACAGCGGGCGCGCGTGGGGTACGGAGATCGCGGCGACCGACCCCGTCCCGGCATGCGGCTCGTCGTCGATGGTGTAGAGATCGGCCGGTTGGGCGTACTCCTCGGGCGACAGCGTCCGGTCGTCGGGAAACCACCCGTTCACCGCCCATTCGGTGACGTTCTGGAGGCAGAGCTCGCCGCCACGCGTGCTGTCGGCGGTCAGCCGCCACACCACGTGCAACTGCTTGGACGTGAAGTACAGGCGGCGGAAGGCGTCGTCCAGGTGAAGGCCGGAGGTCTCGGCCAACCTTGATCTCCTTGCGGCAGCAACCGTATCCCGCGCCACGGTCACCTGTTCACCTTCCGCGAGAACGACCTCGACGACGAAGGCCGGGACTTCGACGACCATCCGTATCGAAGTCCCGGCCGGAAGGGCCTGGTGAGGCCGTCCGTCGCCTGAGGCGCGGTGATCAGCTCGGGCGGCGGGTGAGGATCATCTCTTCATCCAGGACCCAGGTCGCCCCCTTGTCGTGGGACGTCTCGCCGAGCCATCGGGCCGACGAGGGGGTGATCTCGGTGAAGCGCCAGCGCAGCCACGGCTCGTCCTCGTCGCTGAGCAGGACGATGTCTCCGTCGACCGGTCGCCCGATGAAGCGGCGAACGCGGGCGTTGATCGGCTCGATCCAGGTGGAGCGCCACGCGTCCAGATCCGGATCGTAGAAACGCACCGTAGTGCCCTGGAAGGCCCTGATGTTCGGTGCTGCCACCTCGTTGCGGCCAGGCATGATCCAGGTGTCCTGTACGGCCCGGCCGCCGAGGACCCAGCCGAAGTGGAGCTCGCCCTTGGCTTGGGCGGTGCCTCCGTCGAGCGCGGTGCCCGACCATTCGATGTCCCACGATCCCACAAACTGGCCGAAAAGCATGAGCTTGTCGGCATGAGCACCAGATGGTGCTGACACATGTAGAGCTTCGATGAGTCCCCGCTCGGCGGAGGGGTCCGCGTCGTATGTCATGGGTGTGCCTCCTCATAGGCTTGGGCAAGACTGCGGTCGAGATCGCGCCAGAGATCGTCCACGTCCTCCAGCCCGACCGACAAGCGCAGCAGTCGGTCGCTGATTCCGCTGCGCCGCCTGTCATCCTCGGCGACGATGCGGTGTGTGAGCGAATAGGGATGCTGGATGAGGGTGTCGACCCCGCCGAGGCTGACCGCAGGTGTGATCAGTTCGGCGCCACCGACGACGACATGCGGGTCCACGGCGGCTTCGAAAGACACGAGGCAACCACCGCTCTCCATCTGCCCGGAGGGGCGATCGGGGTCGAGGGAGGGGTAGAACACCTGCGTCACGGCCGGATGGGCCGCGAGCCGCTGTGCCAGGTCCGCGGCGGTCGCCGCGGCCCTGCGCACTCTCACGGGCAGCGTCGCCAGCCCGCGTAGGAGCATGTATCCGGCGAAAGGATGCAGGATCGCGCCGGTGACGATCCGGATCTGCCGGATCGCCCGGGCGAGTTCTTCACCGCAGGTGACGACCCCGCCCATCACGTCGCCGTGACCGCCGAGGAACTTCGTGGCGCTGTGGAGGACGACGGCGGCGCCGTGCTCGACCGGGCGCTGGAGGACGGGAGTGGCGAACGTGTTGTCCACCAGCAGCGGCACGCCCGCAGCGGCTTCGGCGAGCCGGGCGATGTCGTGTTCGGCCAGTGTGGGATTGGCCGGGGTCTCGGCGATCACCAGTCCGGTGTCGGGCCGGATGGCGTTCGGCAAGTCCTCGGCGGTGGTCCAGGTAACGGTCGTCCCCAGCAGTCCGGAGCTGAGCAGGTGATCGCTCGTGCCGTAGAGGGGCCGGATCGCCACGATGTGCCGGCGCCCCTGAGCCACGCTCGCGAGCAGGCACGCCGTCAGGGCGGCCATTCCGCTGCCGAAGGCCACCGCGGCGGCGCATGCTTCCAGATCGGCGACAGCGCGCTCGAAGCGAGCCACTGTCGTGTTGCCGACCCGGCCGTAGATAGGACGCCCCTCTGGTAGCTCACCGGCGGCGAAAGCGTCCAACCGCGCCGCCTCCGAGCCGGTGTCGTACGCGGGATAGGCAGTCGAGAAGTCCAGCGGCGCCGCATGCAGGCCGAGGGCTGCGAGATCTTCTCTCCCGCTGTGCACCGCGCGGGTGTCGAGGGTCTGGCGAGTCATGTGTGCATGATTGAACCTTCGTCGGTCATCGGCAACAGAGCCTGAACTATATTTTCCATATGGGCCAGAACACTATTTTGGATTCGATTGATCTTGAGATTCTGCGAATCCTGCAGAACGACGCACGGATCACGAACAGGCAACTGGCGCAAGCGGTCGGCATCGCCGCATCCACGTGTCTCGGCCGCGTCAGCCGGTTACGCTCCGCCGGAGTGATCGAGCGTTACACCTTGCGCGTGAACTCAGCGGCTCTCGGCAGGCCTCTGGAAGCGTTGCTGGCGGTGCGGCTGCAGCCGCACCGCCAGCCGCACGTGGACGCCTTCGTCGAACACGTGCTCGCCCAGCCGGAGACCCGCACGCTCTACCACCTCACGGGACCCGACGACTACATCATCCACGTGGCCGCTGTCGACGCTGCCGACCTGCAGCGTTTCGTCCTCAACGAGCTGACGTCACGGCTCGAGGTGGCGTTGGTGCACACCCATCTGATCTTCCGCCAGTGGCATGGCAAGCCCGCGCTGCCGCCTGGTGCCGAGACCGGCACATCCGGGGCCGGCCAGAGCGCGATACGCGGAACGCGTCGATGACGCATGCATGAGGGGGACCCCGGCCGGTCAGTGGCAGGCGCCGAGGCCCTCCTGGGAACGCGCTCTTGTGCGGAGGACCCGGAAGAGGAGGGCCAGGCTGGCCAGGTGGAGGAGGAGAATGGTGAGGCCGGTGATCGATACCGCGGGCACGTGCCACCAGGGTGTGCTGATCTTTGCGGGGATGGCCTCCATGCGATCTCCGAGGCATCGGAACTCCGCGACGTTCCCATGATGCCCTGCTTCGGCCGCATGGTCTCTTGCGGGCGATCATTCGGGCCAGGTGGTTGTCCTTGCCTGGACTGCGTGCCGTCAGCCGAGAGAGTTCCGGCTCACCGCCCGGGAGGGTTCCGGTGCACGGCGGTCTTGTGATCGGCGAAGCGGCTGACGAGCTCGTGCCGCTCCCGGAGGGCACGGACCTCGTCGGACTCGGTGACGTCCACGTAGTCCAGCGCATCGCCTCGCCTCAACCGGCTCCCGGTTCGGTCAGGGAAGCTGTTCCCACGGAATGTCCTCGATGCGTTCGAGGTGTTCCTCGCCCCATTCGCCGAGCGGCCCGAGCGCGGTGTTCAGCGACCGGCCGAACTCGGTGAGGGAGTACTCCACCTTCGGCGGCACCTGGCGGTAGACCTCGCGGTGCAAAAGCCCGGTGGCCTCCATCTCGCGTAGTTGCTGGATGAGCACCCGCTCGCTGATGCCCGGCACGGCCCGCCTCAGCTCTCCGAACCGCAGCGCCTCGGTCTGCAACTCGAACAGGATCAGCCCTTTCCACTTGCCACCCATGACGGCGATGGCCGCGTCGAGCCCGCAGGTGAAGGTCCGCTTCTTCATCGACCACGCTCCCTCATACTTACAGAAAGGTCAGTATGTGTGAAAATTGTTAGTACTTGAAAAAATAGCAGTAAAGGCTCCAGCATGGAACGGCCGCCCGCTTGGGCGGCGTTTCCCCTTTCACCCCCTGACTGGAGTTCAACATGACCGGAAACGACCCCAGGATGCCGGTGAGCGTCCTTGGGCTCGGCTCGATGGGTGCGGCGCTGGCCGGCGCGTTCCTCGCTGCAGGGCACCCGACGACCGTGTGGAACAGAACCGCCACGAGGGCCGTGCCTTTGGTGGAGAAGGGCGCGATCGGCGCGGAGACGATCGAAGGTGCCGTGGCGGCGAGTCCGCTGGTCGTCACATGCCTGACCTCCTTCGACGACACGCGCGAGGCACTACGGCCGGCCATTCCCGCGCTGGCCGGCCGCGCCCTGGTCACGCTGAACAGCGGTTCCCCGGCCGACGCCCGCACGACGGCCGCCTGGGCGATCCGCCAGGGCGCCCGTTTCCTCGGCGGGGCGGTCAAAAACGTCCCCTCGGCCGTGGGCGCACCCGACACCCTGCTGTACTACAGCGGCGACAGGACCGTCTTCGACGACCACCGGCCGGTGCTGGCGGCATTGGGCGGTGACACCGTCTATCTCGGAGAGGAAGCGGATCTCGCCGCCTTCTACGAGATGGCAGTCGGCGGCACGCTGCTACCGGCGCTCGTCGGCTTCTTCCAGGGTGCGGCCGCCGTCCAGGGGCGGGGGCTGGAGGCGGGCACGCTGGTGCGCTTCAGCGTCAAGTGGCTGGAGATGATCGCCTCCCTCCTGCCGATGTACGCCCGGGAGATCGACTCCCGCGACTACAGCCGGCCGATGTCCTCGGTCAACCTCTTCCTCGCCGGCGCCGAGTGGGACGCGGATTTCGCCAAAGAGGCGAACGTCGACATGTCCTGGATGAATCCCCTGCAGGATCTCGTACGCCGTGCCGCCGAGGCGGGCCACGGTGACCACAGCATCTCGTCCCTGGTCGAAATGCTCAGGCGACCGGTCGTCCAGAGCGCGGGAGGCTCACATCCATGACCGACACATCCATGACCGTGACCGTGATCGGCCTCGGTCCCATGGGGCGGGCGATGGCCGGCGCCTACCTGGACCGCGGGTACGAGGTGACCGTGTGGAACCGTACGCCGGCCAGGGCTGACAGCCTGATCGCCCGTGGCGCTCACCGCGCGACCTCAGTGGCTGAGGCCCTGACGGCCAACACCCTGGTGGTGGTCAGCCTGACGGGCTACGACGCCGTGCACGCCGTCCTGGGGCAGGCGCCATCGGCTGCCCTGACCGGCCGTACGGTGGTCAACCTCACGTCCGATACCCAGGACCAGGTCCGACGGGCGGCGACCTGGCTGGCCGAACTCGGCGCCGTACAGGTGACCGGCGGCGTGCTGACGCCGCCGCCCGGCATCGGGACGCCGGGGGCCATGAGTTACTACAGCGGTCCGCTGGAGGCGATCGAGACTCATCGTCGCGCCCTGGAGGTGCTGACCGGGATCGACTATCTGGGCGAGGACCCGGGCCTGGCCGCCCTGTTCTACCAGATAGGCATCGACATGTTCTGGACCGGCCTGCTGGCCTACCTGCACGGCCAGGCGCTCGCCGAGGCCAACGGCATCTCGGCGCAAGAGTTCCTCCCCCGCGCCCTGAACGCCATGGATCTGCGGTACTTCTTGGAGTTCTACGCCCCGCGCATCGACGCCGGCAACCATGCGGGCGATGTGGACACGCTCACCATGGGCGCGGCGAGCCTGGAACACGTCGTTCGCACCGCGCAGGCGTCAGGGGTGGACGTCTCGCTGCCGACCGCTGCCCTGGATCTCTTCCGCCGCGGCATCGCCGCCGGCCACGGCGGAAACAGCCTCACCAGCCTGCTCGGCATCCTGCGGAAGGGAGTCGGCCAGGGCGTCGACAAGTGAGTAGCCGCCGCGAGTAGCCGGGAAATCCGCCACGCGGTTGCGTTGGGACACCGGCCCTGCGTCGCTCATGTTGAACGACGCAGGGAGCAGGACTCTGCTCGAGTTGCGAGGCACCGCCGTGCGACGCCTGTGTAACGTTCGCCGCGTCACGTATCAGCGGAGTGCCAGGTGACCGGCAGCTCGTACAGTCCGAAAGCGCCGTCGTTCTTGAGCGGTAGGTCCTCGACCGGGACGGCCAGGCGCAGGGTGGGGATGCGTTCGAAAAGCGTGCTGAACACCACCTCCAGCTCCATGCGAGCCAGGTTCTGACCGAGGCACTGGTGCACGCCGTGGCCGAAGGCGATGTGGTGGCGTCCGTCGCGCCGGGGGTCGAGCACGTCCGGGTCAGAGAACGCCACCGGGTCGGCGTTGGCTGCGGCCAGCAGGGGCATGACGCCGTCGCCCGCGTGGATGAGGGTACCGCCGATCTCGATGTCCCTGGTTGCGACCCGGGCCGGCCCGAGGTCAGCGATGCTGAACACCCGCAGCATCTCCTCGATCGTCGGCGGCAGCATCTCCGGATCGGCCTGGACGGCGGTGAGGAGCGCGCGGTCCTGCAGCAGGGCCAAGGTGCCCAGCGCGATCATGTTGGCGGTGGTCTCGTGCCCGGCTTGGAGGAGCAGGGTGCACATCTTGAGCACGGTCTGCCGGCTCAGTTGCCCGGCTGGTTCCATGTGGGTGCTGATCAGTCGGCCCATGAGGTCGTCGGTGGGCTCGCGCTGCTTTGTACCGATCAGTTCGTTCATGTAGCTGAACAGCTCCCGCGTCGCGGTGCTGAACTGCTCGGGAGTGGTCGAACGGCCCAGCATGGTACGGGTGCGCGATTCGAAGAAGGCGTGGTCGGCGTACGGGACGCCGAGGAGGCGGGAGATCACCAGCGACGGCACAGGCAGCGCGAAGGCCTCGACCAGATCGACCGGCGGCGTCGCGCGCAACAGGCCGTCGATGAGGTCGTTGACGGTGGCCTGAACGCCGGGGCGTAGGGCCTTCATCCTCTTGACGGTGAATTCCTGGATCAGGGTGCGCCGCTCGAGGGTGTGCTGGGGCGGGTCCTTGCGGACGAATGGCGGGTCGTCGAAAAGTTGCCGCAGCTCGGGCTGCATTGCGGGGAAGCCCGGACGGCGGGCGTCGGAGCTGAAGTCGGTGTCTGACAAGATCGCGCGCACGTCGTCGTAGCGGGTGACCAGCCAGGCCGTGCCGCCGCCCGGGGTGACGACGGTGGAAACGGGCTCCTCGGCGCGCAAGCGGGCGTACTCGTCCGGCGGGCCGAACGGGCAGCGGCGAGCGAACGGAAAGGAGGGCTGAGCGTCGTTCATGGAGTGCTCCCCTTCGTGTGAAATAAGTGAAGGCGACTCCTCCACTTAGCACACGGCCAAGGTAACACATTCGGAGGGAAGTCCTCCAGTTTCGAGGTGGGAGTGAGGACGGCGGGAGACGGTGAGCTCTTCGGAGTTCACCGTGAGACTAGGCTGGGCGCATATGGAGGCATCCCCTCCGTGTCGTAGGGAGGATGAGCCCATGAGCGACAGCGCTCCTCGGCTGCGCGCCGACGCCCGTCGCAATCGCGAACAGGTCATCACCGCTGCTCGCCAGGTCTTCGTCGAACAAGGTGCGGACGCATCGCTGGAGGAAGTGGCGCGGCGCGCCGGTGTCGGCATTGCGACCCTGTACCGGCGCTTTCCTGACCGCGGCGCCCTGATCCGCGCCGTCGTGCTGGACAACATGGAGCTCGTCACCGAGGAGTTCGAGCGCGCCAATGCGCTCGAACCGGACGCATGGAGCGCGATCGTCCGGCTCCTGCGCTTCATCGTGCGTCACCACATCGGCGCCCTGGTCCTGCTCCTGCTCCCGGGGGTGCACGCGGATCAGGCCACGAGACAGCAGGTGGCGGCAGCGAGGCAGCGGATACTCGGGCGGCTTCGCCCACTGGTACGCGCCGCCCAGCGCGAGGGCGGGCTCCGCACCGACATCACCGTCACCGACCTGGCCCTCGGACTGGTCAAGCTGGCTCGCCCGGTGCCCATGCTTTCCGCCGAGCGCAACAGCTCGGCGACCGAACGCCAGCTTGAGCTGTTCATCGACGCCCTACGGGCTTCGTCCGTCGAAGGCAGCGGCCTGCCCGGGCGACCGCCGGCCCGGGCCGAACTCGACGGCGGCCTCGGACTGCCGCTGTGACGCCGCTCGTCGACCTGGCCATCCGACGCTGAGGGAACTGTCCCCGAGTACCGCATCTGCCTGCTCGTGCCGGGCCGTGATCAGCTGCGGCCCGCCGCGGGGCATGGGGCAACGGGTGCGAATTCTCCTTCCGCCTCGGGCTCGCTCATGAAGTTCGCCGTCGCTCGGACGGACACCGTACCGTTGCAGCGTATGATAGTGTACTATCAAAAGATAGTACACTATCAGCATCTACCTCGTGGGACGTCGGTGGTGGGCGTTGACCGCCTGCGTCACGAGGCCTGGGCGATCTGCGGTGGACCGTCCAGGCGGCGCGGTGCTGGGAACGGCCTGCTCCGCCTCGCAGGGCGTACGGAAGAGCTTCTCAGTCGAGCAGCACGTCACTACACACAACGGAGGTAGTCCGCCATGGGCGATGACATCAACGGCCTGCACCACGTCGGCCACCTCGTTCACGACATGGGCCTGGCGATGGAGCGGTATCGGCAGCTCGGCTTCACCGTGCCCGCGCCTGCCTATCCCGTCCTTCCGTCCGTCGCGGGAGGCCCGGCCGAACCGTTCGGAGTGGCCAACACCCACGTGTACTTCCCCGGCAATTTCGTCGAACTGGTGGCAGTCATGGACGACCCCGGCCGCATGCCGGCAGAGGCCCGGCCGATCCCGCTACAGGTACCCGACGACAAACTGCCGGGGTTGCGGGCTGCCATCCGTGCGACCGCTGCCAACATCACGTCCTTCCTTCAGCGCTTCCAAGGCGTGCACATCATGATCGCCGACACCCCCGACATCGATGGCGTTGCCGCGCGACTGAAGGCCGACGGCGTCGGTCACGGTGGCGTGCATGACATCCAACGACCTGTCGAGACCAGCGCGGGTGTCAGGATGGAGCCCGCCCGCTATCTGGAGATCTCGGATCCCGATCTTTCATCGGGACGCGTCCCGGAAGGCAGGATCGGGTTCGCCGAGAACGCACCGATCGCGGCGTCCCAGGACGAGCGACACCCGGATCACCCCAACGGAGCGACCGGGCTGGTCGAATGTGTGCTGTGCGTCGACGACGCGGCGTTGCCCGAGTGGGAGCGCCGCTACGACACCTACTTCGGCCCGGCGCAGGGCGGCGACCTGACGCGTTTCGACCGGGCGAACGTCAGCGTGGTGGCCGCGTCGGCGCTCGACGACCTGCTGCCCGGCGAGCGGCCGGCCGCCCTTCCGGCGTTCGTCGCCTACGCGGTGTCGGTGCGCGACCTCGCCGCCGCCGAAAGGCTCCTGCTCGACAACGACGTTCCGATCACCCGCACCGGTCCTCAGGAGATGTTCGTGCCTGGTGACGCCGCACTGGGCGTCGCGATCATTTTCCGCCAGGACGGCTGAGGGCCTCTGGCGCGGCAGGCCCGCCGATGACGGCTATGGTGCACAGGTGGAGCGACGTCGTTACGACTCGGTACGCCGTACGGCACAAGCGCTGGAGACGAGGGCCGAAATCGCCGAGGCCGCGCGCCGGCTCTTCGTCAGCCGCGGCTGGGCCGCCACCACCGTGCGCGATGTGGCGCGGGAGGCCGGAGTCTCCGCGCCGACGGTCTATGCCGTGTACGGCAACAAGGCCGGGCTGGCCCGGGCACTCGCCGATGCCGCTGACCTGTCGGCCGACCCGTCCCAGCAAGCGGCGGAGCTTGAGGCCGCCGGGGCGGATCCCCCACGGCAGCTCGCAGCGATGGCCGGTTTCGACCGGCGCCTGTACGAGCGCGCCGGAGACATCATCATGCTGCTGCGCGAGGCCGGACGGGCCGACCCCGAGCTGGCCACGGTCTACCGCGACGGCCGCGGCAGGGCCGACCAGACCCGCCTCGCCGTGTTCTCCTCATGGCCCGCCGGCACCTTGCGCGAAGGACTGGACGTGCCGACGGCCGTCGACACCTATGCCGCGCTGTGCAGCGTCGACGTCTACCGCACCCTCACCGACGAACGGGGCTGGTCGCCCGATCAGGTCGAACGGTGGTGGGCCGGCACTCTGGCCCGGCAACTGCTTGCTTGACCTCGGGTACCGACGGCGTTGAACTCAATTTGTTCGCATCAATCCGAACTATCCGATAAGCTTGTTCGCATGAGTGTGGATCAGTTCGTGGAGAACGCCGGGCTCTTCTACGCGCGGTTGGGACTGAGCCGGACGTCCGGGCGGGTGATGGGCTGGCTCCTGACGGCGGAGTCGGGCAGTGCGGACGCGCCCGAGCTGGCCGAGGGGCTGGCCGTGGCCAAGAGCAGCATGAGCATCGCGCTGCGCCAACTGGAGCAGGCGGGGCTGGTCGAGCGGTTTCGGGTGCGGGGCGCGCGGCGTGACCGCTACCGGCTGGCCGAGGACGTCTTCGCCCGCGCCTTCCGCGCCAAGATGGCCGAGTTCGAGGGCTTCCGGGCGCTGGCCGAGCAGGGGCTGAAGGCGGTGGGCGACGATCCCGCACGCCGGCGGCGGCTGGAGCTGATGCGGGACATGTACGCGTTCCTGATGGAGCGTTTCCCCGCGCTGCTGGACGAGTGGGACGAACGACGGGACGCGCGATGAGACCATTACTGATCACCGTGGGGAGTCGCGGGGACGTCCAGCAGTTCCTGGCGCTGGCACGCGGACTGCTGGCCGCCGGGCACCGGCCGGTCCTGGCCGCGCCCCGCCGGTTCGAGCCGCTCGCCACCAGACACGGCGTGGAGTTCGTACCGCTGTACGACGAGATGCTGGAGCTGCAGAACACCGTCAAGGGACAGGGCGTACGCGCGGCCATCACCGCCGCGCGGTCGGTCAGGCCGATGGTGCGCCGCCTCCTGGACGACCAGGCGGCGCTCACGGCGCGACCGGCCGACGTCGTCGTCTACCATCCCAAGTCTCTCGGCGGGCCCTACGTCGCGGAGAAGCTCGGCGTTCCGGCGTTCGCCGGTCTGCTGATCCCTCTGTACGTGCCGACGTCCGCCTTTCCTTCTCCCATCGTCCCGGTGCGGCCACCGGGCCCGCTCAACCGGGCGAGCTGGCGGATCGCCGCCGCGATCGAGGCCCCGTACCGGAGCGTGATCCGCACCTGGCGGGCGGAGGCGCTCGGCCTGCGGGACGGCTTCGTGCCGATGGCCGAGCTGGTCAGGACGGGCAACGTGCTGCACGCCTGGAGCCCGCACCTGCTGCCCGCCCCCGCCGACTGGCCCGACTCCGCACGCCCCATCGGGTTCTGGACGATGCCGGCGGACGACACCTGGGCCCCGCCCGAGCGGCTGGCCCGTTTCCTCGACGAGGGCGAGCCGCCCGTCTACGTGGGTTTCGGCAGCTCGACCACCGGTGATCCCGATGTGCTGACCGCCACCGTGCTGGAAGGGGTCCGGCTGGCCGGTCGCCGGGCCGTGCTGGCCACCGGTTGGGGAGCGCTGCGGCCAGGCGCGGACGCGGACGACGTTCTGGTGATGGAGGAGGCCCCGCACGACTGGCTGCTGCCACGGGTCGCCGTCGCCGTGCACCACGGCGGCGTCGGCACGGCCGCGGCGGCCCTGCGCGCGGGGGTGCCTCAGGTGGTACGCCCGTTCGTCGGCGATCAGCCGTTCTGGGCCTCCCGCCTGCACCGCCTCGGCGTCGCTCCGGAGCCGTTGCGGGGCCGTCTCACCGCCGCCCGGCTGGCCGCCGCCATCGAGAAGGCGGCGGAGCTGGCGCCGGCCGCCCGTGTGTCGGCCGGACACCTCGGCGCAGAGGACGGCGTCGCCACCGCCGTGGCCCGGATCGCGGCTGCGTCATGAACCCGCCGGTGCGGAGGAGAACGGCCGTACGCGCCACGCTCGCCGGGCGCCGGCGTCAGGTCAGGTAGCGGAACCACAGGTACGGCGCGGTCAAAGTGATGGTCACCACGGTGACGACCAGGCCGTACTTGGTGAACTGCCAGAAACTGATCGGGGTGCCGTTGCGGGCGGCGAT
>NZ_SMJZ01000440.1 GCF_004348345.1 Nonomuraea longispora
GCGGCGCGAGCCAAGCGTGAACAGGTCCGCTTGGAGGCTGCCGGGCTGTTCGCGGCGGGCATGTCGCCGCCTGTGGTGGCCAAGAAGCTGCGGGTCTCACGCAAGTCGGCCTATGTCTGGCACCAGGCCTGGCGCACGGCAGGAGCCGAGGCGCTGGTGTCGAAGGGGCCGGGCGGGCGGCATTGCCGGCTGAACACCGCGCAGGTGGAGCGGTTGGAGGCCGCCTTGGACGCCGGTCCGGCCGTGTGGGGATGGACCGAGGATCAGCGGTGGACCCTGGCGCGGGTCACCGTCCTGGTCGGCCAGCTGTTCCACGTCTTCTACACCCCGCGCGGGATCTCTTACCTGCTGCATCGGCTGGGCTGGAGCCCGCAGGTTCCCCAGCGCCGCGCCGCCGAACGCGACGAAGAGGCGATCGCCACTTGGGTGAAGGACACCTGGCCGCTGGCGGAACAACGGCGCGGGATCAGGACGCGTGGATCTGCTTCGCCGACGAAGCAGGACAATCGCTGAGGCCGCCGAAGGCCCGTACCTGGTCCCGCTGTGGATGCACCCCCACCGTCACTGTCTCCGGCAAAGGCTCCGGGCGCGTCAACCTGGCCGGGATGATCTGCCTCAAGCCGGGGCAGCGGACCCGGCTGATCTACCGCATGATGATCTACCGGCGTCGTAAGAACGAACGCAAAGGGTTTAACGAGACCGACTACGCCCGCCTGTTGGACGCCGCCCACCAGCAGCTCGGCGGGCCGATCGTGCTGATCTGGGACAATATCAATACCCATGTCGACGCCCTGATGCGCAGCCTGATCGACACGCGCCCGTGGTTGACGGTGTTCTACTTACCGACCTACGCGCCCGAACTCAATCCCGTGGAGATCGTGTGGTCGCACCTCAAACGCGGGCTGGGCAATCTGGCCCCCTGCACCCTCGACGACCTCGCCGCGGTCATCCGCAGCCGGCTCAAGCAGATGCAGTACCGCCCCGACCTCCTGGACGCCTTCCTGGCACACACCGGCCTGATCACGGACCCGAGATCGACATGACACCCCGAACTTTCATCCTCTGTA
>NZ_SMJZ01000441.1 GCF_004348345.1 Nonomuraea longispora
AGAGACAGGGCCCTCCACCGGGCCCTCCACCGAACCCTCCACCGGGCCCTCCACCGGGCCCTCTGACAGCGGCCCCTCGCTGGGCCCCTCCGGTGACGTGCCCTCGGACGAGCCTGACGCCGGCGCCTCTTCCGCCGCGCCCGCAGGCCCCTTCGCCCGGCCCCCCGGAGGCGGGCACGCGGCCGGGTCCGGCACGGCCGCCGGCGGTGAGGCCGCCACGGTCGCCGGCGACGTTCCTGCCGGACCTGGGCCGCCCGGCGTGGGCGGCACGGGAGCAGGCGGGCCCTCCGGCACCGGAGTCGCGGCGCCCGCGGAAGGCGCAGGGGAACCGGCGCGGGCCCGGCTCACCGGCCTACGCGGGAGCGAGCGGGCGGGCGGCACGTCCTGGCGGCAGGCGACGCCGCTGGAGCCCCGGCAGGCTCCGGTCACCGGCACGGGCGCCCACGACTTCGCCGATGAGGGCGTTCCGCTCGACGCGGACGCCGTGATCGTGGCCGCCGGTGCGTGGACCGGTGAGGTGTGCCGGCCACTGGGGGTGAAACTGCCCGTCTTCCCGAGGCGCGGTCAGATCCTGCACGTCACCCTGGAGGGCATCGACACGGCCTGGTGGCCGATCGTGCTGCCCAGGATCGGCCCCTACCTGCTGGGCTTTCCCGACTCCCGCGTCGTCATCGGCGCGACCATCGAGGACGTGGGCTTCTCGCCGCGTGTCACGATGGGCGGACTCGGCGAGGTGATCGAGGCGGGGTTGCAGGTGGCCCCGGGCCTGGTGGGCGCGACGGTGGCGGAGACCAGGGTCGGGCTGCGCCCGGTGTACGCCCCCGGCAGCCCGCTCATCGGCCGTCTCACCAGCCGGGTGGTGGTGGCGACGGGTCTGAGCTCGTACGGCCTGACGGCGGGCCCCTTCACCGGCCGCATCGCCGCCGCTCTGGCCCTCGGCGACGAACCGCCCATCGACGTCACCCCCTACGCTCCGGCCCTCGCCTGAACGCACGCACCGTCGCGCGTGCCCGCCGCGTCCGTGCAGGCCGCTCCAGGGACCTGCCCTGTCTCTTATACACATCTG
>NZ_SMJZ01000442.1 GCF_004348345.1 Nonomuraea longispora
GGTGGACGGGCTGTCCATGTTGATCCTTTTCGCTGAGTGGGAGCGCCTGACCGCCGATCCGGACGTCGAGCTTCCTGCGATCGGCATCACCTTCCGCGATTACGCGCTCCAGGCACAACCCGACGAGGAGTCCCTGGACAAGGCGCTGACGTACTGGCGTGAGCGGACGGCGGACCTCCCCCCGCCGCCGCGTCTCCCGCTCACGAAGGACCCCGGCGAGGTGGAGATCCCCCGCTTCCACCGCAGGGAGGCCAGGCTCGACCCGGAGAAGTGGGAGGCGATCAAGGACCGGGCCAGAAGGTACGGGATCACTCCATCGGTGGTGCTGCTGGCCTGCTACGCCGAGGTGCTCTCGGCCTGGAGCGGGCAGCCGGACCTGACCGTCAACCTCACCCTGTTCGACCGGCGCGACGTCCACCCCGACATCGGCCACGTCGTCGGGGACTTCACCTCCGTGCTCCTCGTCGCACACCGGCCCGCCGCGCACGAAGGCTGGCTGGAGCGCGCCCGCCGCCTCCAGGAGCAGGTCTGGCGCGACCTCGACCACCAGGAGATCTCGGGCGTGCGCGTGCTGCGCGAGCTGGCCCGCGAAAACGATCGCCTGGCCGAGCCCGTCCCCACCGTGTTCACCAGCATGCTCGGCGTCGACGACGCGCTGGCCCGCACGGTCCGATGGCCGGACCACACCCGATCCCAGACCCCCCAGGTCTGGCTCGACCACCAGGTGATCGAGCTGCCGGACGGGCTGCTGCTGAGCTGGGACAGCGTCGACGAACTGTTCCCGGGCGGCCTGGTGGACGAGATGTTCGCCGCCTACACGGAATCGGTGGAACGGCTGGCCGACGAGCCGGAATGGGCGGCGGTCCCGGGTAAGGCACTGCCACAGGGGCGGCCGGAGCCGAAACAGGACAAGGCCCGTCCGAAGCGCGGTTTCGAGGCGCCGGTCGGGGTGGTGGAGGAGACGGTGGCGGGGATCTGGGGTGATCTGCTGGGAGTGTCGCGGGTGGGTCGTCATGATGGGTTCTTCGCCTTGGGTGGGGACAGTTTGCTGG
>NZ_SMJZ01000443.1 GCF_004348345.1 Nonomuraea longispora
TGGTGGACACGATCGTGTTGCCGGGCGAGGTGGTAGCTCCAGTAATCGTCGAGATGCCCGTTGGCGGTCAGCGCGCGGAGCTTCAACACCGCTTCGGCTCCGGCCAGTCCCCATCTTGCTCCGGTGGTCCCCAAGCGGTCGCCGATCAGGTAGCGGGCGGTTCACTCCACGACGCCGGTGGCTATCAGCCAGCCCCTGCTCCAACGCCTGGTCGTAGCGGAGGAATGCGCGGTGGCTCCTCAGGTAGCGAACAGCGGCCGTGAGGCTCGTTCATGTGGGGCCGATCGGCTGGAGGTCTCGTGAGCGCCGCGGTCGCCTTCCTCGTCAACGGCCCCAGCCTGCGCGCCGCCTTCCCCAAGGCACGCTGATCTCCTCACCGCTCATCGCGCGGACCCGGTACGGCATCCGGCGGGCCGGACATCCAGGCGATCAGGCCTATGAGAGTCAGGACGGGGATGGCGATCAACGCGGGAGAATGCCACTCGGGAGCCAGCATCTCTAGATCGCCATCGTCGTTGAGCAGCCAAAACCGTGTCAGGGGAGAGAGCAGCACCCCCACGACCAGAGTCAGTTCATACAGGATGAACCAGACGCCGGTCGGCACAGTGGACCTGGAGGGTGATCGATGGTCCAGCCGGTCGAGCACGGCGATGAGAACCGCCTCGGCGGCCAGGATCAAGGTGATGCCGAGCGTCACATTCCGCGCATGCGCGACCTCCTGCTCCAGCTGTTCCAGCAACATGTCATTCCATGGCTCTTCGTACCAGGGATTGAGCTCTCCTGTCGGATGGGCGATCAGCTGGAGCGCGATCAGGTTGACCGCGGCGTACAGGACCGGGGCTGCCAGAGCGGTCGTATATATGAGGCGACGTACGTTCATGCGCTGTTGGATGCCCATGTCGGCATGCAGGTTCCGCTGGGCGCCCAGCCGGACAATGAGCACGGGTCTGGCTCCCTCTGAGAGAGTGGCTGAGCTGGGCGGATAAGGTCTGGGCTGTTGGGACGGGTGATCGTTGTCTAC
>NZ_SMJZ01000444.1 GCF_004348345.1 Nonomuraea longispora
GGACAAGCCGCATCCACCAGCTCCCGGATCCGCAGCCGCGAGCAGAACGCGGCCACCACCGGTAATGCTCCGAGCATCTTCTCGACACTGGCCTGGCCCCACTGCGCACGCTGCCTCATCTGCCAGGCATACCGCGACGACGATCACCACAGCAAACCCGACGATCTTCAATCAACCCGACGTGCGGAAAACGGGGCTAGCCCTCGACGCCGCCGGGGCGCAGGAGGTGGCTCGGAAGATGACGGGCGCAGCTGTAGCTGCTAGGGACGCGTACGCGGCCTGGGATTTGCTGGACGGCGCGCCGCACGCCGCCGGCGACGACATGTCGACGCTGACCGCCATGGTGGACGCTGCAGAGCTGGGGCGTGGGCGCATTCGGCATGATCTGCTTGACGGCCTCCAGCACGCGGCGCGCACAGCCGCCGCAGTGATGCGGGATGAATTGGCGATCGCCGACTCGCACGACCGGTAGGAAAGCGATTACATGGGCGCGCTTAAGGCGGTTCATGCACTCACGCATGTGCCGGTCGTCTTCGGCGTGCGGATGTTCTCCACGATTCGCTTGTCTCATGAGACATCGCAGAGCTCGGCGTGGGGCCTAGCCTGAGGGCCCCACGCCAGTCCCGTTAAGTCAGCAGGTCGTTAATCCTGCTGAAGAGCTGCTCAGCGCGAGCGAGGGTGGCGCTGCTGATGTTCGGCATCACCGTGTTCTGCTCGCGCATGAGGACAGCGGCCGGCTTGTAGTGGTTGAACTTTCCGCCGGCGACGTTGTTGGACCGGAAGTAGGTCTCGATCTGCCGCACGATCCGCGGGTCGTGCGGGTTGAGGTCGGCAACGGTGATCGGGGCAGGCAAGTCTTTCGCGTAGGCGCGATTGACCAGACCGAGGTTGAGGGGCCACCGTGATTCCGGACAGCCGTGTTATGAGTGCAGCCTATGCGGCTGTCTGGGTTGTAAGGGCCTCGTTGAGAACCTCCAGGGGTGGCCGGTAGCCGAGCGCCGAGTGCAGGCGCCGAC
>NZ_SMJZ01000445.1 GCF_004348345.1 Nonomuraea longispora
TGCCGAAGACGTTGCACGTGGATGAGCCGTCGCCGCATGTGGACTGGTCGGCGGGTGCGGTGGAGCTGCTGACGGAGGCTCGTTCGTGGGACGAGCTCGACCGCCCCCGCCGCGCCGCCGTCTCCTCCTTCGGCATCAGCGGCACCAACGCCCACGTCATCATCGAGCAGGGCGACCCGGTCGTTCCCGCCCCCGACGAGGAGTTCGACCTCCCAGCGGTGCCCTGGATCCTGTCCGCCAAGAGCCCCGAGGCGCTGGCCGCGCAGGCACGGCGGCTCGCGGAATGGGCGACGCCCGACATCCCGGTCACCGCGGCCGGCGCCGCGCTGGCCGCCGGCCGGGCCGCGCTCGACCACCGCGCCGTCGTCGTGGGCGGCGACCGCGACGAGTTGCTGGCCGGCCTGCGAGCCCTGGCCGGCGGCTCAGACGCGCCCGGCGTGCTCGCCGGCAGCGGCCGGCCCGGCCGGCTCGCGCTGCTCTTCACCGGGCAGGGCAGCCAGCGGCCGGGCATGGGCAAGGACCTCGCCGCCGCGTTCCCCGTGTTCGCGCAGGCGCTTGAGGAGGCCTGCGCCCTGCTCGACCCGCAACTGCCGTACCCGCTGCGCGAGGTGATGTTCACCGACCCCGGCGGCGTGCTCGACGAGACCGGGATGACCCAGCCCGCGCTGTTCGCCTTCGAGGTGGCCCTCTACCGGCTGCTGGAGTCGTTCGGCGTGCGGCCGGACGTGCTGGTCGGCCACTCGGTGGGCGAGATCGCCGCCGCCCACGTCGCGGGGGTGCTCTCACTGGCCGACGCCTGCACGCTGATCGCCACGCGGGCCCGGCTCATGGACGCGCTCCCGAAGGGCGGCGCGATGCTGGCGGTGGCCGCGCCTGAGGCGGAGGTGCTGCCGCTGCTCGACGGGTACGAGGGCCGCGCCGGGATCGCGGCGGTCAATGGTCCGGCCGCGGTGGTGGTGTCGGGTGACGAGG
>NZ_SMJZ01000446.1 GCF_004348345.1 Nonomuraea longispora
TTGGTGTGCTGCTGGTGGAGCGGTTGTCGGACGCTGAGCGCAACGGCCATCAGGTCCTCGCCGTGGTGCGGGGTAGTGCGGTCAATCAGGATGGTGCGAGTAATGGGATCACGGCTCCGAATGGTCCGTCGCAGCAGCGGGTGATCCGGCAGGCGCTGGCGAACGCGGGTTTGTCGCCGGCTGAGGTGGACGCGGTGGAGGCGCACGGCACCGGTACGACCCTGGGCGACCCGATCGAGGCCCAGGCGTTGCTGGCCACCTATGGCCAGGAGCGGCCCGAGGACCGGCCCGTGTGGCTGGGCTCGCTGAAGTCGAACATCGGTCACACGCAGGCTGCCTCAGGTGTGGGCGGTGTGATCAAGATGGTCATGGCGCTGCGCAAGGGCATGCTGCCGCGGACGTTGCATGCTGATGAGCCGTCGCCGCATGTGGACTGGTCGGCGGGTGCGGTGCAGTTGCTGACCGAGGCGCGGCCGTGGCGGGAGAACGGGCGTGCTCGGCGGGCGGCGGTGTCGTCGTTCGGGATCAGCGGCACGAACGCTCATGTGATCATCGAGCAGGGTCCGGTGGTGGAGCCGGAGCCTGAGCCGGTGGAGCCCGGGCCGGTGGTGCCGTTGCTGGTGTCGGCGAAGGACGGGCGGGCGTTGCGGGCGCAGGCTGGTCGGTTGGCGTCGTGGCTGGAGTCGGAGTCGTCGGTTGCGGTGTCGGATGCGGCGTGGTCGCTGGCGACGGGTCGGGCGGTGCTGGAGCAGCGTGCGGTCGTGGTGGGTGCTGATCGGGGCGAGTTGGTGGCGGGCCTGCGGGCGCTGGAGCCTGTGGGGGTCATGCCTGTTGGGAAGCTGGCCCTGTTGTTCGCGGGTCAGGGTAGTCAGCGGGTCGGTATGGGTTCGGTGCTGGCTGAGCACTTCGCGGTGTTCGCTGAGGCGTTGGACGAGATCTGCCGGGTGTTCGATCCGTTGT
>NZ_SMJZ01000447.1 GCF_004348345.1 Nonomuraea longispora
GAACCGGCCGGCAGGTCTGCTCGCCGCCCCGCTGCTCACCTTCGGCGGGTCTCCCCTCTTCCCCGACCCGACCGGGGGCCAGCTGACGCAGCTGTTCCTCACGATGCTGAAGATCGGCTCGGTGCTGTACGGCAGCGGCTACGTCCTGCTGGCCTTCCTGCGCGGCGACTTCGTCGAGCGGCTCGGCTGGATCACCTCGCAGCAGCTCGCCGACGCTGTCTCCATCGGGCAGGTCACCCCCGGACCGGTGTTCACCACGGCCACTTTCGTGGGTTATGTCGTCGCCGGGCCGATCGGCGCGTTCGTGGCCACCGTGGCCATCTTCCTGCCGTCGTTCGCCCTCGTCGGGCTGCTCACCCGGCTCACCGGCCGGCTGCGCGCGAGCCGGTGGGCCTCCGCCCTGCTCGACGGAGTGAACGCCGCCTCGCTGGCGCTCATGGCCGGGGTCTCCTACCAGCTCGCCCGTACGGCCGTCGTCGACCCGCTCACCGCGGCCATAGCGGCGCTCAGCCTGGTGCTGCTCTGGACGACCAGGCTCAACAACGCCTGGCTGATCGCCGGCGGCGCCGCCGTCGGGCTGGCCCGCGCCCTGCTCTCCTGACGACGCATCAAATGAGTTTGATGTATTCTGCGGGCATGGCACCTCCGGCCCCGGCCGCCCCGGCGTTCGTGCGCATGGCCGCCCACCCTCTGCGCTGGCGGCTGCTGACCGCGCTGGCCGCCGGCGACTACCGGGTCCGTGAGCTCGTCGACCTGCTCGGCCACCCGCAGAACCTGATCTCCTACCATCTGCGGCTGCTGCGCGGCAGCGGGCTGGTCACCTCCCGGCGCAGCAGCTTCGACGCCCGCGACAGCTACTACCACCTCGACCTCGATCGTTGCGCGCACGCGCTGGCCGCGGCGGGCGCCGAGCTCCATCCGGCGCTGCGCCTCGATCCCGCCCCGCCCCCGGTCCCGTCC
>NZ_SMJZ01000448.1 GCF_004348345.1 Nonomuraea longispora
GCCCCCTCCTCGCCCCGTCCGGCCGGCTCGGCCGCCGCACCCGGCAACCCCTCCGAACCCGGGCCGGCGGTGCTGAGGTGGGCGGCGGCGGTGGTGATGTCGGCGGCCAGGCGGGCGGACCACGACGTGCGCTCGCAGACCCGGTCCTCAAGCAGCGAGCGGAGGGCCGGCAGCCCCGTCCCGGTCCTCGCGGAGACGGCGAGCACCGGGACACCTTTCAGCCCGTCGTCCTCCAGCAGCCGACGCAGGTCGCGTAGGCAGCGGTCGACGGCCTGCGCGGGCAGCCGGTCCACCTGGTTGAGCACCACCACCATCACGTCCCGGTGCTCCGCCAGCGGACGCAGGTAACGCTCGTGGAGCGCCGCGTCGGCGTACTTCTGCGGATCGACCACCCACACCAGGAGGTCGACCAGCTCCACCAGGCGGTCCACCTCCAGGCGGTGGGAGAGCCGGATGGAGTCGTGGTCGGGCAGGTCCAGGAGGACGAGCCCGGACAGGTCGCCGGAGGCGGTGGCGGAGTGCCGCTGCGGGACGTCGAGCCAGTCCAGCAGCGGCCCGGCGCCCTCGCCGTCCCACAGGGCCGCCTGCGCGGTCGAGGTCGTCGGCCTGGTGACGCCCACGGCCGCCAGCTCGGCACCGGCCAGCGCGTTGTGGAGCGACGACTTGCCGCTGCCGGTCGCCCCCGCCAGCGCGGCCACGGTGTGGTCGATCGACAGGTCGCGGCGTGCTCCCGCCCGCTCGGCGACCGTACGCGCGCCGGACACCGCCTGCTCGGGCATCCGTCCCTCGGCCAGCGAGGCGGCCTCAAGAAGGGCGGCGAGCCTGGAGTCGAGAGACGGGCCCTCCTTACGGCGCAGCAGCTTCACGGCCTCTCCTCAGGGCGGGGCGGCAGCGGACCATCCACGGGCCCGGCAGCGGGCAGTTCAGCCG
>NZ_SMJZ01000044.1 GCF_004348345.1 Nonomuraea longispora
GCTGGTCGAGCGTCAGGAGCGCGACCTGCGGGCCAGGAGGGCCGTGCTGCGGACCCTGGTCAAGCAGGGCGGCACGGCCGCGCAGGCGGCTCTGATGCACAAGCTCGTGTCGATGTCCGACGAGGAGCGCGAACGTCTCGTCGACGACTTCTGGGACGACGTCAGCGACGGTCTCGACGTCAACCCCGACTTCGTCGGCCGGCTGCGGGAGATACGGCCGCACCTGCCGGAGGACCCCACCGCCGCCCAGCTCGAAGCCTGGATCGAGCTGGCCGACCTGGTCCAGGACGAGGAGTTCCGCGGCGAGGTCCGCTCCTACCTCCAGGACACCTTCTCCACGTCCCCGGGACGGCTCATGGCCGCCACGCCGGTGCAGGACTTCATCTACGGGACAGGTATGACGATCATGGGGGACATCATGGCCGCGTACCGTTCCGGGCTGCCCGCGGACGCGCCACGTTCGCAGGAGCTGGCCGTCCGCCTCGTGGACGCGACCGCCGCGCTCGACGGCCGCCAGGCCTCCGCCTCGTTCCGGCGGGAGCTGGCCGCGAAGTTCGACGAGATCGACGAGTTCCTGCGCGAGGAGGACGACGACGACCCCGGGTCCCGGTTCGACCTCACCCATGGCAGGTACCTGTCGCTGGTGTCCGTGATCAACGGGACGCAGTCCGGCGCGGACGAGGAGATCGTGCCCTTCGCGTGGATCGCGGCGGCCCTTCGTGCTTCGACCCCCTGACGGAGCCTGGAAGGCGGACGCGGTGCGGCGGGCGGGGCTTGAGTCTCAAGCCGGTTGAGACTCCATAGTGGCGGCATGGACGACAACGAGCTGTACCCCATCGGGGACGTGGCCAGGAGGACCGGGCTGAGCGTCAGCGCCATCCGCTACTACTCCGACGCCGGCGTCATCGACCCGACACGTGTGAGCGAGGCGGGCTACCGCCTCTACGACGTCCGCGCCATCGCGCGGCTGGAACTCATCCGCACCCTCCGCGACCTGGACGCCGCGCTGGACGACATCCGACGGCTCCTCGGCGGTGAGACGTCCCTGCACGATCTTCTCGCGACCCACCTGGAGCTGGTCGAGCGTCAGGAGCGCGACCTGCGGGCCAGGAGGGCCGTGCTGCGGACCCTGGTCAAGCAGGGCGGCACGGCCGCGCAGGCGGCTCTGATGCACAAGCTCGTGTCGATGTCCGACGAGGAGCGCGAACGGCTCGTCGACGACTTCTGGAACGAGGTCGGCGAAGGGCTCGATGTGCCGGACGGCTTCGTCGAACGCCTGAGCACGATGCGGCCCCGGTTGCCGGAGGACCCCAGCGCCGCCCAGCTCGAAGCCTGGATCGAGCTGGCCGACCTGGTCCAGGACCAGCGGTTCCGCGCCGCGGTCCGCTCCTACCTCCAGGACGTGTACGGCACCTTCCCTGGGAGCAGCCTGGCCGCCGCGCCGGTGTGGGACTTCATCCACGAGGACGGCGCCAAGATCGGGGAGGAGGTCGTGGCGGCGTACCGTTCGGGGCTGGCGCCGGACTCCCCACGGGCGTGCGAGCTGGTCGTCCGCATGGCGGGCGCCGCCGCCGACGCCATGGGGGCGCAGTCCACGACCGAGCAACGTGAGCGGCTCGCCAGGGCCTTTCTCCTGGTCGAGCAGCTGCGGCGCGAGGACTCCCAGGAGGAGGAGCGGTACGACGCCACCCACGGCAGATACCTGTCCCTGGTGGAGCTGATCAACGGCACCCCTCCCAGCACGGGCGAGGACGATGCCGCGGCGTTCGCGTGGATCGCCGAGGCGCTGCGTGCTTCGACCCGGCAGTGACCCGGAGCTGGTTCGACACTGCTGACAGTCGTGCTGCTCCTCGTCCTGCGCTGCGCCCACTGTGGCGAGCCCATGCACGCCGGCGACGTCGAGCTGCTGCCCGGCCCTGGCGCGGCCGCCTGACCCTGCCCTGCCCCAGTCGGGTGCGTTGGCCATGGTCCGCTCGTCCCGGTGCGGCAGGTGGCCGGACTCAGCAGGGTCTGCTTGTCGCTACACTGCACGCGCCTCCCGGCCAGGGCAGGCCGGGAGGCGCTCAGCGTGAGGATCAGCCGACGGCGTACGCGCGGGTGATCGTCTGGGTCACCCCGTCGCCGGCGGCGTCGGTGACCACCGCGCGGAGGGAGACGTACCCGGCCTGGTCAGGGTTTTGCAGCGTGGCGGTCCATCCGGACCCGGTACGGGTGACCGGGACGGGGCGCCACGTGGCGCCGTCGTCGGCGGACATCTCCAGCCGGATCGATTCCACGTCCGCGTCGGTGGAGCCGGGGTTGCGCTCGACCCGCAACGGCAGGCGGCTGGTGCCGCCCGGCTCGGCGCGGTTCGAGTCGTCCAGGCCCTCCGGGCTGAAGCGGACGGCCATCAGCGGCAGCGGTTGTTCGTCGCCGGTGGTCGCGGACGTGAACGTCCAGGCCGACTCCACCTTCGTGGAGAGCGTGGCCTGCCGGCGCAGCGACGCGGTCAGCGTGTAGGCGCCGGACACCGCGGGCAGGCCGGCCCGCAGGCCGCATCCTGGCGCCTTGTGGACCGAGCAGCCGGCGAGGTCGGCCGTGGCCAGCGTTCGCCCGTCCCTGGCGAGGGTGGCGAGGCCGGTGGCGGCCGAGTCGGAACCCGATCGGCCCTGCCGCCCGTCGGCGAACATTCCCGTCGCGAAGAAGCTCAGCTCGTCACCGGTACGGCTCCCACCGGCCAGCAGGAACGACGGCCCGATGACGGCGGCGTTCCAGACCTCGTCTGTCTCACCCCGCTCGGCGCGTCGCCCGCCGTCGAAGATGATCGAGGTGCCGGTCTGGAGCCCGCTCCCGTAGCTCAGCCCGGGCGTCCGGTAGTGGACGAGCTTGCCGGGCAGCGGGATCTCCCCGACCAGTGAGTCCAGCGACGTGGCAACGGGCTGGCCGATCTCCAGCGTGGCCATCGGCACCCCGGTCACGGCCGTCCCTGGGGCTCGGTAGGTCGCGGTCACCTTCGCCAGATCCTGCTGCCGCACGTTGTGCGAGGGGTCGTCAGGAATGCCCTCGCTGCGACGATCGACGATGGTGTAGACGTACGGGCTGGGGGAGACGTCCTTGCTGAGCCACGTGGTGACGAGGGTGTAGGTCATGCCTGGTTGCCGCGCGGGGACGACGAAGAGCTGGCTGTTGGCGTCCGTACCGCCGCCCGATGCCGCCATGTCCCAGGCCCCATGCTCCAGCCGGAACAGGTAACCGCGTCTGAGCTCGGCGTCCGGGTCGTCGAGTGTGGTCCTGACCGGCTTGCCCCGGCGCGTGTCCACACTCAGCTGCAGGTCACCGTCCTCGACACGGAACGGGGTGGCGGCGAGCGTACTGATCCGGTTTCCGTCGACCGTCTCGGAGACGGAGGCGTAGAGGTTCCAGTCGCCCTTGGGGAGCCGCACGGTGGCGGAGCCGTCCCAAAAGGCCAGGTCATGGCTCTCCCCGGTCTTCGCGTCGTAGATCTCCCCCCGAGGCTCGACGGGCCGGCCCTGCCTGTCGACGGCCGTGACGGTGACGTCGTAGGACTCCGGCTCGACGTAGGCGCCGGCGAGCGTGCGGACCACGGTGTCCCCCGAGGCGGCGGTGACCGTTCCCGGATAGTCGCCTGGTGGCTTTCCGGTGGCGTCGATGGTGACGGTGACGGACGTCTCGCCCTTGGCCGGGACCGTGACCTTGCCGGTCGGCACCTTCAGCACCTCGCCCTGCGCCGAAAGGTCGAGATCTACGGGGGTGTCGCCCACGTTGGCGTACGCGATCGTCCTGGTGGCCACCCGTTCGTCGCCGTCCCACGGGAAGGGCTCCCACAGGTTGGCCTGCTCGGCCACGACCGTCTGCTTCAGCACCCGCGTCAGGTCGGCCAGTCCGGCACCCTGCTCATAGGGCGTGACGCCTTCGGTGGGCGCGGCGCTGCCGATCAGCGCGGCCTTGAGCCGCGCCCCGGTCCAGTCAGGATGGTGCTGGGCCAGGATCGCCGCCGCCCCGGCCACGTGCGGGGTGGACATCGAGGTGCCGCTCATCGATTTGTGGCCGCCCCCGATGGCCGCTGCTGTGATGTCCTGGCCGGGCGCGGTCAGGTCGGGTTTGATCGCGTGGTCGCCCACGCGCGGCCCCCGGCTGGAGGAGTCGGCCATCCGCCCCTGCTTGTCCACCGCGCCCACGGCCAGAGCCGCGTCCGCGCTCGCCGGACTGAACACCGACTGCTTCCTGCCCTGGTTGCCCGCCCCCGCGACGAAGAGCGTGCCGTACTGCTCCGACAGCGTGTTGACCGCCTGCTCGATCGGGTCCAGTTCGAGGCTGTCCGGACCGCCGAAGCTCATGTTGACGACCTTGGCCTTGACCTCGGCGGCCGCCCACTCCATGCCGGCGAGAACGGCCGATTCGGTGATGACGCCGTCGCCCACCTTGCCGATGGCCAGTTCCGCCTCCGGCGCCACCCCGCGGAACCGCTCTCCCCGGCCCGCCGCGATCGAGGCGACGTGGGTGCCGTGGCCGTGGATGTCACGGATGTCGGGAGAGTCGCTGAAGACGCGCTCGTGCGCCACCGCGTCCTTGAGGTCGGGGTGGTCGGGGTCATAGCCGGTGTCGAGGACCGCGACCGTGACGCCCTTGCCCGTGAGCCCCTGCCGCCACGCCTGTGGGGCGCCGATCTGCTTGACGCTGTCTTCCAGGACGGGGGTCCTCTGGCCGTCCAGCCATAACCTGGAACGTCCCGCGGTCAAGGTGCGCGCGCCGCCGGTGAGGTCCCGCCAGGTCCGGGCGGCGCTCGCCTTCGGCACGAGCGCTGCGCTCATTCCCAGGTTGGACAGCCGCCGTGCCCCGGCGAAGCCCCGGGTGGCGGCACCCTGCGAGATCACCGGGATGTCGGACCTCGCAGCGTCGCCGTACCCCCAGGCCAGCAGTTGGGTGACGTCGAACAGCCGCCGGTCGAGCGTCCCCTTCGCGATCAGCGGCATCGCATCCGACGGGATCACGTACAGATGCCCGTCGCGCACCTGGCTCGTGAAGTGCACCTGCCTGCCGGGTCCCGGGTCCACCCGGTGGGCCTTGCCGATGACCACGACCCGGTCACCCGTGATCAGCGTCACCCCGTTCGGCTGTTCCGCGGTTGCCTGCGGTGCCGCGACGCCGGCCGTTCCCGCCAGGAGAACGGCGAGAACCGATCTGCCCGCGATCATGACGTGCCTCGTTCGGTCGCGCCGGGGAAGTCGTCGGTCCACTCGGTGGTCAGCTTGATGAAGTGCCCCCACTTGGCGCCGGCGACCCCTCCGCTGACGGTGGGGAGCATGTTGGCGCGGACCACCCGGGAGGTCTCGGGATCGACGACCAGCCTGATCTCCCGGTCACCGCCGCGAACCATCAGCTCCTCCCCGCCCTCGACCGTGCCCACCCGCTGCACGTCCGGCACTGTGGCCAGAGCCCGGAACGCCGCGGAACGCACCTTCGCCGGCGCGGGCATCTCGGCGATCAGCGAGAGCAGCGGGAAGAAGGCGGGGTCGCGATGGTCGACTGCTTCCGGGACCATCTCGGTGACCTGCTGCTTCAACGCCTCGGGGTCGGTCGGCAACGCCTCGATGTCCTTGACGCTGAGCTCGCCCTGGCCGGGCGCGAGATAATAGCCGGCCGACGGCGCCTTGCTCACGGCCGACCGGTCGCGGCCCGGCACCGGCCGCGTCCACCGCTGCCCGTCCCGCGTGGTCCAGCTCTCGGTGAACAGCCGGCCGCTGTCGTCCTTCTCCTTCCTGACGTGCCAGTAGGCCCCGGAGCCCAGCGGTGTGCGTTCCGCGCTGTCGGCGGCGACGAGCAGGACGTTCCGGGCCGAGAGAGGCGGCGGGGTGTCACCGGCCGGTGGGTTGACGGGCGTGGCCGAGCTTGTGGCGATCACGACGGCGGCCGCCGCCGTGGCCGCTACGACGCCCGCGAGGGGCAGGGCCACGGGAAGCCGGAACCGCTTGCGCGCCGGCGTTCGGGCCATCACGGTCAGCAGCCGCTCCCGCGCCCCGTCCAGGGCCTCCGGTTCGCTCTCGCCTATTTCCGATCGCAGCTTCTTGATCAGGTCAAAGTCATTCATGGTGGCCCCCGCTCATCTCAACCGGATTGACGCCGCCCAGAGCGTGCGCGACCTTGCGGCGGGCCCGCGACAGGCGCGAGCGGACCGTGCCGATGGGCACCCGCAACGCCCGGGCCGTCTCCTCGTACGTCAGATCGCCCCACGCGATCAGCAGCAGCACGTCCCGCTCACCGCGGCCGAGGCCCGCCAGCGCGGCGGCGAGGCGTTGCCGTGTGGCCGAGGCGGAGACTTGGGCGGCCACCCGCTCGTCGAACGCGGCCACCACGGGGTCCTCGCCCGTGCGGGCCAGCGCCCGGTAGGCGCGGGCTTCGGCCCGTCGGTGCAGGCCGATGACGTTGGTGATGATGCCGTACAGCCAGGGCAGCGCCTCCGAGCGGCCGAACTCGTAGCGGTGGCGGGTCGCGAAGGCTCTGGTGAACGCTTCGGCCAGCATGTCCTCGGCATGCTCAGGCCCGAGCCGCCGCACGGCGTAGCGGTGCAGTACGGCGGCGTGCCGGTCGAAGAGCACCGCGAAGCACTCCGGCGTAGACAGCGAGGCTTCGATGATGGAGGAGTCGTTTCTGGGATCCGCCGGTCGAGGGCATGGAGGATCCTTCACGGGGAACTTCCGTTCTGCGGTGGTTGTCACGACTGTCTTTATCCGCAGAGGCTCCCCAAGTTCCCCATGAGCGTGGTGGGGCCCGTGTGCACGGGCGCGTCTACCGGGGTGAGGGCGTGGCGAGCAGGTCGCGGACGGCCGCGTCGATGAAGGCCGCGTCGGTCGGGTTGGCGCCGCTGCCCGACGTGCCTCGACCGCGCCCCCGGGCGGCCGACGCAGCGGCGAGCAGGGCGTGGGTGCTCCGTGAGCGCCCGACGCCCCGCGCGCTCGCCCGGCCAGGGGCCGCGCTCCTGACCGTTCACGGCGGCTGTCAGTCGCCGAGCAGCCTCGGGGTCCACGCGCGTACGGCCTGCGTGACGTCCTCCGTCAGGTACTGGAGCAGGCTGTCGTCGGGAGCGCCTGACGGGCCGATCACCACACCCGCCCCGTGCGAGGGCCCGGTGCACGCGGCCAGGACGGCGGCCCCGGCCTCCGTCACCGGGCGGGTGACCCACTCCTGGACCTGGTCCCAGAGCGGTCGCATCTGCGGTGGCAGGATGTCGATCGTCATCTGCGCCGCGTTGGGCGTCGCGGCGGGTCCCGGATCGACGGCCACGACCTGGATGCCCTGGCCGCCGAGTCGCCCGGCGAGGTCCATCGTGTGGACGAGGTGGGCGAGCTTCGCCCGGCCCGTCGCGGCCATGCCGTAGTAGGGCCCCGGCGGCTCCGCCTCCTCGAACACCGGCTCCGCGGCCATGATGGCGGAGGAGGTGACGTTCACGATGCGGCTGGGCGCGCCGGCATTGAGCGCGTCCAGGAGAGCCTCGGTCAGCACGTACGGCGACAGGTGGTTGAGCACCAGGCTCGCCTCGATGCCGCCGGCGCCCTCCCAGCGCCGGGTCCACATGCCGCCCACGTTGTTGACCAGCAGGTGCAGGGGCCCTTCCGCGGCCAGCCGATCCGCGAGCGCGCGGGTGCCGGACAGGGAGGAGAGGTCGGCGCGCAGGAAACGGCCCGTGGCGCGCCCCGCCGCCTCCTCCAGCCGGGCCGTCGCGGCGGCGCCGCGGTCGGGGTCGCGGCCGACGACGGTGACGTCCCAGCCCTGTGCCGCCAGTCCCGCCGCCGTCTCCATGCCGATTCCGCCGGTTCCCGCGGTCACGACCGCCTTGCGGACATGTTCCGACATGCGTCATCCAATCAAGAGGGTGAGGTGAACGAGTGCCGCGGGTGAGGTCGCGGGCCGGACAGGCTCCGCGCCGCGGCGCCTGTCCAGGACACACCGGCCGCCGGGGGAAAGGAAGGTCCGATGTGGCAGGCAGCCATGTCCCAACGGCATAGGCGCACGTGAGAGACTGCGCGGGTGGCCGATGTGGAGATTCGCCAGCTGCGTTACTTCATCGCGGTGGCCGAGGAACGCAACTTCACCCGAGCCGCCGCGCGGCTCACCATGACCCAGCCCGCGCTCTCACGTGCCATCCGCGCCCTGGAGCGGGACGTCGGCGCCCCACTGCTCGTCCGCGCCCCCGGTGACGTGAGCCTGACTCCCGCGGGTGAGATCCTGCTGGGCGAGGCCAGGACCCTGGTCTCCCAGGCCGGGCACGCCATGTCACGGGCGCGCAGGGCGGCGGGGACGCAGGATCCGCTGACGGTGACAGGGCCCGGCTGCGACGCCTGGCTGCTGAACGAGCTTGTGCACGCGTACGACGAGACCCGGCCGCTGATGCCCGGACGCGTGATGGTCGGCAACGCGGGCGACCAGCTCGACCAGCTGCGCTCCGGTGCGGCCGACCTCGCGCTGCTGCGCGGGTCGATCGACGACGAGACGCTGGAGAGCGTGATCCTGCTCATGGAACAGGTGCACGTGCTGCTCGCGGCGTCACATCCGCTGGCGGGCAGGGAGGCGATCGTCATGGCGGACCTGAGCGACGAGCAGGTGGTGCGCTGGAAGGAAGACAACTTCCGGCACGTCGCCGCCGAGCTCTGGCCGGACGGGCCGCCGGGGCGCCCGGGGCCGGAGGTGAGCGACGGCATGCAGATGCTGGCGGTCGTCCGGCTGGGGCAGGCCGTCGTCCTGTGCACGCCCCGCGCGGCGGCGGCGACGGGATCGGCGGACGTCAGGGCGGTCCGGCTCAGCGACGGGCCGTCGCTGCCGCTGCGCCTGGCCTGGCTGCGTGACCACTCCCAGATGCGGTCCGTACGCAGGTTCGCCCATCACAGCCGGGCCGTCTGCGCGAGGCAGGACGGGCAGGCGGTCAGGGACCTGGCGCGATGGCCGCCGGACCACGGGTGAGCGGTGCGCTCATGAGGCGGCGGCCGTAGTGGCATGAGATCGGCACATCACGTGAAATTCGCTCGACCGGCCGGGCTCGCAGGGCCTGACACTCTTGAGGATCGGCCTCTGTGCCGCGCTGGGGATGGCGACCGCGGACGTGCTCTGTGCGCTGGTCGCGGTCATCGGCGACTCCGTGCTCACCGGCCTCATCGAGCCGATCATGTCCTTCCTGCGGCCGGCGTCTACTTCGCCGCGCTCGTGCTGGGCACCCAGACGGCGATGGAGCCTCCTGAGCAGGCGGTGTTCGTGCTCGCCGCCTTCGCCGCGTCGGCCGGCTGGCAACCGCTGTCGACGGAGCCGCGGGCGGTGTTCAGCCCGTGGCCTGGGCGGCGACGTTTTCGATGGCCTTGACGGCGACGTCGGGCTGGTCGGTGTAGATGTAGTGGCCGCTCTTGGCGGCGGTGCTCAGGTTGCTGTTGCTGGAGAGGGCGAGCCACTTGCGCTGGCCGGCGCTCCACGCCTTCTCCAGTTGCTTGCCGTAGGTGGGGATGGCGGCCAGGTACGGCTGGCCGTGCTGGACGACCTCCACCGGGATGTCGCCGACGGAGCGGACCTCGCCGTCGGCGACGACGAGCTGCTCGGGGTTCTGGCCGGCGAAGATGGCGAGCTGCTGGGCGCGCATCTCGGCAGCGGGGCCCTTGGCCGACTTGGGGATCACGCGGGCGATGTCGGCGGCCATGGTGGAGGGGGTGGCGTCCAGGAGCGCCAGGCCCTTGACGCGGTCCTGGTGGTCGGGTGCGTAGCGGGCGGCGATGATGCCGCCGAGCGAGTGGCCGGCCAGGACGACCTGGTGGTCGCCGGCGATCAGGTCGAGCACGCCGGTGAGGATCTTGCCGGTGCTCGCGAAGTCCTGCGGGCCGGCGGGCTTGTCGCTGGCGCCGGCGCCGGGCCGGTCGTAGGAGCAGACCCGGTTCTTGGCGCTGAGGGTCTTCTGCAGGGCGGCCATCTTGGTCACGTCGTCGCCGCCGCCGTGCATCAGCACGATGACCGGCTTGCCGTCGGCGGCCTCACCCGAGCAGGACACGTTCACCTTCCTGCCGGCGACCGTGATCTTCTTGGTCCCGGAGAACAGGTCGGCCTCGATCTTCTGCTCGGTGCCCGCGAAGGGGTCCCAGTTGTCCAGGGAGTCCCCGTTGCAACCGGCGACCCCCATGCCGAGCACGGTGGTGCACAGTGCGGCCAGGACGGGTGCCTTGAACTTGCCGAGCATGAGGTCCTCCGAGGAGAGCGAGTAGGGGGAGCGGCTCCGAGCGCCGCGGCTACGTCGGTAACGCTACGGATCGGAGGGGTCCCTCTGCGTCCCCGCACGGTGGACATCCGCCTGTAGCTCGCACGGGGGACAAGCCGCCTGACGGCGACGGTTGACCGTACGGCACGACTGCTGTTCCATATATGGAACAGAGGAGGATGTATGACCGTCAGCCGTCTGAGAGAGATTCCCGGCATCGGTGTGGATCTGCTCGGAGACCGGGCCGACCAGGAGAACGACGACACGCTGCTCCGTCTGGAGAACCTCGACACCGACCTCCGCCCCCCGGCGGTGGCCCTGGAGACGACCAAGGCCGCGATCGACCAGGACAGCGCGAACAGCTACCTGCCCTTCCAGGGCGGCGTCACGCTCCGGCAGGCGGCCGCCGCCCACGTCGGCCGGATGGCGGGACGACGCTACGACCCGGCACGTGAGTGCGTCATCACGGCGGGCGGGCTCAACGGAGTGCTCAACACGCTGCTCGCCACCGTCGAACCGGGCGACGAGGTGGTGATGGCCGACCCGATCTACGCCGGGCTGGTCAACCGCGTCAGGCTCGCGGGAGGGGTGCCGCGCTTCGTCCCGCTGGCCGCCTCGGCGGGCGGATGGACCCTGGACCCCGGGGAACTGGCCGCCGCGGTCACCAGGCGCACGGCGGTGGTCCTGATGATGTCACCGGCCATGCCGACCGGGTCCGTGCTCGGGCCCGCCCACTGGGAGGCCCTCTCCCGCGCGCTCGACGGCACCCCGGCATGGCTGCTCTACGACGCCGCCATGGAACGCATCCGCTTCGACGACGCGGAACCGGCGCACCCGGCCCGGCACGAAGGGCTCGCGGCACGCACGGTCACCGTCGGTTCGGCGTCCAAGGAACTCAGGATGATCGGGTGGCGGGTCGGATGGGTCGTCGGCCCGGAGACCATCATGGCCGACGTCAACCTGGTCGGGCTCAGCAATGTCGTCTGCCAGGTGGGGCTCGCCCAGGAGGCGGTGGCCGCGGCGCTGGCCTCTCCTGACGCGGACGCGGACGTGGCGCGGGCGGTCGACGTCTGGCGCGGTCGGTGTGACACCATCCTCGACCAGCTCGCCGGCTACCCGGTGATCCCTCCCGACGGCGGCTGGTCGCTGCTCGTCGACACCTCGCAGCTCGGCATGAGCCCGGCCGAGGCCTCCGAGCGCCTGTTCACGCGCGGCCGGGTCGCCGCCACGCCGATGAACGGCTGGGGGCCTTCCGGAGACCGTCACCTCCGGTTCGTGTTCGCCAACGAGCCGGTCGAGCGCCTTCGCGACCTCCGCTCGCGCGTCGAGGCAGCGTGGGGATGACGGAAGATGTCTATCACGGGGAGCGGCCGGGACACCCGAGTGCACGGTGTGACCCGCTCGACGACCCCGCCTTCCGGTGGCCCGGCGCACCGCGTACAGCAGGCCTGAGACGGCGAAGAGCACCAGGGTGACGACCACCCGCCTCGCGAGGTAGGGGGAGGCGCTCCGCGGTTGTGCGGGTGGGTCGGCGGGCCTCGTATGCGCTGGTCACGCACTCGAAGCGAACCGAAGTCACCAGCCTGCGGCGCGGAATGTTCCCAGGTAATTGACTCAATTTCATCGCAAAATGCATGATCTTGACCTAATCTTGGGGAGATTATGAACGTTTCTCACAGATTCGCGGCGCTCGCGGCTGCCGGATTGACGCTCACGGTGGCCGCGACCTCGCAGGTGTTCGTCCTGCCCAACGCCGCCTCGGCATCGGTGGCATCCGTCAGCCAGGTCCAGCAGGCTGCTCCGTCGGTCGCGGGGGGCGCGGCCGGCGCGCAGAGCGCGAGTGCCTTCGCGAACAAGTCGCTGGCCACCAAGAACCGCATCTACCGAACCGGCCGCCTCACCGACGTGAACTGCCGGACCGGCTCGCTGCCGTCCGGGAGCACGGCAGCGTACAAGCGGTTCCTGACGCGGGTGACCAACTGCCTGAACACGGCGTGGGGCTCGCAGTTCCGCAAGGCACGGCTGCCCTTCTCCAAGCCGCGGCTGCGCATCATCACCAGGAAGGTCAACACGCCCTGCGGCAAGTGGAGCGCCGGTGCCGACGGCTACTACTGCTCCTCCAACCGCACGATGTACATGCTGATCACCCGCAAGCAGCTGCGCCAGCCGTTCCCGCTGGGGATCGCGCGCCTCATGGCCCACGAGTACGGCCACCACGTTCAGCAGGTCTCGAAGATCTGGAGCTACTACTGGACGGCCCGTAACAGGGCCGGCAGCTCGCAGCGCCTCGCGCTCTCCCGCAGGTCCGAACTGCAGGCCGAGTGCTTCTCCGGCGCCTTCATGAGGACCCTGAGGGACGGGCGGCATTTCTCGGACCAGCAGTGGAACTACACCGTGAACTGGTTCCGGCAGAACGGGCACAAGGCCTGGCCGCAGAACGACCACGGCAGAGGGCCGACGCAGGCCAAGTGGATGACCCGCGGCTACAACAGCGGCTCTCCCGGAGCGTGCAACACCTGGGCCGCCTCGGCCCGCAACACCACCTGACCAGATCCTCACGTACGCGTAGAAGGGGGGTCGGGCCCGAAGTGGCCCGGCCCCTTCCTTCTTTGTCAGCGGTGGTCGTTCTCCTTCAGCTCGACGACCCAGGCACGACGCTCGGCGATCTTGCCGTCGCGCATGACGAACACCTCACCGCCGGCGGCTGCCTCCTCGCCGGCGCCTCGCCCGCCTCGGCCACGGCAGCACGCGGGCGTGTACGTCGAGCCCGGCGACTGGGTGCGGGTGCGCTATCTCGCCGGTCGGTGGTCGGTCGACTCCGGCAAGTTCCGTTACGTGTCCTCGGCCGGATATCCCAGGCACATCGCGGTGATCGCGAGGATCAACGACGACATCTACCGGATCGGCCGCAGCAGGTGGATCCAGGCGCGCCAGGCGGGCTTTCTCCAGCTGCGCATCAACGACGTGTCCGGGCCCGGGGTGAGAAACTCCGAGCCGGGTGGTAATCGAGAGGCGGCCGGCGGGACTACTTGGTGTGGACGATCCCGAAGAGCGATTCACCATGCTGTACGACCGGTACTACCGGAACGTGCTGGGCTACGTGCTGCTCAGGGTCGGGCAGAACGTGGCCGAGGACGTGTGCAGCGAGACGTTCCTCGTGGCCTGGCGTCGGCTCGACGAACTGCCCGAGCAGGTGCTGCCGTGGCTGCTCGGCGTGGCCCGCAACAGACTCGCCAAGCATCGCGAGGTGCGCTACCGGCGCACCGACCTGGTGGAGCGGATCGCCGCGCTGACCAGTGAGCAGGAGCACGTCGCCTGGGACGTCGCCGAGCACGTGGTGGACCGGGAGCAGGCTGTCTCCGCCCTGCGCGCCCTTCCCGAGAAGGACGTGGAGGCGATGATCCTGGCCACCTGGTACGGCCTGACGCCCGATCAGGCGGCGACGGTCATGGGCTGCTCGCCGCGGGCGTTCAACGTCCGGCTGCACCGGGCGCGCAAACGGCTCACCGGCAGGCTGCACCAGGAGGCGGGAGCCGCGCGACGACCGGTGCGAGGAACCCCCGGCCTGTTCGCCGAGGAGAGCTGACGTCCGCAGCAGGATCCACCCGTAGGGGGAAGACATGACCGACCGTATGTTCGCCCGGCTCAGGCCCGGCAAGCTGGACGAACTCGCCGAGGAGAGTTACCGGCGGCGCCGCCGCGAGGACCTTGCCCGGACGTTTTCCAGCACCCGGAACCCGACACCCACGTGGAGAGCTTTCATGGCCCGCCGTCCGATGTTCCTCCTGGCCACCGGCGCGGTCGCCGCGGGCGCGGTTGTCGTCTCCACGGGCGTGTTGTCCGGCTCGCCCGCCGGCCGGACCCCGCCGGTGGCGGCGGAGAGCACCCCGCGCGGCACGACCGGTGGCACAGGGGCGTCGCCGGCCGCCACGCGGATCGACGCCCGATCCTTCCTGCTCGCCGCCGCGGACACCGCGCTGCGCGAGCCCGCCACGTCCGGCCACTACTGGTACGTCCGACAGCGTACGACGCATCCCACCTTCCGCTGGCCGGAGAAGTTCTGGACCGGGGTGCGCGAGCTCCAGCGCCAGGAGCAGGCGGAGGTCGACAGGACCGGCGCGAAGGACGACGAGCTGGTGGCGATCAACGAGAAGTACAACAAGAAGCTGGCGCTGCTGCGCGAGAGCATCTACCCCGACGGGCCGCCGTACAAGGCGTACGTCGTCCAGTCGGAGGAGCGGTGGCGGCCGAAGCGGGCGGGCGGCACCCACCGCGTGAAGAGCGAGGACCGCGAGGTCGTCTTCCCCACGCCGCAGGACGAGGCCACGTGGAAGAAGGAGGGCGCGCCGAAGTTGCTGGAGGACAAGCCCAAGAGCGTCGACGACGACCTCCCTCGGCCGCTGTCGATCTCCAACATGGACATCACCATGCAGAACGTCGGCGCACTGCCCGGGTCGAAGAAGGCGCTGGCCGGCCGCCTGCGCGCCCGGTTCGCCAAGCTGCCGGACCCCCACAAGGAGTTCGACCTCTACCTGTGGCAGACCGCCGTCGACCTGATGACCGCGCCGACCACTCCCGGCACCCGGGCGGCCCTCTTCCAGGTCCTCGCAGACCAGCCCGGCATCACCTCAAGCGGCGAGACCGAGGACACCGCCGGGCGTGAGGGGGTCAGCCTGGCGGTCAAGAGCGGCGACGGGGCCGAGTTCCAGCTCGTCATCAACGAGGACACGGCCGAACTGCTGGAGTACGCGGTGGTGGAGAAGGGCGAGGACACGGCGCGGGTGACCTTCGAGGAGTTCGGCTGGACCGACAAGCTGGGCCGGCGCCCGCACCGCTAGCCGGCCCAGCGTGTCGACGGTCTTGACAGACCTGGCTAATGCCATTAGCTTACGAGCTATGGATAATAGCTTAAGCGTTGGCGACGGGCAGCTGACCTACGAGATCGCCGGCGAGGGGCCGCTGGTCGTGATGGTCCACGGCATGGGCGACAACCGCGCGGCCTTCCGCTTCCTCGCGCCGCGGCTGGTGTCGGCCGGTTACCGGGTGGCCACGATGGACCTGCGCGGCCACGGCGGCTCGACCCCGGGCTGGAGCTCATACACGCGGACGGACACGGCAGGCGACATCCTCGCCCTCGTCCGCCACCTCGGCGGACCCGCCGTGATCGTCGGGCACTCCTGCGCCGGCGGCTCCGCCACCATCGCGGCGGCCGAGGCGCCCGAGTCCGTCAGCGCCATCGTCGAGATCGCGCCCTTCACCCGCGTCGACAAGATGGCGGCCGGGGCGCTGCTGCGCAACGCCCACCACCGCAGGGGCATGCTCCGCCTGTTCGGCGCCGTACTGCTGCGCAGCCCGCGGCTGTGGCGCCGCTACCTGGAGCACAACTATCAGGCGCGCAGGCCCGCCGACCACGCAGCTGCCATGGACGCCCTCCAGGCCGAGTTGCGCAGACCCGGCCGGATGGCCGTGGTGAGCGCGCTGGGGCGGTCGGCGCCCGCCGACGCGGGCGCCCGGCTGGGCGACGTGCGATGCCCTGCTCTGGTCGTCGTCGGCACCGCCGACCCCGACTGGCCCGACCCCCGTGCCGCCGCCGAACGGGCCGTCGCCGACATGCCGCAGGGCCTAGGCACGGTCGTGACGATCGACGGCGCCGGCCACTACCCCCACACGCAGTTCCCCGACGAGGTGGCCGCCGCGATGATCCCCTTCCTCAAGGAGCACGTGGGTGCCTAGGGCGTCGTTGTCGGCCGAAGCCGTCGTCGAACTCGCCTGCTGCATCGTGGACGAGCAGGGCGCCGAGGCGCTGACGTTGTCGGCGGTCGCCGGGCGGGCCGGGGTCGCCACCCCGTCGCTGTACAAACACGTGCGCAACCTGGCCGAGCTGCGCGACCGGCTCTCCGAACGGGTGCTGACGGAGCTCGCGGACCGCACCGCAGAAGCCGTGCTCGGCCGCTCGGGCGACGAGGCCGTACGGGCCTTCCTGCGGGCCTGGCGTGCGTACGTGCTCGAACACCCCCAGCGCTACGCCGCCATCCGGCAGGACCCAGGACCACAGGCCACCCCGGCGGGGCAGCGGCTCCTGAGCATCTCCGCGGCGGTGTTGCGCGCGTACGGGCTGGAGGGTTCGGCGCTGATCCACGCCACCCGCTGCCTGCGCGCGGCCGCCCACGGCTTCGCGGTGCTGGAGGTCTCCGGCGGCTTCGCGATGGACGAGCAGACCGGCGACAGCTACGAACTGCTGATCGACATGCTGCTCAAGGGTCTGGATCGGCGTGTCGGGACGCGAGCGGCTCAGCGCGGTGACGTCGTGACAGCGAGCGGCGGCCTCCGCGACGATGGCGGCTGCGCGCACTGCAGGAATGGTCGATCGTGAGCGACGTGTCGGCATCCCGGGATGCCTACGACCGCGCCGGTTGATCTTCCGGACGGCCGGTTCCGACAGTTCAGCCAGAACGGTCAGTGGGGCTCTGGGTCGGCGAGCCCCACCAGGGACGGCAGCGCCGCGAGGTCGCTGAGGACGAAGGTCGGCTGGTCTGGTGCCGTGTGAAGGTCGGTCGGATCGGTCACACCGGTCAGGACGAGCGCTGTGTCCAGGCCGTTGCGCGTGCCCAGGCGAACGTCTGTTTCGAGCCGATCTCCAACGACGAGTACCTCATGAGCGGCGGCTTGCAGCCGATCGAGTGCGGCGTGCGCCATCATGGCCGACGGCTTGCCCACGACGACCTCGACCCGGCGTCCGACGGTGACCTCGAGAGCGGCAATGATTCCCCCGCAGTCCGGGACCTCCCCATCGTCGACGGGACAGGTCGGGTCGGGGTTCGTGGCCACGAACCGGGCTCCGGCCCGCAGCGCGCGGAACGCCTCCATCCACTTGCGATAGTCGAAGGTACGGTCGAACGAAGCCACGACCACGTCCGCGTCGCGGCCGCTGTCGACGAGACCGATGCCGTGTCCGGCGAACTCGGCGTGCAGGCTTGGTTCGCCGACCAACAGCACCTCTGCGCCCGCCGCCTCGGCCAAGAGCCAATCTATGACCACGCCGCCTGAGGTCAGCACGTCTTCCGGCGCCGCGGCCACGCCCAGTGCCCGCAGTCGTTCGGCATAGGCTGCCGGGGAGCGGGTCGGGTTGTTGGAGACGAAGAGAACGGGCACGTTCGCCGCGCGCATCCGCCGCAAGGCCTCGACGGCCCCCGGCAGCGGCCGGCCTGCTCGGTAAACGGTGCCGTCGAGGTCGCAGATCACGGCCCGGTACGCCTCCCGGGGCGGCACGGTCCGGCCTGGACGACTGCGCTCATTGTCGCCTCGCACGGGGTTCCTCTCGTCAGCGGTGGCCCGGAAGTCTTACACGGACGCGCTCTGCTCTCACCGGTCCGTCATGGATCGGACGAGGTCGACCAGGCGCTGTGTGACGATCTCGCTGATCTGCTGCCCCTTTTCGGCGGAGGCGGCCTGGGGGTCGCCGAACACGCCCGTGGAGGAGACGTCGGCGAATCGGCGGTAGACGATGGCGCTTCCCGCGCGGAGCATGTCGGCGGTGTCCCAGCCGAACCAGCTCTTGTTCTCGCGCGGCGGTATGGCGGACTCGTCAACGAGCTGGGGGGCGATGGCCAGCAGTAGCGAGGTTTCGAGTTCGCATGCATGACCGACACCGCCTGGGCCGGTCGTACTGATGGCGAGCAGGTCCTCGGATGCGATTTGCCACCACGCCGTCCGGACGATCTTGCATTCGGGTCGGCTGTGCCCGAGTTGTTCCAGGGCGACCTGGGCGATGCCTTCGTTGCCACCGTGGGCGTTGAGCATCAGCAGGCTGGTCATGCCGTGCCGCAAAACCGAGTCGGCGGTCTGCACGATCTGGTGCAGCAGTGTTTCGTGCGTCAATGACAAGGTGCCGGGGAAGTCGTCGTGGTGCTTGGAGTAGCCCACGGAAACGGTGGGCAGGATCAGCACGTCGTCACCGAGGCGTCGGTCGATCTCCTGGCAGAAGTGGTCGACGAGGATACGGTCCGTCGCCAGCGGCAGGTGTGGTCCGTGCTGCTCGACCGCACCGAGCGGGAGTATGACGGGCAGGGACCTGTCGACCGTGGCGAGTCGTGCCGAGGTCATCTGTTCCCAATACGTCATGAGGTGGCTCTCATCGTGCGACCGCCCACATTTCCACTTCGACGAGGAGCCCGTCGAGCAGGGTCGCTCCGACCACCGTGCGTACGGGGCAGGGTTCCGGCATGTACGACCGGTAGACCGAGTTGAAACGTTCCCAGGTCGCCATGTCGGTGAGATAGGCGTTCACCTTCACGACGTCGGAGAGCGTGCATCCAGCGAACGCCAGTTGGCGTCGACAGTTCTGGAGAGTGAGATGAGTCTGCTCTTCTATGTCATCCCCCACGATCGAGCCGTCCGGCACGATCGCGGCCTGGCCGGACACCACTACCAAGCGGTCCGCGCGCACGGTCAGGACCGGGGAGTAAGGCCCGGCAGTGACATGTTGAGTGGCATGGGCGGGGACTTCCTTCGCGTGGGACGCGACGGACGTGTCCCCCATGGGGTTCGGCAGCCGGCCGATGAACCCCCTGATACGCCAGCGACCGGCGTCCTGCCTGCAGAAGTACAGGGTCTGCCAGTTGAGGTGCACCAGTCCGCCGTCGCGACGGCGGATCGTCCCGTCGAACTTCTTGTGCGCGACAGCGTTTCCCTCGTGGATTTCGATGTCCCGGAGCGTCGTGACCTCCCGCAACCCGGCCTCCAACGTGTCCGCCGGAACGGCCGCGCTCAGTTCCGCGCTGCCCGCCGACCATGCGTCACGGTAGGCCGCGAGATTCCCCCCGACTGTCCAGGAATCGGGGTTCGACGTTGTTCTGGCATCGATGGACATGAATTCCGACGCGCTGACATGGTCGGCCTCGACCATGGTCCACTCGTTGCGGACGTACGCGGTGATGTCGCGGTCGACGAGCATCGTCCAGATCGCGGCGCGATCCGGATCCGCCGGGAACGGATTTTCTGGGCTCACTGCGGCAGGTACTCCTTCTCGGCTGTCCGGAACTCGATGCGGGCCTGCTCGTCGAGCTCGACGCCGAGACCGTCTCCGTCTGGAAGAAACGCGTAGGGGGGCTCGATCCGCAGTGGCCGGCGGAGAAGGTCGTGTGACCGGATCAAGCGTCCGAAGATGTCACTGGGCTGGACGCACGCTCGTGCGGCGGCGCAGGAGTGGATATAGGCGGCTTCCGCGATACCGAGGTCGACCTGCGATCCATGCCAGGTCGGCATGTGGAACAGGTCGGCGGCATGGTCGAGGCGGCGGAAATCGCTCAACCCCGCGGTGATGTTGAGCATGTCCGCGGTGCCGTGACGGAAGATTGCGACGGCTTCGCTGCCGCGGTCGGAATACTGCGGATAGGCCAGCGATATGTGGCGTGCCAGCGGTATCGGGACGGCGGATCGCAACCGTGACCACTCATCGAGCATCCAGTGCGGGATCGGATCCTCCAGGCAGGCGACATTGCCTATCTCGGCAAGGGCCAGCCCGATGGCGCGGGCTTCGGAGAGGCGTTCGAAGCGGCCGTTGGGATCGAGTACGACGGACATGGTGGGCGCCCGCTCGGCGATGGCTCCGCACCACGCCACGACGTCGTCCTCGAGCGAGCATTTGAACTTGACGGAGGTGAAGCCCGCGGACGCGAAGGAGCGGACCAGATCGCCGACGTCGTCCACTGTGCGGTGGCTCGACCACGCGCTCACCGCGACCCGGTCGCGCAGCGGTCCGCCGAGCAGGTCGACAACCCTCAGGCCGTGGGATCGCGCGAACGCGTCCCAGGTGGCCATCTCGAAGCCGTCGAATTCGTGGACGCGGGGAAGCGGCACGTCCTGCAGGGTCACCGACCGCAGGTCCAGACCCACCAGCGCGGTGGCCAGCGCGTCCACGGACTCCCAGTCGTGCGCGCGGTACAGCTCGCCGAGGCCCACCGTCCCGTCTCGCAGTTCGAGTTCGAGGATGACCTTGGGCATCTCGTCGAACTGGACGGACCAGCTCGCCGCACCCTTCCACGGCTTGTTGTGCAGTGGGCGGTGGATCGATGGTGACTCGATGACTCCGGGATGCGCGGGCACGACGACCTCGGTCGCGCGGATCCGTGCAATCTGCATGGGATTGTTCATCGCGCGTCCTGGCCTTCCGCACGTAGGGTCGCCTGCCGCTCTCGATCGGCATAGATGCGAGCGCTCATGTCGCCGTTGTAGAGCCGGGCGGTGAGCCCGGCATCAATGGTGATCACCTGGCCCGTGATGCACCGGCTCTGTTCCGACAGGAGAAACTGCGCTGCCCAGCCACAGTCGATCGGCTCGATCACCCTTTGGAGCACCTGCTCGCTGTTGGTGTGCGTGGCGATCCATGAGGCGTCGGGCGCGGGATAGTCGGGCGGCACCAGATCCCGGTTTATCGGGACATATCCCGGCGCTATGGCGTTGCAGCGCACGCCGATCGGTCCGAACTCGACGGCGCAGGCGCGGGTCAGCCCCTCCACCGCGGCCTTGGCGCTGGCGTAGATGGCGTACCGGCCGATCGTCTTCCCGGCGTGGACCGACGAGACGTTGACGATGGCGCCCGGCCGGCCGTGCGCCGCCACTGACCGGGCAAAAGCCTGGCTCATGAGCCAGACACCCCGGAAGTCGATGTCGACGATGCGGTCGAACTCGGCCTGGGTCGCGTCGAGCATCGGTGTGATGAGCCCGACGCCGGCATTGTTGACGAGTCCGGTCAGGGGTCCGGCACGGTCGATCGCCTCGTTGAACATCCGCGCCACGTCGTCCGGCCGCGAGACGTCTCCCACCACCCCCACCGCGCCGGGGTAGCGATGCACCGTTCTCCCTACGTGCTCATCGTTCAAGTCGTTGATGACGAGTCGCGCCCCTGCCGCATGGAGCGCGTCACACACCCCGGAGCCGATTTTGGGGCCGGACGCCCCAGTGACGAGGACCGTGTGGCCGGCGAGGTCGTGAGCGGGCGCGGCGCTCATGTGCTGTAGCGGAAACGATGCCGACCGACGATCGCGGTCCGGACTCCAGCACGAGACACCCTTGATCCTCTCGCCGCAACATCTAATTTGTCCCGATTTCTGGGACAGTGGACCATTATAGGCGGTACGGAAGTTGAGTCAATGATGCGTGGGATGCCGTCAATGACGGCAATGTGAACAGAAAGTAGCGTTCTGCAGGCGTCCTGGGCAGGGCGTTGACACGGCCCGCAAGCACCGCCTAGCTTCAAGCCCCCGGGAAACGGTCCGCTGTCCCACTAAATGGGACGCGTTGAAGGGAAAGCGCCCATGCAGATGCGATACCGGCGCCGCCGCGTGAGGGCTGCCGCCCTCACGCTCACCGTCACACTTGGACTGTTCGGTGCAGCCTGTTCCGCCGACGACTCGGGGGGCGGCTCCGCTCAGCAATTCACCTATTGGTCGATGTGGCAGGAGAAAGAGCCGCAGGCCAAAGTTCTGGCGAAGGCGCTCGCGGACTTCGAGAAGGAGTCCGGCATCAAGGTGAAGGTCGAGTGGCAGGGGCGCGACAATGTCACGAAACTTCTGGCGGCGCTGCGTACCGACGACGTCCCCGACCTCATCGATCAGCAGTACTTCACGGTCAGCAACGCGATCGTCAAGAATGATCAGTTCAAGGACCTGAGCGACGTACACGACATGGAGATACCTGGCGAGAGCAAGACCGTCCGCCAGGTGATCCCGGAGAAGTACGACCAGTTCACGACCACAGCCAACGGCGCCCAGTTCCTGATCCCGTACGAGGTGATCGGCTACTCGATCTGGTATGACGCCAAGACCTTGCCCGACGTCGCCGACAACCCGCCGAAGACGTGGCAGGAGTTCGCAGACGTCCTGGCCAGGTCGAAGGCGTCCGGCCGCAACCCGATCGCCCTTGACGGCGACATCGCCGGGTACGCGGAGTTCTGGACGGCGACGGCGCTGTCCAGAACGCTGGGCCCGGGCGGCTTCTACAAGCTCGTGTCGGACAAGCAGGCAAGCGGCTGGAACAACCCCGGCGTCCGCAACGCGCTCGCCGCCATCGCCAGCCTCGCGAAGCAGAAATACTTCATACCGGGGTACGACAGCAGCAAGTTCCCCGCCATCCAGACGAAGTGGGCGCAGAACCAGGCGGACTTCCTCTACATGGGAAGCTGGGCTCCGACGGAGACCGGCACGCTGGCGGCACCCGGGTTCAAATACCGGTCGTTCAACTTCCCGACGTTCGGCAGCGACGAGTCGTTGCCGGCGAGCGTCATCGGATTCGCTGTCCCGAAATCGGCGGATCACGCCGAGGCGGCGCAGAAGTTCATCGCCCACTTTCTCCACAAGGAACGACTGTCCAAGATCTCCAGCGAGGCGAACAACCTCACCCCCCGATCGGATGTCGAGGTGCCCGAGCAGTTGGAGGACGTCAACGAGCTTCTGCAGGAGAAGAAGCTGAGCAAGATCACTGACGGAGTGCTCGGAGACTTCTCGGACTTCGACAAGAAGGTCTTCCAGCCGCTGAACCTCCAGCTCATGACCGGAAAGATCACGCCGGACGAGTTCATCGACCAGATCACCACCGGTCAGCGCGACTTCTGGGCGGGACATCGCTCATGACGCTCGCGACACCTCCTGTGGGTGAGCCACGCCACCGGCGCGGCTCACCCCGGGGCACGGGGGCCTTCGATCGGTCGCGCCGACGGTTGTATCTGCCCTTCGTCGTTCCCGCGCTCGTGTTGTACCTGGCCTTCGTCATCGGGCCGACCCTCGCCGCGCTGTGGATCAGCTTTCACCGGTGGGACGGCGTGAGCGACATGCGGTGGAACGGCCTCGACAACTATTCCGCGCTTTTCGACGACCCCACCTTCCGCACCGCGCTGGCCAACACCCTCATCATCCTGGTCGTGGCCGGCGCCGCCATCTTCGCCATCAGCTTCGTCCTGACCATGATCGTTCGCGAGATGCGCGGGCGGTCGTTCATCCGTTCGGTGCTCTTCTTTCCCCACATCGTGTCCGCCATCGTCCTGTCGATCGTGTGGGGCTTCATCTTCGAGCACAACGGTACGGTCAACACCATCCTGTCCACGGTGTTCGGGACGGAGCCGATCCCCTGGTTGAACGCCGACAATCTCTTCCTGATGATCCTCATCGGCACGGTCTGGATCTCCACCGGCCTCTACGTCACCATCATCCTGGCGGCCGTCGACCGTATTCCTCGATACTTCTACGAGGAAGCGCTGCTCGCCGGAGCGAACGCGTATCAGCGGCTGCGGTTCGTCACGTTGCCGCTGTCGTGGGACGTGATATCGGTGGCCGCCATCTTCTGGACGATCAGTTCGCTGAAGATCTTCGAATTCATCTACGCATTCGGCGGAACGACCAACGATATGCCGCCGCCGGCCGTGTGGAACTCGGCGCTCTTCGTCTACGGCGAGTCGTTCGGCGGGAGGAGCCCGTCGTACCTCTTCGGTTACGCCTCTGCGTCGGCCATTCTCATGCTGGTGCTGTTCACCGCCCTGATCGTCGTGCTGAGGCGCCTGCTCCGGAGGGACTCCATTGAATTCTGAGAACTCAATTGCGCAGACCGGGGTATTGCAGCCGCATAGCGATCCCGCGGTTGTACGCGGGGGTCGTGACCGACGTCCCTCCGGTGGGCAATCCCCGCGCGTCAGAACGACGAGGGCCGACCCGATCCGTACCCTCGGCCGCGTCCTGGTCTGGGCCTTCGTCACCTTCAACCTGTTGGTCTTCGCGTTCTTGATCCTGTCATCGTTCAAGACCACCACTGACATCTTCAGGGCGCCCTGGGGGATTCCAGGCTCGCTCAACTTCGCCAACTGGACGAACGCGTGGAACGAGAGCGGCTTCGCCCGTGCCACACTCAACACGGCCGGGCTCGCGCTGGGGGCTTCCTTCTGCACCCTGGCGGTCTCCGCCCCCGCCGCATACGTGCTCAGCCGCATCCGAACCCGCTCCGCCGGGCCGCTCAGCGTGTTCTTCGCGCTCGGGCTCGGCATCCCGGCTCAGGTCACCGTCATCCCGCTGTTCGAAATGATGTCGAGAGTCGGCCTGGTCAACAGCCTCCTCGGTCTCTTCATCATCTACACCGCGACGCACGTGCCCTTCACCGTGTTCCTGCTGACCGGATTCATGCGCTCTCTGCCGCGCGAGATCGAGGAGGCAGCCGCGATCGACGGAGCCTCTCCGTTCAGGTCCTTCTGGCAGGTCATGCTTCCCCTGGCCCGCTCGGGCCTCGTGACCGTTCTTATCCTGAACATCATCTCGATGTGGAACGAGACACTGCTCGGCATTGTCTTTCTGCAGACCGTGGAGAAGTACACGGTTTCCCTGGCGCTGCTCAACTTCTTGTCGAGCATGCAGTTCTCGGGCGCCGACTATGGCGGGCTGTTCGCCGGAGTATGCATTCTCGTTCTGCCCATGCTGGCTCTTTACCTGTGGTTGTGGCGGCGAATCATCGAGGGCATCACCCTCGGGGCGGGGAAGTGATCGGGACGCCGCGAACGACGCCGCGTACGGCACCAAGCCTGCGCGAAGCCGACGGTTGCCCCGGCCTGTACCGGTACGACGCCGGTCGCCCCTCGCAAAGCCCAGGTGCCATAATCACAGCAGCCTGCTGCGAGGGAGCAACATGAACGAATCCGTCCGCAAAGCTGCGGATATCCTGTCCGCCCTCGCCGATGTCGGCCGTGACGCCAGTGCCCGCGAAATCGGCGTTCTCCTCGACCTGCCGAAGAGCACCGTACAGCGACTGCTGCAGGCGTTGGAGCAAAGCGGTCTCGTCCGGCAAGACGCCGCCTCACGCAGATATGGCCTCGGCCCGAAGACCCTGACCCTGGGCATGTCGTACCTGGACCGAATCGACGTTCGCTCGCAGGCCTTGCCGCACATGATGCGACTGCGAGACGATCTTGACGAGACCATTGCGCTCGCGGTGCGCGTGGGGCACTCCCGAGTCTACGTGGAGCAGGTCGAGTCGCGGTCCGGGCTCAAGGCGAAGGCCGAGGTCGGCAGACCGTACCCGCTGTGGGCCGGCGCGGCCGGCCGGGTCTTACTGGCGAGCCTGCCACGCGAAGAACTCATTCGCTTCACACTCGACGTGGGAGACGCGGCATTCACCCACGTAAACCCTCCGACGTTGAACGGGCTTCTCGCTCAAATCGAGGAAACACGCCGACGCGGTTACGCCTGGGCGTTTGAAGAAGCCATGCGAGGCGTCCACACAGTCGCCGCACCCATCCCCATCTCCATGTCGGAGGTGGCAGCACTGAGCGTCTCCGGACCGTCGACCTGGTTCGACGAAAGCCGCATGAAGGACGCAACCGGCCCTCTGATGGACGCGGCCAGAGCAATTTCCTCATCGATGGGATACACCAATCCCCTCCCTCGGTAGCGCTCCACAACGTTCGCTATCTTGTGAGGCGCCACCGCTGCTCCTTGACCTGCGTGAACACCCCCGCAGCGCCGCCCAGAAGCCGAGGGCACCGGCACCGACGGCCGGCACCGGTGCCCCGCATCCCGCGCCGCTTGCCGTCGCGCGGCAGGTCAGCCCGTGCGGGTTCTGCGGGCGCCGTCCGGATCGCGTCCGCCGTCACGAATTCCCGGGGTGCCCCGCCGCGGTGGCCGACGTGGGCGTGGTGAGTTGCTGCTCCCCGGCGTCGGTAGCCGGAGCGGGGAGGCCGCCGCGCTTGAGGAACAAGCTGGTGACCACCGCCACCGCGACCACGAGGGCGGTGACGAGCAGGGCGGCACGCGAGTCGGCAGCCAGGGCGGCGGCCGAGGATGTGGCGGTGCTGCCCAGGATGGCGCCCACGACCGCCGTGCACACGGCGCTGCCGAGCATGCGTGCCATCTCCAGCGTCCCCGAGGCTCCGCCCACCTCATGCGGCGGCACCTCGCTCATCGCCACGGTGGTGAGCGGTGCGAAGGTGAAGCCGGCACCGGCGCCGGCCAGCAGGAGTGTCGCGACGAACACGCCCCACGGCATCTGCGGGGTTATCAAGAGCGCGGTGAGGACCGTGCCGAGGCAGAAGGCCGCGAAGCCGCCGACGAGGATCCAGCGCGGCTGGACGCGCTGCATCAGCGCCCCGCTGAACGGAGCCACCAGTGAGGACGCCAACCACATGGGCGACAGGACCAGGCCCGCCTCCAGCGCGCTGACGTGCAGGACCGACTGTAGATACAGGGTCATGGCCAGTTGCGTGCCGAAAATGCAGAAATATGTGGCCAGGGACGCCCATGCCATCAGGCCGTAGTTTCTGTTGGCGAACAGCGCTCGCGGCAGCAGCCCGTCGGTGCGGGACCACTCCCAATAAACGAAACCGAAGAAAATCACCAGTCCGACGATGAACACGTATCCGACGTGCACTCCGGCGACGATCTCTCCCCAGTCGACGCGTGGACCGTCGATCAGCGCGTACAGCACCCCGAACAGGCCGGCCGTGGCCAGGACGACGGGGAGGAACGCCAGTCGCGGGCGGCCACCCACGCGGGTCTTCGGCACGAAGACGAAGGTGCAGATCAACCCGGCCACCCCGATCGGCAGGTTCATGAGGAAGATCCAGCGCCAGTCGAGCACGTGGGTGATCAGCCCGCCGAGGAACGGCCCGATCGCCGCGGCCGTGCCGATGATCGAGGCCAGCACGCCGAAGGCCATGCCCCTGCGGTGCGCGGGGAAGACGGCCGCGGTGATCGCGAGCGCCTGGGGACCGGCCACGCCCGCTCCGATGCCTTGCAGCACCCGGCTCGCGATGAGCTGCTCCGGCGTCGCGGACAGGCTGCACAGCAGCGACGCCACCACGAACACGCCCAGCCCGAAGGCGAAAACGGCCCGGTGCCCGAGCAGGTCGCCCAGTCTGCCCGCGAGGAGCAGCAACATCGCGTAGGGCAGCAGGTATCCGTTGACCACCCAGAGCATGTGCCCCATCGGAGCGGCCAGGTCGGTCATGATGTTGGGAAGTGCGACGTTCACCACCGTGCTGTCGAGCACGTTCATGAAATAGCCGAGCGCGATGGTGATCAGCGCGAGCCACGGACTGTGCCTCAGCACGGGGCCCGTCTGCTGGGGGGCCGTCATGAGACTTCCTCCTGTGTCGAATGGGTAGTCACGTACTTCTGACGGTAGGCCGTGGGTCCGACAATTTTCTGCAGGGTCATGACCGGGATACGCCTACGACAAGCCACCAGAACACTCACTATTGCCTTAAGATGACTTTTCCGATTTGGTCAGACGATTGCAGATATGTGAGGGCGTCACGGATCTCCTCCAGCCCGAATTCCCGCGCGATGACGGGCCGTAGTCCCGCTTCCGTGGCCGCGACCAGGTCCTCGAACTCCGCCAGAGTGCCCGTGGTCGATCCCAGGATCTCCAGTTGTCGCACGAACACCCTCGGCAGGTTGAGCTGGACGCTCCCCCCGGTCGTGGCCCCGCAAGTGACCACCCGGCCGCCGACCGTCGCCGAGCGCAACGACTCGTCAAAGGTCGCCGCACCCACGTGGTCGATCACGACGTCGGCGCCGTCGCCGTCGGTGTGGTCGATGACCTTCCTGGAGAACCCGTCGGACGCGAAGACCTCGAACGCCCCGAGTGCCCGCAACTCCTCGGCTTTGCCGAGGTCACGGGTGGTGGCCAGCACCCTCGCGCCGAGGTGCGCGCCGATCAGCACCGACGCCGTCCCGACCGCTCCGCTGGCCCCCACCACCAGAAGCGTCTCGCCCGCGGTCAGCCGCCCCCGCGACGCCAGCATCCGCCAGGCGGTGAGGAAGGCCAGCGGCAGCGCGCCGGCCTGCGCCCAGGGCAGGGCCGCGGGTTTGCGTACGAGGTTGCGTGCGGGCAGTTGCACCACCTCGCAGGCGGTGCCTTCCGCATGCTCACCGAGAACGGCGAAGCCGCTGCAGTAGATGTGGCGGCCCGCCTTGCAGTTGGCGCATCTCCAGCAGGCGGCCACCGGGTACAGCACCACCTCGTCGCCCGGCGACCAGCCCTCCACGGCACTGGCTACGACCTCGCCGGCGCCGTCGGCGGCGATGACGCGGGGCGTGCGCACCCGCTGCGCCCCGTTCACCACCCACAGATCGAGGTGGTTCAACCCGGAGGCGCGCAGCCGTACGCTGACTTTCCCCGGCGGCGGGTCGGGCAGGGCGCGCTTGTGCATCCGGAGGCCTTCGGGGCCCCGCGGTTCCTCCAGCACGGCGCAGCGGCCGTGACTGGTCACCATCGTGGTGGACATCAGACTCCTCCCGCATTCACACGAGTCGGCCTGCTCCCCAGCGCGAGTTCGCCCACGCTGGCCTCGCTCATGGGATCCAGGCCGGTGGCGGAGGCGAAGGCCGTCGCGTCGCCGTCCCCCAGGGCGCAGACCGCCAGTCCCATCGCCGTGGCCACGGTGTACATGACCTGCTGGACTATGCCGACGTGCTTGAGAATCAGGGCGTATGACATGCCCCGGTAGGTACGCATGAGCCTGCCGAAACGGGCCGTGATGATCAGCAGGACCTGTGGTTGCCGCTCGGCGCCCGCGACGACCGCGGCGTGGGCGAGCAGGTCGCCGGTGTGCTCGCTCACGTATCTGAGCCGGTGCTCCTGGGGGTCGTAGTGGTACAGGCCGGGATCAAGACCCGTGACGTTCCGCACCACGGGATAGATCTCCAGCTCGTAGGCGGAGCCGCCCGACGGGTACGGCCTGCTCAGGTATTCGGACCCGTTCCGCTGGACGAGCCAGCGGTTGCGCGCACAGCGGAACAGCAAATGCCCGAGCTGGACGACGGTGAGCGGGTGCTCGTCGTCGTGGTCGCGGATGGTCCGCCGCTTCTCCAGGACGGCCGTGACCGTCTGGTCGGACTGCCGCAGGCCGGCGAGGTCCGGCTTGGCCAGCGTGATGCCCTCACCGCGGAAGCGTTCGTGGCGCGCGGGCAGCCCGGCGAACCGCCGTGTCCCCCAATGGGAACGGCCGAAGTCGGTGGCCCGGTGGACGCCGGGGATCCGCGTCTGGTGATGGAAGGCCAGCTCGTGCGGCGTCCATTGGGCCAGCGCCAGTTGTGTCGACTCCGCCTCGTCGCCGGTCAGGCCCGCCCAGTCGAGGTAGCGGCACAGATCTCCCTTCCCCGTGAGCAGCGCCGGCAGTTCCTCGGACTGCTCCACGCGCACCGAGCACCAGGCCCGGGCCGACTCCAGCGCGTAGTCCTCGCCCACCTTGCGCAGCACCGCCAGCTCCGAGACCGGGCGGCCGGTTCCGCCGTCCGACGGCCGCGGCGGCGGGTCGGCATGCGGATGCAGGGTGAGGACGGGCGTGTCGTCCCTGCTCACGATCAGCGACAGCCACCCGCGTCGCCACAGGTCCGTGACCACGTCGTCCCCGGTGAACGGCATGCCTGTGGTGGCCAGCGTCTCCAGCACGTGGGGGTCGTCCACCCGGCCCAGGCCCTGGGAGCGTGCACCCGAGCGCACGACCAGGCGGCAGTGCCCTTCTGGCGTGCGCTCAAGGGTGGCGTCCGGGCGGAGCACGACCGTTTCATGGACGTTCATGCCACCGCGGTGGCTTCCAATTCGACCACCAGACCGGGGAAGGCCAGCCCGGACACCTGCAACAGGCTCCCGGGAGGGGCGACCCCCGCCGCCTCCAGCCGCTTGCCCATCACGCTCACGTGCTGCAGGAACTGCTCCATGTCGGTGGTGTACATGTTCAGCCTGACCACGTCGGAAAGTCGCATGCCGGCCGCGTGAAGGACGGTTTCCACGTTGTCCAGGGCCAGCCCGATCTGGGCGGCCATGTCACCCGGGTGGGCGACCTCGCCGTTCTCGTCCAGCGACGTCTGGCCCGCGCACACGAGCATGCTGCGGTGTCCTTCGACGAGTTCGGCCTGGTGGAAACCGAACTTGATGTTCCACTCCCACGGGTTAACGGATGTGCGCTTCATGTGAGTACCTCCCAGCAAAGGTGTCGACAGCGTCCGCCAGCATGGCGGGCGCTCCTTCCATAGCCCGGTGCGCCTGCCCGGGCAGCACCTCGGTGACCGCGCGAGGCATGAGACCCGCGATCATCGCTACGGCTTCGTGCAGCCCCGGCGCGCTCCTGTCTCCCTTGAGCAGCAGCGTGGGTACGGTCAACGTGGCCAGCCGCTCGCGATCGAGGACGTAGTGGTGCGTGGCGTCGATCTCGCGGGCGATGGTGTCGGCGACCGCGGCTCGTTCGGCGAAGCCGGGAACGCGCCTGAGCAGCTTGGCGAGTCCCGGTTCCAGGCCGGTCACCTCGACCAGGAAGAGGCAGAGCGCCTCCTCCCGGCGGTCCTGCGCGCACAGGTCGGCGACCCGGGCCGCCACACCGGAGAAGTCGGGGGTGCCGGGGACGGGGACGGGCGGCTCGTAGAGCACCAGCCCCTCGACCGAGGACGGTGCGCGGGACGCCGCTTCCAACGCGCAGATCGCGCCGAACGAGTGCCCGACGAGCGTCGCGGGACCGATGTGATCGAGCACGGCCACGATGTCGTCGGCCTCCGCCCGGATGCTGTGCCCGGCCGCGTCTCCGCTGCCGCCCCGGCCCCGGCGATCCATGGTGTGGACGCTGTGGCGGACGGAGAGCGGCGGCACCACCGAGCGCCAGCACGTCTTGTCGTCACCCGTCCCGTGCACCAGCAGGATCGCGGGTCCCGTGCCGGCGCGCTCGACGTCGATCGACGTGTGCCCCGATGAAACCCTCATGTCACCGGCTCCGTTTCCACCGCGAGCGCGTCGCCCACCAGCGACAGCAGACGCTCCCGCGCCGAGGCGACGAAGAAGTGACCGCCGTCCAGCACCTCCAGCCGGAACCGGCTCGCGGTCTGCTCCCGCCAGCCGAGCACGTCCTCGATCGGCGCGTCGTCGTCATGGCTGCCCGCGAAGGCGGTGACGGGACACTCCAGCGGCTCGTCCGTCGTGTACCGGTAGGTTTCGTGCATGGTGAAGTCGGCGCGCAGGGCCGGCAGCAGTACGGGGCGGAGCCGTTCGTCGTCGACCAGGCGGCGGTCCGTGCCGCCCAGCGTGCCGACATGCGCGAGCAGGGCGTCATCGGGCAGCAGGTGGACCCGCGCGCTGATCGGCGTCTGCGGCGCGGCGGAACCGGAGACCAGCAGCCCCGCGGGTTCCGGGTGCCCGTTCCTGCGCAGCCACCGCGCCAGCTCGAAGGCCACGATCGCGCCCAGGCTGTGCCCGAACAGGAAGGTGCGCGGGTGCGGATCGGCCGCCAGCCGCGGTCCCAGCCCGGCCACCAGCTCGGCGACCCACTCCAGCGGTCGCTCGGCCAGCCGGGGGCCGCGGCCGGGCGGCTGCGCGCAGACCAGCTCGACATGGGAAGGCAGCAGCTCACCCCACGGGGCATATGCGTTGACGCCGCCGCCGGCGTAGGGGAAGCACACCAGCCGGGTCAGTGGCCGTTCCGGTCCGCTCACCCGGACCAGCACGTTGCCGGGCTGTTCGGCCGCGTCCAGCAGGCCGGACAGAGCGCGGATGGTGGGCCGCTCGTAGAAGGCCGTGAGGTCGATCTTGACGGCGTGCCGTTCCTGGAGCTCCATCACCATGCGCGCCGCGAGCAGCGAGTGGCCGCCCAGCTCGAAGAAGTCCTCGTCGATCCCGACATGGTCGCGTTCGAGCAGCTCGCACCAGATGCCGGCGATGTCGCCGGCTCCCGCCGTGGAGTCCGCCCCAGCCGTGGCGGAGGAGGAACGGCGCGGCGGCGGTAACGCGGCCCGGTCCACCTTGCCGGTGACGGTGCGGGGCAGCCGGTCGAGCAGTACGAACTCGGCGGGCATGTGGGAGCGCGGCAGCCGCGCGGCCAGCGTCCTGTGCAGCGCGGGCACGCCGGCGCTCTCGACGCCGGTGAGGTAGGCGACGGCGCGCGGCTCGTCGCCGACCGCCACCACGGCCACCTCGTCGCCGCCCGCGTGCGCGGCGACGACGGCCTCCACCTCGTCCAGGTTGACGGCGACGCCCCTGATCTTGACCTGCCGGTCCACCCGTCCCACCAGGACCAGCTCACCGTCGCCGTCGAACCTGCCGAGGTCGCCGGTGCGGTACATGCGGGCGCCGGGGTCGCCGGCGAACGGGTCGGGCAGGAACCTGGCCGCGGTCAGCGCGGGGTCGTCCAGGTAGCCGCGCGCCAGGCGCCGTCCGCCGACATGGACCTCCCCGACCTCGCCGTCCGGCACCGGTCGGCCCGTCTCGTCCAGCAGGTACACGGCGGCGCCGCCGAGCGGACGCCCCACCGTCTCCCCGCGGCCCGACCGCCCGGTGATGTGGGTGGTCTCGGTGGAGCCGTAGGTCACGGCGATCGTGAAGGGCGGCGCGGCCTCGGGCCCGAGCCGGAACCGCTCGCCAGTGGTGAGCAGCAGCCGCAGCGAGCAGTCCGCGGGCCAGCTCAGCTCACACAGCGGTACGGCGAGCGTCCCCACCAGGTGCGCCACGGTGATCCGTTCCCGCAGGATCCAGTCCTGCAGCTGCTTCGGCACCAGCAGCGTCCCGGCGTCCGGGATGTGCACGGTCGCGCCCGCGGCCAGCGCCGGCCACAACTCGTTGACCAGCGACACACCGAACCCGGGCGAGGAGCACCAGGCCACCCGGTCGTCGCCCGTGAAGCCGAAGTCCTCGCGGGCCAGCGCCACGCACTCGCTGACGGTCTCATGCCTGGCCACCACTGCCTTGGGAGTGGAGACGGAGCCGGAGGTGTAGACGATGTGCGCGGCGCTGTCCGGAGTGACGCGCACCTCGGTGAGGTCGTTGGCGGGCAGTTCGTCGAACATGTGCCGGTCGGCGTCCAGCCGGAAGACCTGCACCCCCAGGTCTGCCAGGACGGGTTGGAGCTGCGCCAGGGTGTCGCAGTTCACCGTGGAGGTGACCAGCACCTTGACGCCGCAGGAGCGGATCTGGTCGACGGTGCGCTCGATGGGCGCCGCGGGGTCGAGCAGGACGGGGGCCGCGCCGGCCTTGACTATGGCCAGCGGGGACACCACCGCGTCGGGGGACCGGGAGAGGCAGGTCCCCACGGGCTCGTCGGCGGCCACTCCCAGCTCCCCGAGCAGGCGTGCCACCTTGTTGGCGCGGCTGTTCAGCCGGCCGTAGGAAAGGACCGTGGAGCCGGACACCACGGCAAGCTTGTGCGGGCTCCGCCGTGCCTGCTCCTCGATCAGGGAGTGCACAGTGCCGGTCACGCCGACTCTCCTCTCATGTCCACCACGACCGGCCCCGCGTCTACGGCGGCGCGGATGGTCGGGTACTGGAAGAAGGCCTCGACGGGGATGTCGAAGCCCGCGTTCGCGGCCTCGTTGATGAACGCGATGGCCCGCAGCGAGTCGCCGCCCGCGGCGAAGAAGTCCTCCTCCGGGCCGAACGCGTCGACTCCGAGGATCTCCGCCGCGACGTCGAGCAGGACCGCCTCGGCGGGGGAGGCGGGCAGGGCGTCACCGGAGCTCTTCCGCTCGGGTGCGCCGAGCGCGACCAGGGCGGGCCGGTCCACCTTGCCGTTGGCGGTCAGGGGCAGCTCGGTGAGGATGTTGTAGTGCGTGGGCACGACGTCGCGCACCAGCTTGCCTGTCAGAAACTGCCTGATCTCGGCGGGGTCGGGCGCGGCGCCGGGCTCCGGCACCAGGTGCGCGATCAGCCGCTTGGCCGTGCGTTCGCCCACGGCCACCACGCAGCACGCGGCGACCTGCGGGTGGCCGGCCAGCGCCGTCTCGATCTCACCCAGCTCGATGCGGTGACCGAGGATCTTCACCTGGAAGTCCTCGCGTCCCAGCAGTTCCAGGTCGCCCGAGGGATGGTAGCGGCCCAGGTCGCCGGTCCGGTAGAGCCGCTCGCCCGTCCTCGGATGGGTGATGAACCGCTCGTCGGTCAGCTCGGGCTGGGCCCAGTAGCCGCGGGCCAGCCCGTCACCGGCGATGAACAGCGACCCGGTGACCCAGTCGGGGCACGGCTCCAGCCTGCCGTCCAGGACGTGCCAGCGCTGGTTACGCAGCGGCCTGCCGTACGGCACGCTGGCCCAGTCCGGCGCGGCGGGGCCGACCTCGTGCGCGATGGACCAGATGGCGGCCTCGGTCGCCCCGCCCAGGCTGATCAGCCGGGTGCCGGGAGAGATCTCGGCCAGGTGCTCGTGCGTGGTGAGGGGGATCCAGTCGCCGCTGAGCATCACCGTGGCCAGGCTCGGGGCCACCCGCTCGCCGCGCCCGCGCAGGTAGTCGGAGAGGATCTGCCACAACGCGGGAACCGAGTTCCAGATCGTGACACGTTCCCGGGCGACCAGGTCGGCCCAGGCCCTCGGGTCCGGGTTGGCGGAGGCCGGTGGGATGACCACGGCACCGCCGACGGCGAGCAACCCGAAGATGTCCCAGACCGACAGGTCGAAACTGAGCGAGGACAGGGCGAGGACACGGTCGTCGGCGCCGAGGCCGACCCGGTCGTTGATGTCGGCGATCGTGTTCCACGCCGCCCTGTGCTCGATCATCACGCCCTTCGGTCTGCCGGTGGAGCCCGAGGTGTAGATGACGTACGCCAGGGAGTCCGGGCGGGCGGGACAGTCGGGAAGCGGCGCCGGCCGTAGCGCGCCGGGGTCGGCGGGCACCGTGATCACCTCGGCCGCTGTGGGGACGTCCACGCCGTGCTGGGTGAGCACGAAGTCGGCCCGGCCGTTGTCGAGCAGGTAGGCGATGCGCTCGGTCGGCAGGTCGGGGTCGATGGGCAGGTAGGCGGCACCGGCCCGGAGCACACCGAGCACGGCCGCGACCTGCTCCCAGCCTTTGCGCATGACCACCGCGACCGGCTTCTCCGGCCCGGCCCCTGCGTCGATCACGCGGGCGGCCAGCGCCGACGACGCGTCGGCGAGCTGCCGATACGTGATCACCCGCTCGTCGATCACCGCGGCGGCGTCGGGCGTCCGTTCGGCCTGACGCAGGAACGGCTCGTGCAGCAGTTCCGCCGTCACCTTCGCCTCGGTGGAGTTCGCCGCGCCGCGGCGCTCCACGGTGGCCTGCGGGAGCCTGACCGGGTTGGGCTCCCGCCACGTGTCCGGGGAGTCGGCGAGGTGGCGCAGCAGCTTGCCGTACGCGTCGGCCATGTCGCCGACCAGGCCCGCGGGGAAGAGTTCGGCCACCGCGTCCCAGCAGTAGTCGAGTCCGCCGTTGACCTCCATCACCTGGTGGTCGAGCGCGACCTGCGGGGTCTGCGTGACGCCGAAGGCGTAGCGGCCGAGGTTGCCCCAGTCCATGCGCGGCACGCCGACCAGGCTGGAGAACACGACCGGCATGGCGGCCCGCGGGGCGCCGCCCTGCCGCCTGCCCAGCTCCCGCAGCACCTGCACGCTGCCCACGTGCCGGTGCTCCAGGTCGTGCCAGAGCCGCTCCTGCACGTCACGGGCGCGTTCGGCGAAGTCGGCGCCGCGGTGGTCCACCGCGTGCAGCACTCCCGAGGTGAAGTCGCCTAGCAGATCGTTGAGCTGTGGATGCAGCGGCGGCCTGTTGAACAGCGTCATGTTGACGGTGAAACGCGGCCCCGCGCTCCAGGTGGCCAGAATCTCCGCGAAGGCCGCGAGCAGCAGCGCCGACGGGGTGATCCCGGCGCCGGCGGCGGCGTGCCGGAGCCGCAGCCACTCATCGGCCTCGATGCGTCCCGCGTGCCGTTCGAACTTCGGGTTGTCGACCGAGCCGAGGCTGCGCAAATAGGGCAGTTCGGGCGCTGGCGGCAGCTCGGCCAGCCTGCCGTCCCAGTACTCCCGGGCGGCCCGGTACAGCGGGGAGCTCTCCCGCGCGGCGCGTTCGGCCAGCACGTAGTCGCGGAACGACAGCTCGATCGGCGGTAGCGGCGCGTCGGGGTCCCGATAGAGCCGGGACAGCTCCTGGGTGAAGACGCGGGCGCTCCGCGCGTCGAAGATCAGCAGGTCGAAGCTGATGTGCATCCGGGAGATGACCTCGTCCACCCGGGTCACCCGCACACCGAACAGCGGCCACCGGTCGGCGGCCAGCACCTCGTGGGAGAGCCGCTCCCGTATCTCACCCAGCCTGGCCGCACGCTCGGACGCGTCGGCCCGCCGCAGATCGGTCACCTCCACCTCGTACGGCGGTGCCGTCGGAAGCACCCGCTGACGACCGTCGCCCGTGACCACCGCGCGCAGCATGTCGTGCCTGCGCACCAGCCGGTCGATGGCGATGCGCAGGCGCTCGACGTCGAGGTCGGCGACATCCCACTCCTGGTAACCGTGGCAGCCGACGTCGCCGAGCTCCATGCCGGTCATCCGGCCGATCCAGTAGGCGTGCTGGATGTCGGTGAGCGGGAAGGGCTCGTACCGCGACGCGGGGTCGGTGCGGATCACCGGCAGCGCGTCCTTGTCGGCGGCGTGGGCGCCGTCGCCGTCGCGTTCCCTTTCGATCGCCCGGCTCATCTCCCGCACGGTAGGCGCTTCGAACAGGACGGACAGCGCGAGTTCGACGCCGAAGCCGGCGCTGATCGCCGCCATCAGCTCCATTCCGGTCAGGGAGTCGCCGCCCAGCTCGAAGTAGTTGTCGTCGGCGCCCACGGTGTCGGTTCTCAACACCGAGCGCCAGATGGCGGCCAGCTCCCGCTCCACCTCGGTGGCGGGCTCCTCGTAGGAGACCGAGCGGCTGCCACGGTCCGGCGCGGGCAGGCGGCGCTTGTCGAGTTTGCCGTTGGGCAGCGTCGGCAGCGCGTCGATCAGCTCGCACGCACCCGGCACCATGTACCCGGGCAACTGCTCGCGCAGCAGCTCAAGCAGCTCGGACTTGTGCACCCGGCGGTTGACTTCCGGCACCACGTAGGCGACGAGCCGCCGCTCGCCCGGCTCGTCCTCACGGACGACCACCGCGGCGTGCCGTACCGCCGGGTGTTCGAGCAGGCGCGCGGCCACCTCGCCGGGCTCGACCCGGTAGCCGTTGAGGCTGATCTGGTCGTCCACGCGGCCGAGGATCTCGATCGAACCGTCGGGCAGCATGCGCCCGATGTCCCCGCTGGCGACCATGCGGGCGCCGGCGCGTCCCGCGTAGGGGTCGGGCAGCCATTTCTGCGCCGTCAGGCCTGGCCTGTTGACATAGCCGCTCTGCAGCAGGTCGCCGCCCACGTGGATCTCGCCCGGCACGCCCATGGGGACGACCCGCAGGTTGGCGTCCAGCACGTACACGCGCGCGCCCGGCACCGGCAGCCCGATCGGCGACGAGATCGACCGCCGCTGCCGCTCGGGGACCTGCTTGGGCGTGACGCGGATGCCCGCCGCCTCGTTCAGGCAGGTGGTGGCGTTCGTGGTCTCGGTCGAGCCGTAGATGGTGGCCACCTCGAACGGCACCGCCGACGACAGCCAGCCGGTCCGCTCCCCGGACACCAGCAGCGCGCGCAGCGCCACCTCTTCGGACCAGTCGACCGCGCACAGCCGTTCGGCCAGGGCCTTGGTCACCAGCGACACCGTGACCCCGCACTCCACCAGCCAGTCCCGCAGCCGGAAGGGCGTGCTCACGGTCCGCTCGCCGGCGATGTGCACCGCCGCGCCCGCGGTCAGGAACGGCCACAGTTCGTTGACGAACGAGATCCCGAAACCGGGCGCCGAGATCCACGTGCCCCGGTCGTCCTCGCCGAGCCGGTAGCACTGCCGCGTGCCCAGCGCGCCTTTGGCCACCGCGGCGTGGTTGAACGCCACTCCGCGCGGCTCGCCGGTCGAGCCCGAGGTGTAGGCGATCTGGCAGACCGACAGCGGATGCGCCCACTCGTCGGGGTCGCCGGTGGACGATCGGTTCAACAGGTCGCTGTCGCGATCCACGCACCAGATGTGACCGGCGTACGTGCCGGGCAGCTTGCCGAGCTGCTCCTCGGCGGTGAGCACGGCCAGTGGCCGGGAGTCGTCGAGCATCATCGCGAGCCGCCGCGCGGGCTGCGCCGGATCGAGCAGTACGGCAGCGCCGCCCGCCTTGAGCACGCCGAGCACGGCCACCACCATCTCGGCCGACCGGGGCAGGCACACCCCCACCGGGGTCTGGCGTCGCACGCCCAGGTCACGCAGGTGGTGCGCGATCTGGTTGGCCCGGCCGTTCAGTTCGGCGAAGGTCAGCCGCGCGGACTCGGAGACCAACGCCTGCGCGTGCGGCCTGCGCGCGGCCTGTTCGGCGATGAGCCGGTGCACCAGCTCGGTGCCCGCTACGGGGCCGCCGTCCTGGTGACCGGCGATCAGCGCGCCTTCCTCGTCGGTCAGGATCCGCTGCCGCGAGATCGGCACATCGGGGTTCTCCGCGAGGCTCTTGAGCAGCGCGACCAGGTTGCCCCCGAACCGCCGCACGGTCTGGGCCGTGAACAGGTCGGCGTCGTAGTCGAACGTCAGGGACGCGCCGTGCTCGTGCAGCCGGGCGGACAGGGCGAGGTCGAACAGGGCGAGGCCCGCGTCCACCTCGACCGCGCCGCGCCGTCGCCGCGACGACGAGAAGGCGAGCTGGCACACGGGGCGCCGGCTGGGGTCGTGTTCGCGTTCCAGACGGCCGATCACGGCTTCGAACGGCACCGCGCCGTGGACGCGTGCCTCCTCGACAGCGCCTCGGACCCGGCGCAGCACGGTGGGGAAGGTGGGGTCACCGGTCAGGTCGATGCGCACGGGCAGCGGGTTGGTCGCGCCCTCGACGGTCACCGCCTCGTCGTGGACCGCGATGACCATCTCCTCCGACCCGGTGTAGCGGTGGGCGAGCACCGCGAACGCGGCCAGCAGCGCCACCTCGCCACCGAGCCGGTCCAGCACCGGGGCCTCGACGTCGGCGCCGACCCGGCCGCCCCGGTAGCTCAGCACGGGCGGTCGCAGCCGGTCGGCCGGCAGTTCGACACCGGTCGGAGCGCTGGCGAGCCGGTGCGTCGCAGCCTCCACGGCGTCGGCCGACTCCTGTGCCGGCACCGGGTCCCCGCCCGGCTCCGGCACACCGCCGCCGTAGCAGGTGAGCAGCTCGTCAAGCAGGTCACGGACGCGGAAGCCGTCGGCGATCAGTTGATGGGCAACAAGCATCACCGCGTGCCTGTCGTCCGGCAGTGACAGGACGCGGACCCGCCACAGCGGACCGTTGGCGATGTCGAAGGGGATCCTGGCCGCTTGCGCCGCCCACTGCCGGACGGCGGACTCCTCGCCCTCCTCCACGACCACGGCAGGGGACGGCTGGTCGACCGGCACCATGCGGATGACGCCGTCGGAGGCGATGAAACCGGACCGCAGCTCGGTGTGCCGCAGCCGGAGCTGAGCGATCGCGGCGCGCAGCCGGTCCTCCCGCGGCGGGCCATCAAGGATCAGCGCGTCGCCCGTGGAGAAGGAGGCGACGGCGTCGTGCAGATGCTGCAGGTACCACAACCGGGTCTGTCGGGCCGACGCCCGGACACCTGTGTCGGTCAACGTAGCCATACCCATGTCCTCACACCTCGTCACACATCAGCCGCCCGGCCCGGGCGAAATCGCTGCGTGCCATCTCTACGAACCGGACACGCACCTCCTCGGGCCTGGCGCCCAGCGTCGCCTCGGCCGACTTGGTCACCTCTTCTGCGAACCTGCGGCGCTGGTCGAGATCCTTGCCGCTGAGCATGAGCACCGTGATGAACGGCATCGGCGCATTCCTTTCCGGTCGTCAGCGGAGCTGACCGGCCACGTCGTGGATGATCCGGGTGATCATGTGAGCCTTGTCCGGCACGCCGTACAGGGTGAACGACACGGCGTCGACGCCGGCTTCGGCCAGGGCGCCAAGGCGTTCCACGCACCGCCCGGGCGGGCCGTAGATCGCGAAGCAGTCGATCAGGTCGCTGGACAGGTCGCGGGCGTGTGCCGCGCCCTTGGCCTCGTGCTGCTCCCACTGGTAGCGCTCGGCCAGCTTGGCCATCTCCTCCGCCACGCCCTCGGGCAGCGCGGAGGCGAGCAGGCGGTTCACCGGCTCCGGACGGCTGACCGCCGAGCGCCACAGGAAGAAGGCCGAGGTGGCGGCGTAGGAGCGGACGAACTCCCTGGCGTAGTCCACGTCGTCGTGGACGAACACGGCGCCCCGGCTCCACAGCTCCAGGTCGTCCAGGCTCCTGCCGGCCTGCTCGGCGCCCTCGGCCACCCGTGCCCGCTTCCACGCGGCGATCCGCGGGTCGAGGCCCGGCAGGAAGACGCCGTCGGCGATGCTCCCGGCCAGTCGGCAACTGCGCGCGCCGTGGGTGCCCAGCACGACGGGGATGTCCCTGCGGGACCATCCCGACCTCATCGGCGCGTCGTGCCAGGTCGTCTGCTCTCCCGCGACGAAGGCGCGGAAGAAGGAGACCACGTCGCGCAGCTCACCCAGCGGTCGCGCGCTGCGGCCCACCATGGCGACCGCACTGCCGCCCGCGCCGATGCCCAAAAAGATGCGACCGCTGGAAAGCTCGTCGATCGTCGCCATCGTGTTGGCCAGAACCGCGGGATGTCGAATATACGGATTGGTGACCGCGTGCCCGAGCTTGATGCGGGTGGTTTGTTCGGCCGCGAGCGCCATCATGACGGTTGAGTCGCGACACAGGTTCTGCGACTCGATGAACGTGCAGTGCTCGTATCCGAGTTCGTCCGCCAGCGCCGCGACATCGGCCGCCTGATGGGCCGGCAAAGTGCGGCCGATGCCAATTCCGAATTTCATGAGCATCTCCACTGGGAAACCAATTCTTATGGCCATGACGATACTCGGGAAGGTGGTTCAGTCAACGACGAGGTCTCGCTGGCGGGACACCGGCATTTCTGTGTGGGGCATCTTGCGGGTGGCGAATCTCAGGATCGGCGGAGCGGTCAACGACGTCACGATGGCGAACACCACGATGACGGTGTACATCGTGCCGTCCAGAATTCCAAGTCGCAGGCCGACCGTCGCGATAATCACCTCGACCACGCCGCGGGCATTGATTCCCGCGCCCACGGCCAGCCGTTCCCACCGGTCCATGCCGGAGCAGGCGCCGCCGATCCAGGCGCCGGCGAACTTCCCGGACATGCCGACGCAGAGCACCGCCGCCGACACGGCCAGGATGGCGGGCTCGGCCAGCGCCGTCAGGTCCATGCGCAGGCCCACCGTGGCGAAGAACAGCGGCGCCAGGACCGACATCACCCACGTGCGCACCACGGACAGGGCCGGAGCGATGCGCGCCCGTACGGGTGCGATGGCGAGCCCCGCGAGCAACGCGCCGAAGACCGGCTCCATGCCCATGGCGTGCGCCGTCGCCGCCCCCACCAGCGTCATGATCACGATCGTGGTGACCGCCGAGCCGGGCGCGGACCGCACCGCCATGCGGGCCACGGGCCTGCCGATGAGCAGCACGCACGCCAGCACGGGCAGGGCGGCGAGCCACACCGCCCAGTCGCCGGCGGACAGGCCGGTGACCGCCAGCGCCGACACGACCATGAGCAGCAGCCAGCCGACGATGTCCTGCACCACACCGGAAGCAATGATCAACTGGCCGACCCGGTGCCCGAGCAGGTCGAGGTCCATCAGCGTCTTCGCGATGACGGGCAACGCGCTCACGCCCATGACCACCCCCAGGAACAGCGCGAAGACCAGCGGATCCGCGCCGTCGGGCCGCACCCACGCCGGCATCAGCCACCCCATGGCCACACCCAGGCAGAGCGGCACCAGCATTCCGGCGGAGCTGATGGCGACGACCGCCCGGCGGCGTCTGCGTACCGCGGCGAGATCCGTCTCCGCGCCGGTCAACGCGACCAGCAGGAGCACGCCCAACTGGGCCACGACGTCAAGAAGGTGGAACTGGGCGGGATCGCTCGGAAAAAACCACTCGAAAAACTCAGGCGCGACATTGCCGAGCACGGTCGGCCCCAGCAGCATGCCCGCCGTAAGCTCACCCACGATCGCGGGAATTCCGATGCGCCGCGCCAGCGCACCCAGCAGCCGGGCCGCGACCAGCAGGGTGCAGCCTTGCAAAAGGAAGATCAATAGCTGATGATCGGGGACAAGGGCGACGGGGGATTCTAACACGACGACTGTCCTTTTCGTCTGTGATTGTTTTCGCGCCTGCGGTATGCCTCATTATAGAAAGCATGGTCATAAGTTTTTCCCGGCGCCGCCGCATCGACGATTGGCGGCCCGAGGACGCGGCGTATTGGCGGGCGGTGGGCAAGAGAGTCGCCTGGCGCAATCTCGTGCTGTCGATCCTCGTGGAACATCTGGGATTCGCCGTGTGGACGATCTGGAGCGTGGCCGTGCTGGCGCTCGGCGAATACCATTTCTCCGTGGACCAGCTGTTCTGGCTGGTGGCGTTACCCAATTTGGTGGGGGCTGTCCTGCGGATCCCCTACACGTTCTTGCCCGCGCGAATGGGAGGCGCGAATTTCACGGTGCTGAGCGCGCTGCTCCTGCTGATCCCCGCCCTGCTGCTCGTCGTCGCCGTACGCGACCCCGCGACGCCGTACTGGATGTTCCTGGTGATCGCGGCGACGGCTGGCCTCGGCGGCGGGAACTTCGCCTCCAGCATGGCCAACATCACCAACTTTTTTCCCGCCGGCAAGCAGGGCGTGGCCCTCGGCCTCAACGCCGCGGGAGGCAACGTCGGGGTCAGCTCCGTCCAGGTGGTCATTCCGGTGGTGGTCGCCGCCTACGGGGTGGCCGCCGCCGGATGGGTCTGGGTGCCGCTGTTGCTGATCGCGGCCCTCGCCGCCTGGTGGGGGATGGACAACCTCTCCTCGGCGAGGGCGAGCGTGCGTGAACAACTCCGGGTGGTGCGGCACCGGCAGATGTGGGTCATGTCGTTTCTCTACATCGGCACGTTCGGGTCGTTCATGGGCTACGCGACCGCCTTCCCGCTGCTGGTGCGCAGCGAGTTCCCGCACCTGGCCGTCGGCGCCCTGGTGTTCGCCGGCCCGCTGGCCGGGTCACTGGCCAGGCCGCTCGGCGGATGGCTGTCGGACCGGTACGGCGGAGCGAAGGTGACCTTCTGGAACTTCGCCGTCATGGGCTGTGGCGCGCTTGCGGTGTGGGCGGCGATCGCGTCCGCCGTCTTCCCCGCGTTCTTCGCGGCGTTCATGCTCCTGTTCGTCACGTCCGGAGTAGGGAACGGCTCCACCTACCGCATGATCCCGGCCATTTTCACGACGATCGAGCGCAGTGCGGAAGGCGGCAGGCGCGCGACCTCCTCCGCCCTCGGCCTGGTGTCCGCGGTCGGCGCGCTGGGCGGCTTCTTCATCAACCGCGCGTTCGGCGCGTCCTACGCGGCCGTCGGCGGCGCGGGGGCGGCGCTGGCCGCGTTCGTGCTGTTCTACCTGGTCTGTTGCGGGGTCACGTGGTGGTGCTACATGCGCACGGTGCTGCTGTGGTGGCGGCCCAGCCTGGCCGAGGCGCGGGTATGACCAGGACGCACTGCCCCTACTGCGCGCTCCAGTGCGGCATGGACGTCTCGTCCGGCGGGCTGATCTCCGCCGAGAACCTGTGCCAGAAAGGCTGGACGGCCGCCGAGGTGCTGCGCGCGCCGGATCGGCTGACCACGCCCCTGGTGGACGGGCAGCCCGCCACCTGGGACGACGCGCTCGATCTGGCCGTCACTCGCATCCGCCTGGTTCAGGAGTCTTACGGCCCGGACGGCGTGGCGGTGTTCGGCGGGGGCGGCCTCACCAACGAGAAGGCGTACCTGCTGGGCAAGTTCGCCCGCGTCGCGCTGCGCACCAGCCAGATCGACTACAACGGCCGCTTCTGCATGTCGTCGGCGGCCGCCGCCGTGCAACGCGCCTTCGGCGTCGATCGTGGCCTGCCGTTCCCCGCCGCCGACCTCGCGGAAGCGGAGACCGTGCTGCTGGTCGGGGCCAACCCGGCCGAGACCATGCCGCCCTTCATACGGCGGTTGCGCGGTGCGAAACGGCTGATCGTGGTGGATCCGCGCCTGACGGCGACGGCCAGGCTCGCCGACCTGCATCTGCAGATCACCCCCGGGACGGATCTGGCGCTGGCGTTGGGGCTGCTGCACATCGCCGTCGCCGACGACCTCATCGACGCCGGCTACATAGCGGAACGGACCTGCGGCTTCCCCGAGGCGGTCGCGGCGTCCAACGCCTACTGGCCGGAGCGGGCGGAGCGGATCACCGGGGTGCCGGTGCGCCTGATGCGCGAGACGGCCCGCGCGCTGGCACGCCGTCCCGCCGTCGTGCTCACCGCGCGCGGCGCCGAACAGCACGCCAAGGGCGTGGACACGGTGACCGGTTTCATCAACCTGGCGCTCGCCCTGGGACTGCCCGGCCGTCCGGGATCCGGCTTCGGCACGCTCACCGGGCAGGGCAACGGACAGGGCGGTCGAGAGCACGGGCAGAAGGCCGACCAGTTGCCCGGCTATCGCGACATCCGCGATCCCGCGGCGCGTGCGCACGTCGCACGCGTCTGGGGAGTTCGTCCGCAGGACCTGCCGGGGCCCGGGCGGTCGGCCCACGAACTTCTCCGGTCACTGGGCGCGCCGGGCGGACCCAGGGCGCTGTTGGTCTTCGGCTCCAACCCGGCGGTCTCCGCGCCCGATACGGCACGCGTACGGCGGCGACTGCGTGCCCTTGACTTCCTGATGGTGTGCGATGTCGTTCCGTCCGAGACCGCCCGGCTGGCCGACGTGGTCCTGCCCGTCACCCAGTGGGCGGAGGAGAACGGCACCATGACGACCCTGGAGGGCAGGGTGGTCCGCCGCCGCAGGGCGACCGTCCCACCGCCCGGCGTCCGATCCGACCTGGACGTCATGTACGAGCTCGCACGGCGCATGAACGCCCCGGGAGACTTCACTCCCGACCCCGAGCGCGTCTTCGCGGAACTCCGCCGGGCCAGCGCCGGCGGCCCCGCCGACTACTCGCGGATCGACTACGACACCGGAGGGTTCTGGGGAGGGACGCGGCTGTTCCAGGACGGCTTCGCCACCCCCGACGGCAGGGCGCGCTTCGTGCCTGTGCAGTTCCGCCCGGCGGCCGAGGACATCTGCGCGGACTACCCGGTCTACCTCACCACGGGCCGGGTGCTGCAGCACTACCAGAGCGGCGCGCAGACCCGCCGGGTCCGCGATCTCGACCGTGCCGTCCCTGGGCCGTACGTCGAACTGCACCCCGATCTGGCGGCCCGGCTGTCAGTGGCGCAGGGCGACGCCGTCCGGGTGAGCAGCCGCCGGGGCAGCGTCACCGTACCCGCCAGGATCACCGCGGGTGTCCGGCACGACACGGTGTTCATGCCCTTCCACTGGTTGGGAGCAAATTTCCTGACAAATCCAGCCCTGGATCCCATCTCGCGCATGCCGGAACTGAAGGTGTGCGCAGTACGCGTGGAGGCCGCCCGTGAAAGTGGTAGTGATCGGCGGCGGCATGGCCGGCGCCCGGCTGGTCAGTGACGCACGGCTGCGCGGCGCGGACATCACCCTGTTCGGGGCCGAGCCGCGTCTGCCGTACAACCGGGTGTTGCTCTCCGGCGTGCTCGCCGAGACCACCCGCGAGAGCCAACTGGCGACGCCGCTGCCCGACGACGTCGATGTCCGCTCCGGCCTGCGGGTCACCGCGATCGACCGGGCGGCACGGCAGGTCGTCGCCGAGGACGGCAGCCGCGCCCGCTACGACGTCTGCGTCCTGGCCACCGGCAGCGAGCCGCTCATGCCGCCCGTGCCCGGCATCGAACGCACCCTCCCGTTCCGCACGCTGGATGACTGCGAGCGCATCCTCGCCCGCGCCCGCACCGCCCGCCACGCCGTGGTGATCGGCGGCGGCCTGCTCGGTATCGAGGCGGCACGCGGGCTGGCGGTACGGGGTAACCGGGTGACCATCGTGCACCTCGCGGGTCACCTCATGGAACGCCAGCTCGACGCCCACGGGGGCGACATCCTCGCCAGGACGCTGGCCGGTCTCGGCATCACCGTCCACGTCGGCGTCAGCGTCGCGGCGGTCGAGCCCGGCGGGGTGGTGCTGGCCGACGGCGCGTCGATCGAGGCAGACCTGGTGATCACCTCCTGTGGGGTGCGTCCCGTCACGTCCCTCGCCCAGGACGCGGGGCTGGCGGTCGAGCGCGGCATCGTGGTGGACGACCGGCTCCGCACCGATGACCCGGCCGTGTACGCGATCGGTGAATGCGCGCAGCATCGCGGCGTCACCTACGGCCTGGTCGGCCCCTGCTGGGACCAGGCCGCCGTGCTCGCCGCCCACCTCGCGGGGGAGCCGGTGCGCTACCGCGGGTCTCAGGTGGTCACCAGGCTCAAGGCGCCCAGCCTGGAGGTGGCGTCGCTGGGCGATGTGCACGCGGAAGGCGAGACCGTCACCTTCAGTCATCCCGCCGCCGGGATCTACCGGAAGCTGGTCATCCGCGACCACCGGCTCGCCGGCGCCATCCTGCTGGGCCGCGGTGACGCGGTCGGCACGCTCACGCAACTGTACGACCGGCAAAGCCGGGTGCCCGCCGTACGGGAGAGCCTGCTCTTCCCTGAGCTGGCCGCCCACGAACCGGCGCACGATCCGGCCCGGCTGCCGGGCACGTCGACGGTCTGCCACTGCAACGGCGTCTCCAAGGACCGGATCAGGACCGCGTGGCTGGCGGGCGCGGACACGGCGGCGGCCATCGGCAGGGAGACCCACGCGGGCACCGGGTGCGGCACCTGCCTGACCGCCATCGAGTCGCTGCTCGGCTCGTTCGGCGATGCGCTCGCCCCCGTCGCCGAGGCCGGCTGACAGACGAAAGGCCGACCGCCCACGCGGTCGGCCTTTCTCACGACTTCCGCCGGTCGGCGCTCGCCGGCGGTCGGTGTGACCCGATCCCGCCGAACGCCGGCCGGCCGCGCGGTCGGTTCCTGCTCAGGGCTTCTTGGTCAGTATGGCCTCAAGGTATTCGACGGGTGCGACCAGGGCGCCGTCGGTGGCCCTGTTCCACGGGTGCCACATGTCGATCAGGTCCCGCTCGAGCGCCGTCGCCTGGCGCGGAGTGAGCACGGAGAAGACCATGCTGGTGGGTCCGAAGTTGGTCTTGAAATGCTCCAGCCAGTGCTCGGGCGAGCGGTAGCGGAAGACGAAGTCCCTGCGAGTCGCACGGAAGTCGGCGATCCCGTCGCCGAACAGCGCGCGCAGCCGGTCAGGGTCGCCCCAGTCGGTGGGTTGCGGAGTGCCGGGGG
>NZ_SMJZ01000449.1 GCF_004348345.1 Nonomuraea longispora
GCGGGGGTCGGTGGGCGGCAGGGCGGCGAGACGTTCGAGCACCTCGTAGTCCTCGCGCCCGTTACAGGTCTGCGCGTACGCCCACAGGTCGCCGGGTGTGCCGCGCCGCAGCATGCAGGCGCGTACCTGGGCCTCGATCTCGTCGCGTTCCCTGCGGATCTCCGGCGACTCCGAACGCAGCAGCAGCGGGCCGCAGTAGGCGCGGGCCAGCGCCGCCGGGTCGCCGGCGGCGAGGTGGCGGCGCAGCTCCAGGAAGTCGGCCTCGACGGGGCAGGTCAGCCGGTACGGTTTGGCCGCGATCGCGTTGCCGAACTGGGCGCGCAGCCGGTGGATCTCCGCCCTGATCGTCACGGGGTTGCCGTCGTCGCCGTAGAGCAGGAACGACAGTTGCTCGGCCGTCAGCCCGTGGGGGTGCAGCGCCAGGAGGGCGAGGATCTCGGCGTGCCGGAGTGACAGGGGTTGTTCGCGGTCGCCGAAGGTGGCGGTGGGGGTGCGTTCGCCGAGGAACGCCATGGTCAGGGTCGGCGGCGTGGTGGACGGCGAGGGGCGCAGGAGGAAGCCGCTGGAGAAGGGCTCGATCAGGGCGACGGAGCCGTCTCTGAGGAGCATGCGCTGGGCCTGGTTGGCGAGGGGGACGCGTTCGCCGAGGCAGCCTGACGGGTCGCCGGAGATGACGCGGCCGGTGGACGACAGCAGGATGCCTGGCCGCCCGCGCAGCGCTTCGTAGCGGCGGCGCAGGTGCTCGTCGCGTTCGTGCATGCGCAGGGCGAGCTGGGACTCGGCCAGTTTGGCTGTGGTGGCGACCAGGGCGACGGTGGCGGGGTGGAGGGTGCGGGCGG
>NZ_SMJZ01000450.1 GCF_004348345.1 Nonomuraea longispora
GGCCACCCCGAGCGAGATACTTCAACACCACCGGCCCGTGCAGCCCGCAGCACCACTACATGCTGCCCCCCACACAGCGGCTCCCCCAGGCGCGCGAGCTCATCGACATGGACCGCTACTTCGTACTGCACGCGCCCCGGCAGACCGGCAAGACCACCACACTGAACACCCTGGCGTCCGAACTGACCGCCGAGGGCGACACCGCCGCCCTGACGTTCTCCTGCGAACGCGCCAAGGCGGCCGGCGACGACTACGCCGCCGCCGAGTCGCTGCTGCTGGATTCCCTTCGCGAGGCCGCCGAGCGGACGGGATGGCCCAAGAAACTGCTGCCGCCAGACGCCTGGCCGCAGGTCACGCCGGGCAGCCGGTTCGGCTCGGCGCTGAGCGAGTGGTGCCGCCGCAGCCCCCGCCGGGTGGTGCTGTTCCTCGACGAGATCGACGCCCTGCAAGGCAACAGCCTGGTCAGCATCCTGAGCCAGCTCCGCGACGGCCACAACACGCGGCATGAGGGGCGTCCGTTCCCCGCGTCCGTGGTGCTGTGCGGGTTGCGCGACCTGCGCGACTACAAAGTCGCCTCAGGTGGCGACCCCGAAAGGAGCAATCCGGCCAGCCCGTTCAACATCGTCACCAAGTCACTGCGGCTGGGCGACTTCACCGCCGACCAGATCGCCGAACTCTACGGCCAGCACACCCACGCCACCGCACAGGAATTCACCAAGGACGCGGCCGACCGGGTCTTCGAGCTGACGCAGGGCCAGCCATGGCTGGTCAACGCCCTCGCCTTCGACATCATTCTCCAGATGGGTACGACTGGCGCCATCACCGCCGG
>NZ_SMJZ01000451.1 GCF_004348345.1 Nonomuraea longispora
CGCTTCGAAACGTGATCACCCGAAGCGTCGAGGGAGCCCCACCGAGACAAGAACGATCTCTCTCGGCGAGTCGCTCACCTGGCAAATTTCACAGAGCAGGTCTGGTCAGATCTTCGAAGCGCCATCAGAGCGGAGTGACGAGAGATCGTCACGCTCCGTTCTGTGGGAGCCCGGAGGTGAGACTCCTCCGGGCCACCCGGCGGGGCAGGTAGAGCCGCCGGTCCACCAGTGCCCGTCCACGCCCAGTGGCATAGGCCAGGAACACCCCGACCTGGCTGTTCTCGATCCGCCCGGCGGTGCCGGTGTATTGGCGCTGGACCCCGGCCGAGTTGGTGCCCCTTTTCACAAAGCCTGTCTCATCGACGATGAGTACGCCAGCGGTACGGAAGGCGGGTGTGCCCGACGGGGTGGCCGTCGACACGGCGAACCGGCTGCAAGGTCGCGAGTACGACATCACGATCGTCTGGCATCCACTGTCCGGCCGCCGTGATGCCACGGCGTTCCATCTGGAGTCGGGGCGCTTGTGTGTGCTGACGTCCCGTCATCGTCATGCGTGCATCGTGGTCGCCAGAGCCGGCATCACCGATCTCCTCGACAGCCATCCTTCGAGTCCGAAGGTCCAGCTCAATGTGCCGATTAAGTTCCCCGATGGCTGGGCCGCCAACCACACCGTCCTCGCACATCTAGAGCCAACGCCGTTCAGTTAAGGGAGAGGGCTGTTCGTCAAGACCGATGAACAAAGCAGCGGAGCTGCTGTAGAAGAGGTCTGTCACTCCAAGACATCCTCACCACAGGAGCTCCGCTGTTGGAACAGGTT
>NZ_SMJZ01000452.1 GCF_004348345.1 Nonomuraea longispora
CGCCAGGACCGTGCCCGCCCCGGTCACCACGACCGCCGGGATCCTGAACGTGTGGTACCCGCCGCTCGCCTGCCGGTACGGCACCGACGTGGGATAACGCTCCGCCATGCGCGGCATGCTACGGCCCTCGGGTAAACGGGTTCCGACCTCAGCCGTACACGAAGGCGAATGCCGGGCCCCACAGTCCGGGGGAACCGGCCCGTAGCCCCGGCCGGGCCACGCACCGGTGTGCCGCCGGGAAGCCGTTCCCGGCGGCACACCGGCCGCCACGACGTCGGGGGCGCACACCGTCACGGCGTCACGCTGACCGGCGCGCGAACACGACCACGTTGTCGCGGTAGCTGCGGCGGGCGCGGTCGAAGGTACCGCCGCACGTGATCAGGCGGAGCTCGGCGCCCCGGCCGCCGTGATAGACCTCCTTGTCGGGTACGCGGCTCTTGGGGTACCGGGTCACACGGCCGACCACGAACGTGACCGTGCTGCCGTCGGCCCGGTCCACGTGCACCCGGTCACCGTCGCCCAGCCGGCGCAGGCGATAGAACACGGCGGGCCCGGTGGTGGAGTCCACGTGACCGGCGATCACGGCCACACCCCGCTCGCCCGGCTCCGGCCCGGCCTTGTTCCAGCCCACTTGGTCGAAGCGTTCGGGAGCGACCAGGCGGCCGCTGGCGTCGAGCCGTAGCGGGCCTACCCGGGTGGACAGCTTGATGGCGGGGATGCGCAACCGTACGGGGTCGGCCGCCTCAGCGGCCGAGACGGCGACCGCTGTCCCGACCCGCACCCCGGCGGCGGGGGGCGTGGCAGCGGGGG
>NZ_SMJZ01000453.1 GCF_004348345.1 Nonomuraea longispora
GAACCAGGGTGCCGGTGCAGCCCGCCTGGCGGGCGGTGCCGATGGACTCGCGCACCGCCGAAGCGGCACCGCGGGCCGAGGCGGCCGTGCCGCCACGCAACCGGCTGGCGGCCACCACCGGTGCCGACAGCGGCGTAGACATGGTGACGGTCAACGCATTCAGCCCCCTGACCAGGACACTCTTCCCCTGAACTTTGGTGTGGCCGAAGCCCGAGCCCTGCTTGGCATACCCGTAGGTGCGCCGCTGCATCGAGTCGATGTCCAAGAACGCCAGCACGTCCTTGCCGGGCAGCAGCGGGGTGTGGGCGGCCAGCGCCACCAGCACCTGCCGGGCGACCTTGTCGAGTTGGCGCACGTTGCCCCAGGTGAATGCGCGCAGAAACGAGCCCAGCGTGGACGGCGCGCGGATCCCGGTGAACATCGTGTCCATCCCGCCGCGCCGCAGCAGGTCCAGGTCGTCGATGCTGTCAGCGCCGCAGGCCATCCCGGCCACGATCGAGGTCACCTTCGCCGGCGCGTTGACCCCATCGGCCGCGCCCAGCGCCACGTACTCGCCGACCAGCGGCCCAAGGCCGGTCCGCTCGGCCAGCCGCAGCGCCGGAGCCAGCCCCGCGTAGGAAATCACATGCTCATCATCGAAGATCGCCTGCGTACGGCCAGCGGCGTGGGAGAATTCCAACTTACGAGGTGTCCTTTGCAGCGGGCCGATGGAAGCGTGAAGAACTCCCATCCTCCCAGCTCAAGGGACACCTCACTTCATTTCGCCAATCTCGCCCCAAGCTTCAAGCTGTGGATCCAGGCT
>NZ_SMJZ01000454.1 GCF_004348345.1 Nonomuraea longispora
GCCCTCCGTGCCGACCTCCCGGGCGACGCGGGTCACCTCGTCGGCGAAGGACGACAGCTGGTCGACCATGGTGTTCAGGGTGTCCTTGAGCTGGAGGATCTCGCCCTGGGCGTCGACCGTGATCTTCCTGGACAGGTTGCCCTGCGCCACCGCGGACGACACCGCCGCGATCTGGCGCACCTGCGAGGTCAGGTTGTTGGCCATCGAGTTGACGTTGTCGGTGAGGTCCTTCCAGACCCCGGACACGCCGCGCACCTGCGCCTGGCCGCCGAGCTGGCCCTCCGTGCCGACCTCCCGGGCGACGCGGGTCACCTCGGAGGCGAACAACGACAACTGCTCGACCATCGTGTTCATGGTCGACTTGAGCTCCAGGATCTCGCCCTGGGCGTCGACGTCGATCTTGCGGGTGAGGTCGCCGTTGGCGACGGCCGTGGTCACCTGGGCGATGTTGCGCACCTGATAGGTGAGGTTGTTGGCCATCGAGTTGACGTTGTCGGTGAGGTCCTTCCAGACCCCGGACACGCCCTTCACCTCGGCGCGGCCGCCCAGCTTGCCCTCCGTGCCGACCTCCCGGGCGACGCGGGTCACCTCGTCGGCGAAGGACGACAGCTGGTCGACCATGGTGTTCAGGGTGTCCTTGAGCTGGAGGATCTCGCCCTGGGCGTCGACCGTGATCTTC